>NZ_JBFUHO010000002.1:0-367485 GCF_056402355.1 Variovorax sp. P4_B11
CGGCCGGTGCGGCCGCAGCGGCGGGGGCCGACGCTTCGGCCGCGGGGGCGGCGGGCGCCTGCGCGAAGCCGGACGTACCGGCGCCGAGCAGGCTCAGGCCCAACGCGAGTGAGACAAGGAATTTTTTCATTTCGGTTAGTTTCTTTCGTGCCTTGCGTGTCAGAGGGCTTCGCGGCCCGTTTCGCCGGTGCGGATGCGCACGACCTGCTCCAGGTCGTAGACGAAGACCTTGCCGTCGCCGATCTTGCCGGTGCGCGCCGCGCTCTCGACCGCCTCGATGACGCGTTCCACCAGTTCGTCGGCCACAGCGGCTTCGATCTTGACCTTCGGCAGGAAGTCGACGACGTACTCGGCGCCACGGTACAACTCGGTGTGGCCTTTCTGGCGACCGAAGCCCTTGACCTCGGTGACCGTGATGCCCTGCACGCCGATGGCGGACAGTGCCTCGCGCACTTCATCGAGCTTGAATGGTTTGATGATGGCTGTGACCAGCTTCATGATGTTTCTCCTGCGGATGAAAGGGACAGCGCAGCCCCGGGCCACGCCTTCTATGACTAGAGGGTCTTGGTCAACATGACAATGAAACGCGTCGCATTCGGCGAGAAGGTGGTCTGGCCGATCGGTCCGAAGACCGTTCCCGTGGGGATGCCGGGCGTGGCGATCAGGTTGAAGGCGCTTTGGTTGTTGCCGCCCTGCACCGAGCCGGCCAGGGCCAGGCCGCTGCCGAAGTCGTAGGACACGCCCACGTTGTAGTCCAGGTAGTCCTTGTAGCCCAGGCTCTTGATGTCGCTGGTGAAGAAGGTGTAGCCGATGGCCGTCTTGAAGGTCAGCTTGGGCACGATCTCCTTGGTGTACGCCAGGTTCAGGTAGCCGGTGTTCTGGCCGTCCAGGCTCGAGCCACGCTTGTTGCCGGCGTAGTTGAAGTAGTCGTTGGAGACGGTCCAGGAGTACTTGGCGGTGAACGCGCCGAAGGTCTCGTCGGACCAGGTACCCGCGCCGTAGATTTCGGTGGTATTGCCCGCGGTATTGCCGGGGTAGTAGTACTGATAGACGCCGACGTCCCAGTCGATCGGGCCGCCCTTGAATTTATAGCCGCCGTAGAAGTCCATCTCGACCGAGTTGCCGGGCAGCCAGTTGACGCTGGAGTTCCAGTTGCCGACATAGAAGCCGCTGTCCCCGAAGGCATAGTCGATGCCGCCCTGGATGGCGGGCTTGAACCAGCTGGTCTTGGCAAAGCCGTTGCTGCCGATGACGTCCTGGTCCTGGCCACGGAACTTGTAGTTGGTCGTCAGCGCGACGTTGCCCGTGAGATTCGGCGCCGGTGCCGCCGCGTCGGCGGCTGCCTGGGCGCTGGCGAGCATCGGCAGGGCGGCAAGCGCGCCCACAGCCAGGATCTGGACGGATTTACGGTGCATCATCGAGCGGACTCCTCGGAGTGTTTTGGAAGTGAGTAGGAATCCTTCTCAAAGCAGGGAGCGTGCCAAAGCGCATCCCCCCGACGAGGCAGGGTTTTACGCCTGACGCACTTGGTCACAATGAAGAACAAGAGATGGACGCACCATCTTGGTGAAAGGGAGCGAAATGAGTCTGTCTTTGGTGCAGAGCCGCGCCTTAGTGGGTCTTGAAGCCGCAAATGTCACGGTCGAGGTGCATCTGGCCAACGGATTGCCCAGTTTCACGCTGGTCGGCCTGGTCGACGTGGAGGTCAGGGAAGCCCGGGAACGGGTCCGCTGCGCGATCCAGAACGCCGGTCTCGAATTTCCCACCAACAAGCGCATCACGGTCAACCTGGCGCCGGCCGACCTGCCGAAGGATTCCGGCCGCTTCGACCTGCCGATCGCGCTCGGCATCCTCGCGGCCAGCGGCCAGATCGAGGCCGACCGGCTGGCGGGCCACGAATTCGCGGGCGAACTCTCCTTGTCGGGGCACTTGCGTCCCGTGCGTGGTGCATTGGCCATGTCGCTGGCCCTGCACGTCCGCGGCATCGCCACCCGGCTGGTGCTGCCGGCCGAAAGCGCCCGGGAGGCCGCGCTGGTGCCGGGCGCCGAGGTCTATGGGGCCCGTCACCTGCTCGACGTGGTGCGGCAGTTCCTGCCGGCCGGCGCCGTGCCGCCGGCCACCGAGGCGGCCGAGGACGGCTGGGCGCGGGTGCTGGCGGCGCCTGCCAGCGCGGTGGCGCGCCATCCCGACCTGGCCGACGTGAAGGGGCATGCGGGCGCCAAGCGGGCGCTGGAGATCGCCGCCGCCGGCGGCCACAGCCTGCTGATGGTCGGCCCGCCCGGGTCGGGCAAGTCGATGCTGGCCCAGCGCTTCGCCGGGCTGCTGCCCGCGATGAGCGTCGACGAGGCGCTCGAGAGCGCGGCGGTCGCCAGCCTGGGCGGCCGCTTCGAGACTGCCCAGTGGATGCGCCGGCCGACCGCGAGCCCGCACCACAGCGCCAGCGCAGTGGCGATGGTGGGCGGCGGATCGCCGCCGCGGCCGGGAGAAATCTCGCTGGCCCATCACGGCGTGCTGTTCCTGGACGAGTTCCCCGAGTTCACGCGCGCGGCGCTGGAGGCGCTGCGCGAGCCGCTGGAGACGGGAACCATCACGATCTCGCGCGCCGCGCGGCGTGCCGAATTCCCGGCCCGCTTCCAGCTGATCGCCGCGATGAACCCCTGCCCCTGCGGCTGGCGCGGCTCGACGGTCAAGGCCTGCCGCTGCACGCCGGACCAGGTGACCCGCTACCAGGGCAAGCTCAGCGGCCCGCTGCTCGACCGCATCGACCTGCACATCGAGGTGCCCGGGGTGTCGGCGCAGCAGCTGCTGGAAGCCGCGGCCGGCGAAGCGACCGAGGCGATCCGGGCCCGGGCCGTGGTGGCGCGCGAACGCGCCCTGGCCAGACAGGGCGGGACCAACCAGGCGCTGGCCGGTGCCGAGATCGACCGGCACGCGGCCCTGCTGCCGGCGGCGCTGGCATTCCTGCACACCGCGGCAGCACGCCTGGGCTGGTCGGCGCGCAGCACGCATCGGGCGCTCAGGGTGGCGCGCACGATTGCCGACCTCGCAGGCACCCAGGACGTCGACGTCGCGCATGTGGCGGAGGCGGTGCAGTACCGGCGGGCACTGCAGACGGTCGACTGAAGGACCGACAGTCGCGTCGGCTCATGACATGTCCTGACACCGTGTAATCGCAATGGCTGTGCCTGACGCTGATCCACCTGGTCTCCATTCCCGTGACCAACACCTCGGTCAACCCGGCGCGCAGCACCGGGCCGGCCCTGTTCGGTCCGGCCATCGCGGTGGACCCGCTGTGGCTGTTCTGGGTGGCGCCGATCGCGGGGGCGGTCATCGGCGCGGTGATCCACAAGCTGCTGCTGACGTCGAAGACCGACACGTCGCAATCAGCCTCCACCCGCGACGTGGCGCGGCCACTGACCGCCTCGAACTGAAGAACCGGGCCCCGATCCGGGCGGGCTCCGCCCGTTAGAGTCAGGGCCGATGGGCCTTTCCGAACCGCAGCCGCTTCCCGCCCCCTACGACCGCCGCCTCGTCGCCTGGCTCTCCCTGGGCCAGCTCATCACCTGGGGCAGCGTCTTCTACACCTTCGCGCTGTTGATGGAGCCGGTGGAGCGCGAGCTTGGCCTGAGCCGGGCCCAGTCCTCGCTCGCCTTCAGCCTCGCGCTGCTGGCGGAAGGCGCCATGGCGTGGCCCGTCGGACGCTGGATCGACCGCGGCCACGAGCGCGCGGTGATGACCGGCGGCTCGCTGCTGATCGCCGCCGGCCTGCTGCTGCACAGCGGGGTGCACAGCGCGGCCGGCTTCTATGCGGCCTGGCTGCTGCTCGGCACGGCGCTCTCGGCCACGCTCTACAACCCGGCCTTCGCGGTCGTCACGCGCCGCTTTCCAAACGACTTCCGCCGCGCCATCATCACGCTGACCTTCCTCGGCGGTCTGGCCAGCACGGTCTTCATCCCGCTCGACGCCTGGCTGATCGCGCGGCTTGGCTGGCGCCACGCGCTGTGGGTGCTGGCCGCGATCCATCTGCTGCTGTGCGCGCCGCTGCATGCATCGATCCTGCGGCACGCGCCGAAGCGCAGCGTCGGCGCGCCGGCCACGGGCGCCGCCGCACCACGGCAACCCGTCGGCCACTACCTGCGCAGCGCGCCCTTCCTGCTGATCGGCGTCTTCACCGTGCTGCTGATGGCGGTGACCGCTGCGCTGCCGCCGCACATGGTGAGCCTGCTGCGCGGCGCCGGGTTGTCGGAAACCTGGGCCATCGCGGTGCCGGCCGCGATCGGCATCGTGCAGGTGTTCGGCCGCGCCCTGCTCTACTTCTTCGAGCACCACTTCGACCTGCACCTGGCCAACCGGCTGATCCCCTGCCTGATCCCGATCGGTCTCGCGACCCTGCTGGCCGGCGCCGGCCATCCGGCCGCGGCGCTGGCCTTCGTGCTGTTCTACGGCATGGGCAACGGGATGCTGACAATCGTCAAGGGCACCGCGATCGCCCAGTACGTGAACCGCGAACACGTGGCCACGCTCAACGGCGCGCTGGGCCTGCCCAGCGCGATCGCCCGCGCCCTCGCGCCACTGACGCTGGGCCTGCTGTGGACGCCCGCGGGCGGCTACACGGCCGGCCTGTGGATCCTTCTGATCGGCAGCTTGGTGGCGGTACTCGCGCTGCTGGCCGCCCAACGCCATGGCCGGCGCAGCCCGGCCCCTTCGTGAAACACCGCGGAACCGGCTCCGCCGGGCCGCTGGTGTTGCCCCCGGCAGGGGGTGGGCGGGCTACACGAAGTGAGCCCAACCTGGGGGCGAGCAACATGTGGGGGCGAGTCAAATGATCCCGCGGCCTGCGAGGTTGCGCATCAGCGCGCCGATGCCAAAGGTCCAGCGCGGCGCCTGGTCGGCATGCACCACGCGGTTGTGCAGCGCGCCGAGTTCGGGGGCCGAGATCGTCACCTGGTCGCCGACCACATGGGTGAAGCCCTGGCCCGGGCCGTGGCGGTCCTGCGTCGGCGCGAACATGGTGCCGAGGAACAGCATCAGGCCGTCCGGGTAGGCATGGTGCGGGCCGATCGCCTGCGCCACCAGGTCGAGCGGGTCGCGGCTGATCTTCGCCAGCGAGCTGGCGCCGTCGAGCGTGAAGCCCTCGGAGCCGACCACCCGCAGCGCCACCGTGATGCGGCGCACGTCCTCGATGCCGAAGTGATCGTCGAACAGGCGGATGAAAGGGCCGATGGCGCAGGACGCGTTGTTGTCCTTGGCCTTGCCGAGCAGCAGCGCACTGCGGCCCTCGAAGTCGCGCAGGTTGACGTCGTTGCCAAGCGCGGCGCCGAGCGTGCGGCCGCGGCTGTCGACCGCCAGCACGACCTCGGGCTCGGGGTTGTTCCAGACCGAGCCCGAATGGATGCCGACATCGGCGCCGGTGCCCACGGCGGCCAGCACCGGCGCCTTGGTGAAGATCTCGGCGTCGGGCCCGATGCCGACCTCGAGGTACTGCGACCAGGCGCCCTGCGCAATCAGCACGTCCTTGACCTTGGCGGCCTGCGGCGAGCCCGGCACGATCCCGGCCAGGTTGTCGCCCAGCACGCCGCCGAGCGCGGCGCGGATCGACTCGGCCTTGGAGGCATCGCCGCGCGACTGCTCCTCGATCACGCGCTCCAGCAGGCTGGCGATGAAGGTCACGCCGCTGGCCTTCACGGCCTGCAGGTCGCAGGGCGCGAGCAGCCACGGATGCTGCGGGTCGCGGCGGGTCGCGTCGCTGTTGGCGAGCGCCCGTTCGAGCGACGCCACACGCGGCGTGCGCTGGTCGCGCAGCGCCTCGCGCACCGCGCCGACCGGGTCGTCGAGCTCCAGCAGCTGGCTGGCGGTGGCGGCAATGCGCGAGAGATCGTGCAGGCCGCCCTCGTGCACCGCGACCAGCACCGGTCCGATGTCGGGCTGCCAGAGGCGACCGACCAGCGTGGCGCGCTCGGCATCGCGAGGCAGGGACTGGGCGGGCGAAAAGATCGAGGTCATGCGAAGGTCTCCAGGAGCGGGCCGGTGATTCGGCCTCTGCGCCCCGGATCGTACGGGAGTCTGAGAACCTGTTCTCAGCGTCGCGGGGCGTTCGGCGGCTCGGCCCGCAGGCGCGCCACGCTCGCCGGCAGGTCCTTCCACGCCGGCTCCTGCGGCGCGAAGCGGGCCCGCATGTAGCCGGCCAGCTCGGCGATCTGGGCGTCGTCGAGCGCCTCGCGGAAAGCCGGCATGAAGCCGATGTCGCGCGCGGCCGGCTCGCGCACGCCATCGAGGATGGTGCGCAGCAGGTTGTCGGGCCGCGCGCTCGTGAGCTTGCTGTTGAGCGCCAGCGGCGTGTTGACGCCGAGCAGGGTCGGGCCGTCGCCGTCGTGGTGGCAGGCGGCGCAGGCGCTGTCGAACATGCGCTGCGCCGGGCCGAGCAGGCGGCCCTGCTGCGCCGCCGCCGTGGCGACCACGTGCTGCGTCTGCGCCTGCGCCACCTCTTGGGGCGTGGCAGGGCTGAAGGACGCGAGATAGCTGGCCATCGCGCGGATGTCGGCGTCCGGCACCGCCGCGAGTTCGCGCACCACCTCGGCCATCGGGCCGCCGGCGGTGCCGTGCTGCGTTGCATGGCCGTGGCGCAGGTAGCCGTAGAGCGCGTCGGCGGTCCAGGGCACGGCCGAGGTCGACAGCGCGGTCAGCGCCGGCGCCTCCCAGCCGTCGACCATCGCCCCCGACAGGAAGGCGCGGCCGCCCTGCTCCGCGCCGAGCGCATTGCGCGGCGTGTGGCAGGCACCGCAGTGGCCGAGCCCGTTGACCAGGTAGGCGCCGCGGTTCCACTCGGCGCTCTGCGTCGCCACCGGCTGGTAGGACGCGGGGTCGTGGAACAGCGCATTCCAGCCGGCCATCAACGGGCGCAGGCCGAACGGGAACCTGAGCTCGGCCGGTGGGGTCTCGGCTCGCACCGGCGGCAGCGACATGAAGTAGGCATACAGCGCCTGCAGGTCGTCGTCGCTGGTCTTGGCGAAGGCGGTGTACGGGAAGGCCGGGTACAGGTGGCGGCCGTCGCGCGAGATCCCCTCGCGCATCGCGCGCTGGAAGGCCGTGAAGGACCAGCGGCCGAGGCCGGTGTCGGCATCGGGCGTGAGGTTGGTGGTGTGGAGGGTGCCGAAGGGCGTCTCCATCGCGCGGCCGCCGGCGTTCGGCGTGCCGCCCGGCGCGGTGTGGCAGACCGCGCAGTCGCCGAGCGCGGCCAGCGTGCGGCCGCGCTCGATCGTGGTTTCGCTGTAGGCGGACGCGCTGAAGCTGACCGGCGCGATGGCCGAGCGCCAGCCCAGCAGRCCCGCGACCACGCCGATGCCGCCGACGATCAGCGCCCCGGCGCCGGCCCAGAGGCCGCGGCGCGTCGGCCATGGCGCGGAGGCCGGCAGCGCTCGCCGTGCCGCGGCGGCGTCTTCCGGCCCGGCGGGCGCCGGCAGCGGATTCAGCGCCGCGCGCACCACCTCGGGCGTGAACGGAGGCGCCCGGAAGCGCACCCCGGTGGCGTCGAAGATCGCATTGGCGATCGCCGCGGTGCCCGGCACCGAGGACGACTCGCCCGCGCCCAGCGGCGGCTCGCCCGGGCGCTGCAGGTGCATCACCTCGATCACCGGCACTTCGCGGAAATTGATGATCGGGTAGCTGCCCCACTCGCGGCTGGCGACCACGCCCGAGGGCGGCACGCCGGGCAGCAGCGCCGCATCCGGCGCGCCCTGCGGCGCGAAGCGGACCTGCTCCTTGAGCGCGCGGCTGGTGGTCTGCACCACGTTGCCGTGGATCTGGTGCTCGACGCCGGCCGGGTTGACCATCAGCCCCGCGTCATGCCCGACCACCACACGGCGCACATGCACTTCGCCGGTCTTGCGGTTGACCTCGACGTCGGCCACCCAGGCCGACCAGGCGGCGCCGAAGCCCGGCCACTTGCTGTGCACGTAGCGCGCATAGGCGAAGCCCTGGCCGAACAGGATGTCGCCGCCGGGGCCCACGCGGGCGTCGGCGCGCCTGGAAGGATGATCGCCGTCGGCATCTTCCTGCGGGCCGGTGCGCATGCGCCAGCCGGCCTTCTGCGCGGTCTCGCGCACCAGCTCGGCGGCGCGCGGATCGTGCAGGTGGCGCAGCCGGAATGCGACCGGGTCGACGCCCGCGGCGGTCGCGAGCTCGTCGACGTAGGACTCGTGCGCGAACGAGCTCGGCAGCGCCGAGACGCCGCGCAGCCACGAGGCGCGCACGATCGGCGCCATGTCGTTGACCTTCACGCGCAGGTTGGCGTAGCCGTAGGGCGGGCGCGCAGTGCGGTCGCCCATCTCGAAGGCCTGGGCCACCGGCTCGATGGTGCGCGTCAGCAGCAGCGCCAGCGTGGGCGCGCCATTGGACGGATAGGAGGTCTCGAAGTCGTAGGCCGCGACACCGCCCTCGGCATCGAGGCCGCCGTTGATCCGCATCAGCTGCGCGGCACCCTTGGGCTCCCACAGGTGCTCCTGTTCGCGCGTGAGCTGCACCCGCACCGGCGCGCCGACCGCACGCGCCAGCAGCGCCGCGTCGGCCGCGACGTCGTCGGCGCCGTTGCGGCCGTAGCAGCCGGCGGCCTCCATTCGGACTACGTCGACTTCGATGTCGTCGAGGCCCATGAGCTTCGCGAGATCGGCCCGCAGCACGTGCGGGTTCTGCGAGCCCGCCCACACACGAAGTTCCGCGTCGCCGTCCGGCTGCCAATGCGCGAGCGCGCACGACGGCCCGATCGACGCATGCATCTGGTACGGCCAGACGTAGGTCCGCGGCATCGCTTTCGCGGCACTCGCCAGCGCCGCGTCGACATCGCCTTCGTCGACCAGCAATCGCTGGCTCGACGGGTTGGCGCTGATCGCGCCTTCGAGGTCGTCGAGCGGGGGCAGTCCGGGCCAGGCCTTCCAGCGCACGCGCAGTTCGCGCAGCGCCTGCTCGGCATGCTCTTCGCGCTCGGCGACGATGCCGACGAAGTCGCGGATCACGACCACCGCGCGGATGCCGGGGATGTGCGCGATCGAGGCCTCGTCGACCGACTCCAGCGTGTTGCCGATGTAGTCGCCGTGGTCCGCGCCCGCATAGGGCGGCCGCACGACGCGGCCGTGCAGCATGCCGGGCAGGCGCATGTCGTGCACGAAGACGGTGTCGCCGGCCAGCTTGGCGGGGATGTCGACGCGCGGCGGCGAACTGCCGACGATGCGGTAGTCGGCCGGGTCCTTGAGCCGCGCCGCCTCATCCACTTGCAGCACGCTGCGCCCGCCCGCCACCAGTTCGCCGATGCCGATGCCGAAGGCCGGGTCGTCGCCGGCCTGGATGCGGCCGTCGCGCAGCGTCAGCAGCGCGGGCTGGACGCCGAAGTGCTCGGCCGCCTGGGCCAGCAGCCAGCCGCGCGCCTGCGCCGCCGCCAGCCGCAAAGGCGCTGCGTGGATCTGGATCGAGGCACTGGCGATCGTCGCGCCCTGGTTGGGCGTGCGCGCGGTATCGCCGAGCACCATGCGGACCTGCGCCATCGGCACGTCAAGTTCCTCGGCCACGATCTGCGACAGCGCGGTCTGGATGCCGGTGCCGAGATCGACGTGGCCGTTCAGCGCGGTGACGCTGCCGTCGTCCCAGACCGCGAGCAGCACCTCGGGGCCTTCGGCCGGGTTGCCCGACACCAGCGCGGGTTGGCCCGGTGCCGGCGGCGGCGCCGGAGGCGTCTCGCGGACGACGACGAGGACGCCGTCGGCCTGGAGGAATTCGCTGCGCGTGCGGGGCGAGTCGGCGCGCCGGCTCACGTCTGCGCGCCCTTCGCGATCAGCAGCGCGGCGCGCTGCACGGCGGCCAGGATCTCGATGTGCGTGCCGCAGCGGCACAGGTTGCCCGAGAGTTCGCTGCGAATCCGCGCCTCGCTCGGATTCGGCTCGCGCGCCAGCAGCGCCGCGGCCTGCATCACCATGCCGTTGAGGCAGTAGCCGCATTGCGCGGCCTGGGCATCCTCGAAGCCCTGCTGCACGGGGTGCCAGCGCGCGCGCCGCGCCGCAGGGCCGCCCCAAGGCGCGGCAGCCCCCTCGGGGGGCAGCGAGGACACGAAAGTGCCGAGCGTGGGGGCCACATCAGGCAATCCTTCGAGCGTGGTGATCTCGCGGCCCGCGACGCCGTGCGCCGGGATCACGCAGGCCCGCGCCGCGACGCCGTCGACCCACACGGTGCAGGCGCCGCATTGGCCCAGGCCGCAGCCGTACTTGGGGCCATTGAGCCCCAGGTCGTTGCGCAGCACGTGCAGCAGCGAGGCCTCGTGCGACGCCGCGAGTTCGACGCTGCGACCGTTGACCTTCAGTGCGAACCCCGGCATCTCTGGTGACGGCCTAGACGAAGTCGCTCGACTGGATGCGCTTGACACCCTTGGCGGCCATCTGCTTCCAGGCCGCGGCAAGCGAACCGTTGAGGTCGATGGCGCGGGTCGCGTCCTCGATCACGTAGACCTCGAAGCCGGCCTTGCGCGCATCCATGGCGGTCCAGGCCACGCAGAAGTCGGTCGCGAGACCGGTGACGAACACGGTCTTGACGCCGCGTCCCTTCAGGTAGCCGGCCAGGCCGGTGGTGGTCTTGTGGTCGGCCTCCTCGAAGGCCGAGTAGCTGTCCATGTCCTTGTGGAAGCCCTTGCGGATGATCAACTGGGCGGTCGGCAGCTTGAGTTCCTTGTGGAGGCCGGCGTCGTCGGTTCCCTGCACGCAGTGGTCCGGCCAGAGCACCTGATTGCCGTAGCTGAGCTTGGTGGTCTCGAAGGGCTTCTTGCCGGCATGGGTGCTGGCGAAGGAGGCATGGCCCGGCGTGTGCCAGTCCTGCGTGACCACGATGTTGTCGAAGGCCTCGGCCAGCTTGTTGATGACCGGCACCACCTCGGCCCCGCCCTTGACCGGCAGCGTGCCGCCTTCGACGAAGCAGTTCTGCACGTCGACCACGATCAGCGCCGCGTTGGCCGCGGGCTTGATCTTCGCGGCGGCGAAGAGCGGCGAAACGCCGAGGCCGAGCAGACCCAGCGCGGCGGTGGACTTCAAGAGGGTTCTGCGGGTGTTGTGCATGGTTGTCGCTCCTCGGGTTGATGAAATCAGACGCTGAGATAGGCCCTGCGCACCTCGTCGTTCGCGGCCAGCTCGGCCATCGACGCGTGGTAGCGGATCTGCCCCTTCTCGAGCACATAGGCGCGGTCGGACACCAGCTCCGCGAAGTGCATGTTCTGCTCCGACAGCAGGATGCTCACGCCCTGCGCCTTGAGCTCCAGGATCATGTTCGCCATCTGCTCGACGATCACCGGCGCCACGCCCTCGGAAGGCTCGTCGAGCAGCACCAGGTAGGGGTTGCCCATCAGCGTGCGGGCCACGGTCAGCATCTGCTGCTCGCCGCCGCTCATGCGGCCGCCCGGACGGTTCGGCATCTCGCCGAGGTTCGGGAACAGCTTGAACAGGCGCTCGGGCGTCCACAGCGGGGCATCGGTGCCGTCGCTCCAGCGCCGCGCCGCCTGCTTGCCGACCTCGAGGTTCTCCATCACGCTGAGGTCGGTGAACACGCGCCGGTCCTCGGGCACGAAACCCAGGCCCAGCCGGGCCGCCAGGTGCGGCTCGCTCTTCGAGATGTCGTGGCCGAGGAAGCGCACCGCGCCGCGGCGCTTGGCCAGCATGCCGATCAGGGCCTTCAGCGTGGTCGACTTGCCGGCGCCGTTGCGGCCCATGAGCGCCACGACTTCGCCGCGCCGCACCTCGAGATCGACGTCGTAGAGGATCTGCGCGGCGCCGTACCAGGCGCACAGCGCCTTGGCTTCGAGCAGGGTCTCGTGCGAACTCATGCGTGCTCTCCTACCGCCGCATTCACCGCGGCCGCCTTCTCCGCGATCTTCTCGAAGGTCTTGCCGCTGCCGAAGTACACCTCCTGCACTTTCGGATGGTCGCGGATCTCGAGCGGCTTGCCCTGCGCGATCAGGCGTCCGCGGGCCAGCACGATCATGCGGTCGGCGTAGGCGAACACCACGTCCATGCTGTGTTCGGTGAACAGCACCGCCATGCCGCGGTCGATCACGAGCTGCTTGGTCAGGGCCATCAGCGCGTTGCGCTCCTTCGGTGCCATGCCCGCGGTGGGCTCGTCCATCAGCAGCAGCTTGGGGCTGTTGGCCATCGCGATCGCGAGCTCGACGCGCTTGACGTCGCCGTAGGCCAGCACGCTGCAGGGCCGGTCGGCTTGGGGCTTCATGCCGACCTGGTCGAGCAGCGACAGCGCCTCGTCGCGCTTGTGGTCGGCCGCGCGGCGCCAGGTCGAGAACAGCTTGTGGTCGTGCGACAGCAGGGCCATCTGCACGTTCTCGGCCACCGTCAGCGAGGCGAAGGTCTCGGCGATCTGGAAGGTGCGGCCCACGCCCAGGCGCCAGATCTCGCGTGGCTTGCGGCCCACGAGTTCCTGGCCGTCCAGCCGGATCGAGCCGCGGTCGGCCTTGAGCTGGCCGTTGACCATGTTGAAGGTGGTGGACTTGCCGGCGCCGTTGGGGCCGATCAGTGCCAGCAGTTCGCCGGCAGCCAGTTCGAAGCTGATGCCGTCGACCGCCTTGACGCCGCCGAAGGACTTGCCGAGTTCTTGTACTTTGAGAAGGCTCATGCCTTCACCTCCTTGAGGTCGACCGCTTCGGCCGCGTGGCGGCGCCGGTCGAAGAGCTGCTTGACGAAGCCCGCGATGCCCTGCGGGAACAGCAGCACCAGCAGCAGGATGATGCCGCCCAGCATGGCGCGCCAGTAGTCGGTGTTGCGCGCCACCGTGTCGTGCAGCCAGGTGAAGGTGACCGCGCCCACCACCGGGCCGGCCAGGGTCTGGATGCCGCCGAGCAGCACCATGACGAGGCCGTCGACCGACTTGCCGACGCTGAGCGACTCGGGCGAGATGCTGCCCTTGGAAAACGCGTAGAGCGCACCGGCCAGGCCGGCCGCGGTGCCGGCGATCACGAAGGCCACCCACTGCATGCGCTTGACGTCGATGCCGATCGCATCGGCGCGCAGCTGCGAATCGCGGCCCGCGCGCAGCGCATAGCCGAAGGGCGAGAACAGCACGCGCCGCAACCACAGCACGCCGAGCCCGACGAGCGCCAGCGTGACCCAGTAGTAGGCCCGCTTGTCGGCCAGCCATTCGGAAGGCCAGACCCCGGTGAGCCCGTTGCTGCCGCCGGTGAAGCTGTCCCACTGGTAGGTGATGGCCCAGGTGATCTGCGCGAAGGCCAGCGTCAGCATCGCGAGGTAGACGCCCGACAGCCGCACCGCGAACCAGCCGTAGACGAAGGCGCCCAGCGCGGCCACCAATGGCGCGACGATCAAGGCCAGCTCCATCGGCATGCCGCTGGAACGCACCAGCAGCGCGGCGCCGTAGGCACCGAGCCCGAAGTAGGCGGCGTGGCCGAAGGAGTGCATGCCGGCCGGCCCCATGATGAAGTGCAGGCTGGCCGCGAACAGCGCGGCGATCAGCAGGTCGATCATCAGCACCGTGGTGTAGGGCGAGCCGGCGGTGATGAACGGCATCGCCGCCAGCACCAGGCCGAACAGCGCGGCCGCAATGACGTAGGTGCGTCCCGGACGGCGCAGCGGTTCCTCCTGCATGCCCACGTAGCGGCTCGGTGCTTGCGGCTTGCCGAACAGGCCCCAGGGCCGCCAGACCAGCACGACGGCCATCACGAGGAAGTCGACCACCAGCGTGAGCTTGGAGAACGAGACGGTGAGCCCGAAGACCTCGACCACGCCGAGCCAGATGCAGATCGCCTTGATCTCGGCGATCAGCAGCGCGGCCGCGTAGGCGCCGGGGATCGAGCCCATCCCGCCGACCACCACCACCACGAAGGCGGCGCCGATGGTGTTGAGGTCCATCTCGAGCGTGGCGGGTTCGCGCGGCAGCTGCAGCGCGCCGCCGAGCCCCGCAAGCAGCGCGCCGAGCGCGAACACCGCGGTGAAGAGCCAGGCCTGGTTGACGCCCAGCGCGCTGACCATCTCGCGGTCTTGCGTGGCGGCGCGCACCAGCGTGCCGAAGCGGGTGCGCGTGAGCAGCAGCCAGACCAGCCCGAGCACCACCGGCCCGACCACGATCAGGAACAGGTCGTAGGAGGGAAACTGCCGGCCGAGGATCGTGACCGAACCCGACAGGCCGGGCGCACGCGGGCCCAGCAGTTCGTCGGGGCCCCAAAGCCACAGCACCGCATCCTTGATGACCAGCACCAGCGCGAAGGTGGCCAGCAGTTGGAAGAGTTCGGGCGCCTTGTAGATGCGCCGCAGCAGCACCACCTCGATCAGCGCGCCCAGCACGCCGACCGCCAGCGCCGCCATCACCAGCGCCGGCCAGAAGCCGAAGCCGGTGCCGAGCCGGTCGACCAGCGTGTAGGCGACGTAGATGCCGACCATGAAGAACGAGCCATGGGCGAAGTTCACGATGCGCGTGACGCCGAAGATCAGCGACAACCCGGCTGCCACGAGGAACAGCGAGGACGCGCTCGCCAGCCCGTTGAGCAGCTGGACGATGAAACCTGAGAAGCTCATGGCCCGTTCGTTCCTGGCTTAGTCGGCAGCGCGCGACTTCTTGATCTCGGCGGCGCTCGGCTGGTACTTGGCATCCGCACCGTCGAGGTACACGTATTCGACCATCACGCCCTTGCCACCGTCGTTCTTGGTGCGGCCCACGAAGGCGCCCATGGTCGACTGGTTGTCCTCGGCGCGGTAGGTGATCTTGCCGAAGGGCGTGTCGACCTGCAGGCCCTTGAAGGCCGCGACCACCTTCTCGGTGTCGGTGCTCTTGGCCTTGGCGATGCCGGCGGCGGCCGACTTGATCATGCTGTAGCCGACCACCGAGCCGAGCCGCGGATAGTCCTTGAACTTGGCCTGGTAGGCCTGCTCGAAGGCCTTGTGGGCGGGCGTGGTGATGCCGTACCACGGGTAGCCGGTGACGATCCAGCCGTTGGGCGCCTCGTCCTTGAGCGGGTCCATGTACTCGGGCTCGCCGGTCAGCACGCTCACCACGTCGCGGTCCTTGAACAGGCCGCGGGTGTTGCCTTCGCGCACGAACTTCGACAGGTCGGCGCCGAACAGCACGTTGAAGATCGCGTCGGGCTTGGCATCGGCCAGCGCCTGCACCACGCTGCCGGCGTCGACCTTGCCGAGCGGCGTGGCCTGCTCGGCGACGAACTCGACATCGGGCTGTGCCGCCTTCAGCAAGGTCTTGAAGGCCGCCACCGCCGACTGGCCGTACTCGTAGTTGGGGTACACCACGGCCCAGCGCTTCTTCTTGAGCTTGGCCGCCTCGGGCACCAGCATCGCGGCCTGCATGTAGGTGCCGGGACGCAGGCGCACGGTGTAGGCGTTGCCGCCTTGCCAGGTGAGCTTGTCGGTCAGCGGCTCGCCGGCCAGGAAAAAGAACTTCTTCTGCTTGGCGAAGTCGGCCACCGCCATGCCGGTGTTCGACAGGAAAGTGCCGGCCAGGATGTCGACCTTCTCGCGCGACACCAGCTCTTCGGCCACGCGCACCGCGTCGCCCGGGTTGGCGTTGTCGTCGCGGCTGATCAGTTCGATCTTCTTGCCGTTGACGCCGCCGGCAGCGTTGATCTCGTCGACCGCGAGTTCCATGCCCTTCTTGTAGGGCTCGAGGAAGGCGGGTTGCGCCTTGTAGCTGTTGATCTCGCCGATCTTGATCACGCCCTGTGCGTGCGCGGGAACGAGTGCAGTGGCGAGCGTGGCGACCGCGGCCGCGGTGAAGGCAAGGCGCAATGGATTCATCGGGAACTCCTTGGGATCGAACAGAAAGAAAAGCTTTGCGACGAACGGGCTCAACGGAGCCCGTCCTCGCCCTTGATCTCGGAGGCTTGGAGGCCGCCGATGCGCGGCAGCGGACGGCCGCTGTCGGTGACCGCGACCGCGACGACGATCTCGTTGGCGCGCGGAGCATCCGACACGCGGGCCTCGATGGCGTCGAAATGGCTGCGCACGAAGGCGGCGTCCTTGTGGCCCAGCGGCACGTCGATGGCGGTGCCGAGCGTGCCGCGCTTCTTGCTCGACGGCACCAGCGCGGCGCCCTTCTCGACCGCCGCGCGCAGTGGTGCGCCGAGCTTCGGATGGAGGATCGCGGCGGCATGCTCGAGCTCGCCGGCCTCGCCGACGATCGCGGCCTTGCCGTAGCTCTGTGCCTGGCCAGGCTCGATGCCGAGCGCGGCCACGGCCTTCCGGCCCAGCAGCGCGCCGAGCTCCTCGCCGATCGCGATCAGTTCGTCGAGCGACTCGCTGTAGCGGCCGGCGTAGGGGTTCTCGATCACGGCGATGGCGACGGCGCGGCGCGTGGGCGGGTCGATGGCCTGGCCCATTTCCTTGCGGGTTTCGTCGACCTGGATAACGAGCTTGCGGATGTTCGCGGTCATGGATTTGTTCCTTGTCTCTTCGATGCGATCGGGGTTCAGCGCAGGCCGTCCCATTTGCTGATGTTTTCCGCGCGGAGCCCGCCGACGCGATCATGCACGCGGTAGCCCGTGCTCATCGCGAGGATGAAGACGATCTCGTCGGCCGCCGGCGCACCCGGCACGCGGACCTCGATGGCGTCGAACTGGCCGCGCACGTAGCTGGCGTTGATGTTGGTCAGCGGCACGTCGAGCGTGGCGCCCGGTGGACCGACCTTCTTGGTCGACGGCACGATCGACAGCGCGTTGCCGGGCTGGCCGGTCTTCTCTTCGACCTGGCCCTTGCGATAGGCCTCGCGGTCGCCCTTCCAGCCGAGCAGTTCGCGCATCGCGTAGCCGCCGGGCACGTGCCACAGCGCGCCGTGCTCGAGCTCGCCGGCAGCGCCGACGATGGCGCCCTTGCCGTAGGTCGCGATGCGCTCCACCGGCACGTCCATGGCGGCGCGCAGCCGATGCGCCATGTCGACGCCCACCGGGTCGAGCAGCGCCATCATCGGCAGGATGTCGGGCTCGTAGCGGCCCGCGAAGGGATTGGTCAGCACCGCGCCGATGGCGCCACGCACCAGCGGCGTTGCGACGGGTGGTCCGAACTCGTGGTGGATGTGCTCGACATGGGTGAAGACGCGACGGATATCGATCATGAAAAGGTGCCCTGCTTTTCGTTAAGCAAATACTGAACCAACTGCATCGGCTGCGATGCTGCCCTCGCTCTGGGGCGGTGCCGCCGGAAGACCGGAGCTTAAGGGCTGCACGACCCGCCACTGCCCCTGGCAGACCAGTACCACCGACCATGCGAGCCCGAGCTGCTGCAGCCGCTCGGCGCGCGCGACGCCCGCCTCCAGTGCACGGTGCACGACGGCGGGCGCCAGCGTGGCCACGTCGACCGTGACCGGGATGTCGCCGAGGTCGCTGTCGTCCTTGCATTCGCTCGCGGGGCAGCGGCGGATGCCGGGATCGTCGGCATCGACCGCATTGGCGATCACGGTGGCCGCCGCATCGGCCTGGGCCGCTGTCGCCGCCAAGACCGTCACGCTGTCGGCGATGCCGAGCGAGAAGCTCCGGCCGCGCCAGCCGCTGGTGGCGACGCCGCGCGCCGGATGCTCGGCACGCAGCTCGAACTGGCCATCGGTGGTGATGGGGCCGCAGTCGCGCAGGTCGAAGCGCGCGAGGTCGGCGAACAGACCGATGCGCGCCGTCTGCCCGGGCGCCAGGTGCAGCGCGATATCGCCGCCGTTGTTGATCCAGGCGCGCTCGATGCCCGGGCGGTGGAAGCAGGCGATGAGTTCCTGCGCCACCGCGCCGGCGACCGCCGCCATCGGCGTGATGAAGCCGGCACGGAACGGTGCGCAGGCTTCCCACATGCGGCGGGCGACCGGGCCCTTCACGGGACAGTCGGTACCCACCGGGCGACGCAGCAGGGGCAGTTCGGCCACCAGTTCATCGAGCAGCACGGCGAAGCGCCGCCAGGCATGCTCGTGCGCGACCGCGACCTCGACGTCATTGCCGTGGGCTTCGGCAATGATGTCGATCGGGCCGTGGTTCAAATGCCAGCGGCCGCCGTCGAGCGCGGTGCGTTGTGCAGACATGTCCCAGTCCTAGTCCTAGCCCAGCATCGGCGGCTGGCCGAGCGGCCAGGGATTGGCCGCATCCATGCGCCGCCACTGGCGCGACAGCGGCGCACCGTCGTCCTGCCAGGCGCCGCGCGCCAGCGCCTGCTCGAGCGTGAACACGTGCTCCATGTGGCCGCCGAGCGCGGCATAGTCCTCGCGGCGCATGCTGAATTCGATCGGCGCCACGATGGCCGGGGTCGGCACCGTGCCGAAGCTGTTGTCGGGCATGCGCAGCACGTCGACCATCACGGTGATGCCGCCGCCCGGCCACACATAGGCCGGCGCACCGCCGCAGGTGACGTTGACCAGCGCACGCTTGATGGCCCGCGTGAGCAGCACCGGGTTCTCGGTGACGCCGGCGCGCAAGGAACCGCCGGCGCCGCCGAGGAACAGCACGGTGCACAGCGAAGGCTCGCAGTTCTCGCCGATGCGATCGACGATGCGGCGCACGTCGGCGGGCATCGGCTGCTCGACCGGCTGCAACTGCTCGTCGAGCACATACCACTGGGCATGCTCGCCGGTGGTGGAGGTCATGAGCAGGCGCAGGCCCGGCCGCGCCACGCCCTCCTCCCAGCCCTCGATGATCGACAGCGGGTCGGCGATGTCGGTGCCGCCCCATCCGTCGCCCGGATTGGCGACCTGGAAATAGCGCCCGGGCGTCGACTTGCGCCCGCGCATCTGGATGCCCGAGGGCGGCATGTCGAGGCAGCGCCCGGCCTGGTGCTCGGTCAGCACGCCGGTGATGTGGTCGTCGACCACCACCACCTCGTCGGCATGGCCGAACAGCTGGCGCGCGAAGATGCCCACGGCCGCCGAGCCGCAGCCCACGCGCATGCGCTTTTCTTCGACGCCGTTGACGATCGGTGCGCGGCCGGCCTGGATGACCATGCTGGCGCCGCCGTCGATCACGCATTCGACCGCCTGCTTGTTGCCCAGCAGCTGCATCAGCTCGCAGGTCATGCGGCCTTCCTTCTTGCTGCCGCCCGTGAGGTGGTGCACGCCGCCCAGCGACAGCATCTGCGAGCCGTACTCGGCCGTGGTGACGTGGCCCACGACCTCGCCCTTGTAGCGCACGTTGGCCTGCTCGGCGCCCAGGAAGCGGTCGGTGTCGATCTTCACCTTGAAGCTGCAGTAGCTGAAGATGCCCTCGGTGACCACCGTCACCATGTCGACGCCCTGCGCCTTCGAGGCCACGATGAAGGGCGCGGGCTTGTAGTCGGGGTAGGTAGTGGACGAGCCCACGCCGGTCACGAAGACCTCGTCGGCGTGAAGGAGATCGCCGGTCCAGTCGGCATCGGCCACCGGCGGCTCGGTGCGCCCGGCCTCGTCGATCTCGTTGCCGACGCGGGCGAAGGGCACCAGCGCGGGCGACTCGCTGGCCAGTTCGCGCCGCAGCAGCACCACCGGGTCGACCCGGACCAGCACGCCGGCGCGGTTGGCGTAGCGGTCGCAGGCGCCGGTGCGGCCCTCGGAGATCTGGCACAGCACGGGGCAGGCATTGCACTCGACCTTGGCGGCATTCATGCGCTCGTTGCGCAGCGGCGCCCGGCCGGTCGCCTCGGGCAGCACCGGCATGTCCATGCCGGGCAGTCCGTCTGTCTTGGTGTGTTCGGTCATCGCGGGGAACCTCGTGGCAATTTCTTGGGATGAGGCCAGCGGGAGTGCAACATCTGTGCCGGAAACCCGCTTGCACCTTCACTTGTGCTGGAACTGACGTTTGTGTAGCATCCACTACACCTTCATGTGGTGAACACTACATTTTCGAGATCAATGTAGCAAACGGGCCCGATGCTTGCAATGGTGTTTTCTCCTGCATCGCCGACAATTGGTGCATCCCTTTTTCGTTCATAACCATTCCTGACCCTTATGAGTGCATTCAGCGAAGAACGTGTGCTGAGCGTCCACCACTGGACCGACCGCCTGTTCACCTTCACCACCACGCGCGATCCGGCCCTGCGTTTCTCGAACGGCCACTTCACGATGATCGGCCTGAAGGTCAACAACAAGCCCCTGCTGCGGGCCTACAGCATCGTCAGCCCCAACTATGAAGAGCACCTGGAGTTCCTCAGCATCAAGGTCGAGGAAGGCCCGCTGACCTCCAAGCTGCAGCACATCCAGGTCGGCGACACCGTCATCGTCGGGCGCAAGCCGACCGGCACGCTGCTGATCGACTACACGCTGCCGGGCAAGCGGCTCTACCTGTTCGGCACCGGCACCGGGCTGGCGCCGTTCATGAGCATCATCCGCGACCCCGAGACCTACGAGAAGTACGAGAAGGTCATCCTGGTGCACGGGGTGCGCCAGGTCGACGAGCTGGCCTACCACGACCTGGTCACCGACC
This sequence comes from Variovorax sp. P4_B11, assembly GCF_056402355.1. Lineage (NCBI taxonomy): Bacteria > Pseudomonadati > Pseudomonadota > Betaproteobacteria > Burkholderiales > Comamonadaceae > Variovorax > Variovorax sp. P4_B11. The sequence continues at coordinate 20,414 of NZ_JBFUHO010000002.1, forward strand.
ACCTGCCCAAGCACGAGATCCTCGGCGAGATGATCGAGAAGCAACTGCTCTACTACCCGACCGTGACGCGCGAGGAGTTCCGCAACATGGGCCGGATCACCGACCTGATCGAGACCAACAAGCTCACCGACGACCTCGGCCTGCCGCCGCTCAATGCCGCCGAGGACCGCGTGATGCTGTGCGGCAGCCCGGGCCTGCTGGTCGACCTCAAGCACATCCTCGAGGCCCGCGGCTTCAAGGAAGGCAACACATCGACGCCCGGCGACTACGTCGTCGAACGCGCCTTCGCCGAGAAGTAGCCGGCGCGCCGAGATGGCCGAGTCCAAGGCAGCCCCGCGCAAAGGCGCGCCCAAGCCTGCGACACGCCGCACCGGCGTGCGCGAAGCCGCAGCGCAGGCCACGCGCGAGAGCATCCTGCGCGCAGCCACCAAGGTGTTCGCGAAGTACGGCTACGACGGCGGCAGCGTCGAGAAGATCTCGAAGGCCGCGAAGTCGTACGACCGCATGATCTACTACTACTTCGGCAGCAAGGAAGGCCTGTTCATCGCGGTGCTCGAAGGCATCTACCGGCGCATGGACGACGCCGAGGCCGCGATCGACCTCGACGCCACGCGGCCGGTCGAGTCGCTGACCGCGGTGATCCGCTTCGTGCTCGGCTACTACCGCAAGAACCCCGAGTTCGTCACGCTGCTGAACACCGAGAACCTGCACAAGGGCCGGCACATCGCGAAGTCGCTGCGGGCCCGCGAATATTCGTCGCGGGCGATCTCCATCATCAGCGAGATCGTGGCAGCGGGCGTCGCGCAGGGACTGTTTCGCGACGACGTCGCGCCGCGCGACCTGTACCTGCTGATCGCGTCGACGGGTTATTTCTATACATCGAACCGGCACACGCTGACCGCCTTCCTCGGCGAGCCGCTCGAAACGCCCGAAGCCGTCACGCACTGGGAAGACTTCGTCATCGAGACGGTGCTGCGCACGGTCGATGCCGGCGCTTCGGAAGAAGAATCCACTCACGAGGAAAAGAAATGGCAGAAGTCGCAACCGGTGCCAAGTCGGGCAAGGTCGTCATCCGGAACATAGGCCTGCTGCTCTCGGGCGATATCGACAAACCCATCCTCGACGCCGACACCATCGTCGTCGACGACGGCCTGATCGTCGCGGTCGGCAAGGAGAAGGACTGCGACACGGAAGGCGCGAAGACCGTCATCGACGTCAAGAAGACCTGCGTCGCGCCGGGCCTGATCGACAGCCACGTGCACCCGGTGTTCGGCGACTGGACCCCGCGCCAGGGCCAGATCGGCTGGATCGACTCGACCATGCACGGCGGCGTCACCACCATGATCTCGGCCGGCGAGGTGCACCTGCCCGGCCGGCCCAAGGACATCGTCGGCCTCAAGGCACTGGCGATCACCGCGCAGCGCGCCTTCGACAACTTCCGCCCCGGCGGCGTCAAGGTGCTGGCCGGCGCGCCGGTCATCGAAAAGGGCATGGTCGAGAGCGACTTCAAGGAACTGGCCGAGGCCGGCGTCGGCCTGCTGGGCGAGGTCGGCCTGGGTTCGGTCAAGGCCGGCTACGAAGCCAAGGAGATGGTCGCCTGGGCCCGCAAGTACGGCATCCAGAGCACCATCCACACGGGCGGCCCGTCGATCCCGGGCTCGGGCCTGATCGACAAGGACGTGGTGCTCGAGGCCGACGCCGACATCATCGGCCACATCAACGGCGGCCACACCGCGCTGCCCGAGGCGCATGTCTGCGAGCTGTGCGAGAAGTCGTCGCGCGCGATCGAGATCGTGCACAACGGCAACGAGCGCGTCGCCATCGCGGCGGCCAAGGCGGCGCTCGATCTCAAGTGCCCGCACCGCGTGATCCTCGGCACCGACGGGCCGGCGGGCTCGGGCGTGCAGCCGCTGGGCATCCTTCGCATGGTGGCGATGCTGTCCTCGATCGCCAACATCCCGGCCGAACTGGTGTTCTGCTTCGCGACCGGCAACACGGCGCGCATCCGCAAGCTCAACTGCGGCCTGATCGAGGTCGGCCGCGACGCCGACTTCGTCTTCATGGACCGCGCGCAGCACACCGCCGGCAAGACCCTGCTCGAGAGCGTGCAGCTCGGAGACATCCCGGGCGTCGGGATGGTGATGATCGACGGCATCGTGCGCTGCGGCCGCAGCCGCAACACGCCGCCGGCGACTGAGATTCCGGTGGTGATTTAGCTCGCCCCCAGTAGTCGCCTCGAGTCGCTGCCAGAGGCAGCGGCTCTTCGAAGCCGTCCAAGCCTGCGCAGGCAGGCTTGGAGCCGCGGCTCCTCAGCCCCCTGCGGGGGCAACACCAGCGGTCCGGCGAAGCCGGTTCCGCGGTGTTTCACGAAGGGGCCCAGCTGCGCCGGCCGGGCTACCTGAACACCAGGAAGCGCGCCGTCAGGAAATTGACCGCCAGGCCGGCGCAGCTGCCGACAGCGACGCCGAGCGCGGGCGCCAGCGGGCCGCCCAGCCAATGCAGGGTCAGGGCGTAGGCCGCGTAGTTGACCAGCGCGCCGCCCAGCATGGTCAGCAGGTAGCGGGCGTACTCGCGCGCCAGCGACGCTTCCGAGCGCCGGTGACCGAAGGTGTAGTGGCGATTCAGTATCCAGGTCGCGGTCGCGGCCGCGATGAAGGACACCACGCGCCCGCCATACCAGCCGAGCGCCGGCGCCACCAGGTACAGCACGCCGAGGTCGACCACGAAGCCGATCGTGCCGACCACGGCGAAGGACAGGAACTCGCGACCGAGCCTCACGCCTTGCCGATGCGCTCGCGCACGCCCGGAATGCCGAGGTAGCACAGGCGCTTGGCCTCCTGCCGTCCGATGGTCACGGTGTGCAGCACCACGCCGCAGACCAGCGACAGCATCGCGACCAGCATGGTGCCGGTCACCAGCACGGCCGTGGGCTGCCGCGGGACCAGGCCGGTCTGCACGTAGGTCAGGACCAGCGGCACGGCGAGGATCACGGACAGCAGCGCCAGCAGGCCCGCGATGCCGGAGAAGAACTGCAGCGGCCGCTCGCTCACGAACAGCTTGCAGATGGTCTTCAGGATGCGCCAGCCGTCGCGATAGGTCGACAGCTTGCTTTCGGAGCCCTCGGGCCGCGAGCGGTACGGCACCGGCACCTCGGCGAAGGGCATGCGCAGCTCGAGCGCATGCACGGTCAGCTCGGTCTCGATCTCGAAGCCTTCCGACACCGCCGGGAAAGACTTCGCATAGCGCCTCGAGAACACGCGGTAGCCCGACAGCATGTCGCTCAGATGGCCGCCGAAAAGTCTTGCCACGGCGCCGGTCAGCAGCGCGTTGCCGAAGCGGTGGCCGCGCCTGTAGGTCTGCGCATCGGCGCCGTCGTCCACGCGCGAACCGACCACCATGTCGAGGTTGCCCTCCGCCATCAAGGCGATCAGCCGGCGCACCTCGCTGACGTCGTAGGTGGCGTCGCCGTCGACCATCACATAGACATCGGCCTCGACGTCGGCGAACATGCGCCGCGCCACGTTGCCCTTGCCGCGCAGCGCGACATGGATCACGGTGGCGCCGGCGGCGCGCGCCACGGCCGCGGTGCCGTCGGTCGAGTTGTTGTCGAAGACGTAGATCTCGGCCTCGGGCAGCGCGGCGCGGAACGCCTCCACCACCTGGGTGATGGCGAGCGCCTCGTTGAAGCAGGGGATCACGGCGGCGATGCGCAGCCCGCTGAGGTCAGGGTGGTCAGTCATTCTTGGGAGGCAGGATGCGGTAGGCCTTGGCGCCTGCTTTTTCGTACATCAGGGCGAAATGGTCAAGGAAGCCGGGCCGGGCTTCGAGCACCGGCGCGGTCCCGGCGCCCACCGCGATCGCCTCGAAGCCGAGGCCGCGCAGCTTGCGGGCGAACTCGCCCGGCGGCAGCACGATGAAATCGGAATAGCGCCAGGGCCCGATCGCATCGCCCCAGACCTGAGCCGGCCCGTAGTAGGTGGCTTCGATCAGCGCGATCTGGTAGACGCGGCCGGTCGCGTGCTCGCGCAGGTAGTTCATGACCGCATAGCCCGGAACGTGGGCCTCGAGGAAGGCCGCGCGCTCGGCCTGCGTGGTCGCGATCGTCGCGATGCTCCGCCGCGTCAGGTGGAAGGAGACCCCGACCCCCGCCACCAGCAGCAGCACGCCCAGCCAGCGGCCGGCGCGGTCGAGCGCGCCGCTCTGGCTCCAGCGCGGCAGCAGGCGGCGCAGCCCGCTCGCCACGCCGCCCAGCAGCGCCTGCCAACCGACCACCGAGACCAGCGCGATCAGCGGCACCGAGGCGGCCAGATAGCGGGGATAGCGCGAGGTCAGGGCCCAGACGAGCAGGGAGTAGGCGGTGAACACCGCCGCCGCACGAACCGCGGGGGACCGCTTCCAGAGCAGGCCCAGCGGCGCGAACAGCACGCCCCAGAGAAAGCCGTTGGGCCACGCGGCATGGGACCTCACGTCGTCGACCTGATTCTTGTAGTCGGCCGGGATCCAGTTGGTGAATCCGAACAGCCGGGAGCCGATCGGATTGAAAGGGTCGCCGGTCATGAGGGCATTGCGCGCATACCAATAGACGCAGGGGATCAGGAAGCACAGCAGCGCCACGCCCCAGACCTTGAGCCGGCGCTCGCGCCGCAGCACGAACAGGCCGACCAGCGGCAGCACGGTGAGCGCCTGGTACTTGGAGCCCGCGGCGACGCCGAGGAAGAAGGCCGCGAGCGCCAGCCAGCGCGGCCCGCGCGCCGTGTCGGCGGATTCGCGCCACCACCACAGGGCGGTGCAGGCCGCGAGCACGAAGAGCGCGACGGCGATGTCGATCAGCGCGCTCTCGAAGTCGGCGATGCCGAGCCAGATGGCGGCGGCCACGAGGCCGGTCAGCCGGCTCGCATGCTGCGCGCCCAGCCGGTAGACCATCCACACCGACAGCCAGCCCGCGAGCCCGCTCAGCAGATGCGGCAGGACGTCGTCGCCGAGCACCAGCCCGGCGGCATGAATCAGGTTGTAGTTGTAGGGGAACCAGGGATAGCGCAGCCATTCGTGGACGCCGAGCCGGCCGCTCTGCGCCACTTCGCGCGCATAGGGCAGGTGGTACATCAACTCGTCGAAGACGGCCGGCGGCGCCAGCGGCTCGACCAGGGCCGGCAGCGCGGTCAGCGCCAGCGCCAGCAGGGCCAGCTTCTCGACGAAGTCGAAGGGCGCGGGCGGCGCGCTCGCATGACGTTCGCGCCGCCAGGCCGGCGCCTGCAGCGCGGCCGCCAGCAGGCCGAGCGCGACCGTGCCGATCACCGCGGTCCGGCCGAACAGCCCGGCGATCGCGATCGCCTGGAAGACGCAGACGATGAGGCCGAGGCCGGCGGCGGAGGCCATCGCGGTCTCGAGCCCGCGGTCGCGCCGCGGCGGCGCGCCGATGCGCGCCAGCAGCGCCCGGCCGAAGCCCCAGCAGGCGACCACGAAGACCGCCGCCGCCGCATAGTGCGCGGCCCCGAACATCAACTTCTGAATAGGAACTCCCGCTCGCCGCGCCTTAGCGACGGCCTGTTGGTATCAAAGATTCGGCGCCAGCAGACGCTCGAGATCGGCCTCGCTCTCATGGCGCCGCGCCGCCTGGTCCTGCAACTGGTCGTGCCCGATCTTGCCGACGTTGAAGTAGGTCGCGTCGGGGTGGCTCAGGTAGAAGCCGCTGACGCTGGCGGCCGGCATCATGGCCAGGCTGTCGGTCAGCGTCATGCCGATCTCGGCGCAGTTCAGCACCTCGAACATCGGCCGCTTCACGCTGTGGTCCGGGCAGGCCGGATAGCCGGGCGCCGGCCGGATGCCGCGGTACTTCTCGCCGATCATGTCCACGTTGCTCAGGGCCTCGTCGGCCGCATAGCCCCAGAGGTCGGTGCGCACGCGATGGTGCAGCGCCTCGGCGAAGGCTTCGGCCAGGCGGTCGGCCAGGGCCTTCAGCATGATCGCCGAATAGTCGTCGAGGTCGTCCATGAAGTACTTCTCCTTCTTCTCGACGCCCAGGCCGGCGGTGACCGCGAACATGCCCACGTAGTCCTTCAAGCCGCTCTCGCGCGGCGCGACGAAATCGGCCAGGCAGCGGCTGGGCCGCATCACGCCCTCGATCGCCTGCTTCTCGGTCTGCTGGCGCATGCCGTACCAGGTCAGCGCGACCTCGCTGCGGGATTCGTCGGCGAAGAGCGCGATGTCGTCGTCGTTCACCGTGTTGGCCGGCCAGAAGCCGATCACGCCGCTGGCCTTGAGCCAGCGCCCCTCGATCAGCCGCTTGAGCATGCGCTGGCCGTCGGCATAGACGCGCACCGCCTCGGTACCGACGATCTCGTCCTTGAGGATCGCGGGGAACGGGCCGGCCAGGTCCCAGGTCTGGAAGAAAGGGCCCCAGTCGATGTACTTCGCCAGCTCGGTGAGGTCGAAGTTGCGGAACACCCGGCGGCCGATGAACTTGGGCACCGGCGGCAGGTAGCTCGACCAGTCGATCGGCGTCTTGTTGGCGCGCGCCTTGGCCAGCGGCCACAGCGGCACCTGCTTCTTGTTGGCGTGCTGGTGCCGCACCTTGTCGTAGTCGGCGTTGATCTCGTCGATGTAGCTCGCGGCCTGCTCCGACAGCAGCGACTGCGCCACGCTCACGCTGCGCGAGGCATCGGGCACGTAGACCACCGGCCCTTCGTAGTGCGGCGCGATCTTGACCGCGGTGTGCACGCGGCTGGTGGTGGCGCCGCCGATCAGCAGCGGGATCTTGCGGATGCGGAAATGATCGTCCTTCTGCATCTCGCCGGCCACGTACTGCATCTCCTCCAGGCTCGGCGTGATCAGGCCCGAGAGGCCGACGATGTCGGCGCCCTCGACCTTGGCGCGCGCCAGGATCTCGTGGCAGGGCACCATCACGCCCATGTTCACGACCTCGAAGTTGTTGCACTGGAGCACGACCGTGACGATGTTCTTGCCGATGTCGTGGACGTCGCCCTTGACGGTGGCGATGATGATCTTGCCCTTGGTGCGGACGTCGCGGCCTGCGGCCTCGTCCAGGCGCTTCTCTTCCTCGATGTAGGGGATCAGGTGGGCCACGGCCGACTTCATCACGCGGGCCGACTTCACCACCTGCGGCAGGAACATCTTGCCCTGTCCGAACAGGTCGCCGACGATGTTCATGCCGTCCATCAGCGGCCCTTCGATCACGTGCAGCGGGCGGCCGCCCCTGGCCAGGATCTGCTGGTAGGCCTCCTCGGTGTCCTCGACGATGAAGTCGGTGATGCCGTGCACCATCGCATGCGAGAGCCGCTGGTTCACGTGCACCGGGTGCTCGGGCGTGCCGCGCCATTCGAGCTTCTTGCTTTCGTCCTTGGCGCCGCTCTTGGCGGTCTCGGCGACCTCGACCAGGCGCTCGCCGGCATCGGGGCGGCGGTTCAGCACCACGTCTTCCACGCGCTCGCGCAGCTCGGCCTCGAGGTCGTCGTAGACGCCGACCATGCCGGCGTTGACGATGCCCATGTCCATGCCGGCCTGGATCGCGTGATACAGGAAGACGGTGTGGATGGCTTCGCGCACCGGGTCGTTGCCGCGGAAGCTGAAGCTCACGTTCGAGACCCCGCCCGAGACCTTGGCACCGGGCAGGTTCTGCTTGATCCAGCGCACCGCGTTGATGAAGTCGACGGCGTAGTTGTTGTGCTCCTCGATGCCGGTGGCGATCGCGAAGATGTTCGGGTCGAAGATGATGTCCTCGGGCGGGAAGCCGATCTCGTCGACCAGGATCCGGTAGGCGCGCTCGCAGATCTCGATCTTGCGCTCGTAGGTGTCGGCCTGGCCCTTCTCGTCGAAGGCCATCACGACCGCGGCCGCGCCGTAGCGGCGCAGCAGCCGGGCCTGGTGGCGGAAGGGGTCTTCGCCCTCCTTCATGCTGATCGAGTTGACGATGCCCTTGCCCTGGATGCAGCGCAGTCCGGCCTCGATCACTTCCCACTTCGAGCTGTCGACCATGATCGGCACGCGGGCGATGTCGGGCTCGCTGGCGATCAGGTTCAGGAAGCGCACCATCGCGGCCTTGCTGTCGAGCATGGCCTCGTCCATGTTGATGTCGATCACCTGGGCGCCGTTCTCGACCTGCTGGCGCGCCACCGCGAGCGCGTCCTCGAACTGGCCGTTGAGGATCATGCGCGCGAAGGCCTTGGAGCCGGTGACGTTGGTGCGCTCGCCGATGTTGACGAACAGCGCGCCCTCGCCGATCTGCACCGGCTCGAGGCCGGACAGCTTCATCGGAGGCGGATTGTGGGATGCGGACGGATCGGTTGGCATGGGCTCACCTGTGGAAACGGGGTCAGGCGAGCGTCGTTGCACTCCAGTGGCTGGAAGCCCAAGCCTGACGCGGCCGACCTGAAGGCCGGCGGCGCTGCAACGCTCCTTGGGAGCCGCGGATTTTACGCTGGCTGGGCGGCGCCGGCGGCCGATGCGGGCACGCCGAAGACGGCGTCGAAGCTCCAGTTGAAAACGAAGGTGTAGACCAGGAAGAAGACCACCAGGCCGAGGTCCATCACCAGGGCCTCCCAGAGGCTCACGCCGAGCCACCAGGCGAACACCGGCACCAGGAAGGCCACCAGCCCGCCCTCGAAGCCGATCGCATGGGCGACGCGGCGGCGCAGGCTGCGGCCGCGCACCGCCTGGCGGGATTCCCAGCGCTCGAACAGGGCGTTGAACGAGAGGTTCCACAGCACCGCGATAACCGACGCGATGACCGCCAGCACGCCCGAATGGCCCAGGCCCTGGCCCGACATCAGCGCCAGCCCGGCGCTGGCGGCCACGATGGCGATGCCCTCGTAGAGACTGATGTAGACGACGCGGCGCTTGAGCCCTTGCATGAGATCGATCCTGTGTTGGTTGGTTTTGAGCTGGACTTTATGTTCATATGGCTGATATATAAAGTCATCTTCTTTCAGATAAATTGATAAATTGGCTGCCATGAGTTTTTCCAGCGATACCGTTGAAGTGTTCCTTGCGGTCATCGACCACGGCTCCTTCTCCGCCGCGGCGCGGGCACTGGGCCGGGTGCCCTCAGCGGTCAGCATGGCCATTGCCAACCTCGAGGCCGAGCTCGACCTGGCGCTGTTCGACCGCAGCGGCCGCGAGCCGCGGCCGACCGCCGCCGCGCGTTCGCTCGAACCGCAGGCGCGCCTGCTGGCGGCGCAGTTGAAGCAGCTCCAGGTTCAGGCGCTGGCGCTCACCCGGGGGCTCGAGAACCGCCTCACGCTGGCGATCGCCCCCGAGCTGCTGGCGGCGCCCTGGAGCGGCCCATTGGCCGCCCTGGCGGACGAATACCCGTTGCTTGAGGTCGAGGTGCTGGCCGCGCCGCAGGCCGACGCGCTGGCGCTGCTGCACAGCGGCCGGGCCCAGCTGGCGCTGGTCTTCGAACGCCCCAGCCTGGATGGTCGGGAGGGATTCCAGGAGGTGGCCAGCGACACCATGGTGGCCGTGATGGCGCCCGACCACCCGGTGCTGGCCGCGGCCGGCGGACGGCTGCGCGAGGAGCACCTGACGACCACGCGGCAGATCGTGGTCGCCGGGCGCGACCTGGCCACCAGCGACCCGCGCTTCGTCTTCGCGCGCCATGTCTGGCGCACCGACAACGCGCTGGCCGCGCTGAGCCTGATCACGGCCGGCTTGGGCTGGGGCTGGCTGCCGCGCAACTTCGCGCGGCCGCATGTCGCGGCGGGCGCGCTGGTCGAGATTCCGTTCGAGAACCTGTCCAACGGGCTCGACCTGTGGGTCGACGTGGTCTGGTCGCGCGAGCGGCCGCTCGGCCTGGGCGCCCAGCGCTTCGTGTCGCTGATCGCCCGCAAGAAGGACTGAAGGCCGGCGCTCAGCCGCCGCGGCCGCCGCCCCCTCCGTGCCCACCACCCTCACCGCCTCCGTGACCACCTCCGTGGCCGCCACCGTGCCCACCACCCTGGCCGCCTTCGCGGCCACCACCACCGCCCCCTTGCCCCGGTGGACGACCGCCGGTCTGGAAGCCGTTGCCGGGCGGCCGCGCCGCCGGGGGCCGGGATCCCCCGCCATGCGGCGGCTGGAAGCCGGGCGCCGGCAGCGGGCGGAACCCCGGGACCGGCGGCGGGCGGAAGCCCGGCGGATGTGGCTGATAGCCTGGCCAGGGATTGGGCCGCCAGCCCGGCACCGGCGTCGGCAGGGGCCGCCAACCCGCAACCGGCGGCGGCGGCGGCCGACCGCCCCACCAGCGCGGCTGGTTGTACCAGGGGCGGTCACGGTAGTAGTTCGACCAGTAGCTGCCGATCGCAAAGGTCACGAGCGGAACGCCGATGATTGCGCCGTAGGTCGCCAGCGGCACCCGTTCCTCCAGGTAGGCGTATTCGAGGCTGGCCGCATAGGACCAGCCGCGCAGGCCGTCGGGCAGCACCACGTCGCACCAGCCGTAGCCGGCGGTGCAGCCCATCACCTGCAGCGACTGCCCGGGCGCCAGCGTGGCCACCAGCGGGTAGGCGTCGCCGGGACCGGCGCGCAGGTTGACGGGACCGCGGGTGAATGCCTGCTGGGCCGTAGCGGCCAACGGCACCATCAGTGCCATGGCGCCGAGGCCGAACCAGCGCAGAGCCTTGTCGTTCATGTAGATTTCCTTTGCGGACCAGGGTAGAGGGGGCTATCGCCCGATGTCAATCAGCCATGGCCTTCACCCAGAACGTCCCGGCGCACGCATTCGCGCACACGAAAAACGTTTGGAGAGCTTCTTCATCCCGGCTTCACGCGCGCCGGAACGACAGCCGATGCACGGATCAGGCCGGCGCCGGGCCGCCCCAAGGCGGCCTGCGGCCCCCTCGGGGGGCAGCGACCACACGCAGTGAGGGAGCGTGGGGGCCCAGGCCGGCGCCGGGCCGCCCCAAGGCGGCCTGCGGCCCCCTCGGGGGGCAGCGACCACACGCAGTGAGGGAGCGTGGGGGCCCGATCAAGCCGCTTCGCGGTAGAACGCGGTGCGATGCAGGCTGCGCCCCGCCAGCGGCGCGACCGCCTGGCCGATCGCGGCGATGTGCTCGGGCGTGGTGCCGCAGCAGCCGCCGACGATGTTCACCAGCCCTTCGGCCGCAAACTCGTGCAGCAGGCGCGAGGTGACGTCGGGCGTCTCGTCGAATCCGGTCTCGCTCATCGGATTGGGCAGGCCGGCGTTGGGGTAGCAGCTGATGAAGGTGTCGTCGGCGACGCGCGCCAGTTCCTGGATATAGGGCCGCATCAGTGCGGCGCCGAGCGCGCAGTTCAGGCCGATGGCCAGCGGCTGCGCATGCCGCACGCTGTGCCAGAAGGCGGTCACGGTCTGGCCGCTCAGGATGCGGCCCGAGGCGTCGGTCACGGTGCCGCTGATGATCAGCGGCAAGCGCTCGCCGCTGGCCTCGAAGTACTCGTCGATCGCAAACAGCGCGGCCTTGGCGTTCAGCGTGTCGAAGATGGTCTCGACCAGCAGCAGGTCGGCCCCGCCTTCGACCAGCGCCTCGACCTGCTCGTGGTAGGAGGCGCGCAGTTCCTCGAAGCTCACGTTGCGCGCGCCCGGATCGTTGACGTCGGGGCTGATGCTGGCGGTCTTGGGCGTCGGGCCGAGGGCGCCGGCGACGAAGCGCGGCTTGTCCGGGGTGCTGAACTTGTCGCAGGCCGCGCGCGCGAGCTTCGCCGATTCGAGGTTCATCTCGCGCGCCAGGTCGGCCATCTTGTAGTCCTCCTGCGCGATCCGGGTGGCGCCGAAGGTGTTGGTCTCGATCAGGTCGGCACCGGCGGCCAGGTAGCCTTCGTGGATGTCGCGGATGATGTCGGGCCGCGTCAGCGAGAGCAGCTCGTTGTTGCCCTTGACGTCGCGCGGGAAGTCCTTGAAGCGCTCGCCGCGGTACTGCGCCTCGCTCAGCTTGAAGCGCTGGATCATCGTGCCCATTGCGCCGTCGAGGATGGCGATGCGCCGGGCCAGGATGGCGGGCAGTTGCTGGGCGCGGGTGTAGACGACGGGCTTCATGCCCCGATTGTAGAAAGCGGCGCCGGTCCGTCGGCGCTGGCGGGTCTTGGACGCCAGCGCGCAGCGCCCGTCAGGCACAGCGCCGACAGCAGCGCCAGCAAGCCGCTGGCCCCCGGAAGATCTTCACGGCGTCGCGTCGAGGATCTCGCGCAGGGCCCGCAGGAAGCGCTCGTTGTCCGCCGGCATGCCGATCGAAACCCGGATGAAGGTCTCGAAGCCGGCCTCCTTCCAGGGCTTCACGATGATGCCGCGCGCCAGCAGGGCCTCGTTGACCGGGCCGTTCGGTCGGCCGAGGTCGATGAACAGGAAGTTGGCCGCCGACGGCGCGATCCGCAGCCCCGGCAGCGCCAGCGCGCGCAGCTGCGCCGCCAGTGCCTCGCGGTACTGCACGGTCTCGCGCACCGCATGGGCCGTGAAGGACTCGTCGCCCCATGCCGCCAGGGCGGCGGCCTGGGCCGCCTGGTTGACGTTGAAGGGCGTGCGCACGCGGTCGAGCAGTTGCACCAGCGCAGCGTCCGAGGCGACGCCGTAGCCGACGCGCAGGCCCGCCAGGCCCCAGGCCTTGGAGAAGGTGCGCAGCACGATCCAGGGCCGCTGCTGGTCGCGCAGCGCCACCAGCGCGTCGGGGAAGCCGGGGGCCAGTCGCGCGTACTCGACGTAGGCCTCGTCGATCACCAGCAGCGTGCCGGCCGGCGTGGCCGCGAGCAGGCGCTCGAAGGCGCTCGCATCGAACATGCAGCCGACCGGATTCGACGGGTTGGCGATCATCGCGATCTTCGGTCCGCGCGCCAGCGCCTCGCACCAGGCGTCGAGATCGAATTCGAGCGCCGGAGTCAGCGCCAGCGATTCGACCTCGGCGCCCATCATTCGCGGGAATATCTCGTGCAGCCCGAAGCCCGGGCGCTGCGCGAGCACCCGGTCGCCCGGCGACAGCAGGGCCAGGCACAGCATCTGCAGGATGTCCTCGGAGCCGTTGCCGATCACGACCTGGCCGGCCTCGGCGCCGCAGCGGCCGGCGATCGCGCTGCGCAGCGCGGTGCAGGCCGCATCGGGATAGTTCATGAGCCACGGTGCCACGTCGGCCAGCGCCCGCGCCACCTGCGGGCTGGCGCCGAACGGGTTCTCGTTGCTCGCGAGGCGGCTGATCGCGGTCGCGCCGTAGCGCGCGCGCACCGCCGCGGAGGACAGGCCGGCGTTGTAGGGCGGCAGCGGCGGCACCTCGGGACGGGCGAGATCAAGGATGTCGGATGCGTTCATGGGTCTTTGGCTTCAGGCGCGGCGGCGTTCGACGAAATCGAGCACCGCTTCGAGCATTCGCCGCACATGCGGCTGCACGCGCGCCGCCACCTCGGGCAGGTAGTCGAAAGGCAGGACTTCCTGCATGTAGCTGCATTGCGTCATCTCGAGCTGCACGGCATGCACGCCTTGCGCGGGTCGGCCGTGCTGGCGCGTGATGTAGCCGCCGGTGAAGCGGCCGTCGAGCACGGAAGTGAACCCCTGCGCCTGCCCGGCAATGTCACGCAGCGATTGCGCCAGCGCCGGATCGCAACTGGCGCCCTGCGCGGTGCCGAGGTTGAGGTCCGGCAGCTTGCCGTCGAAGAAGCGCGGCAGCACGGAGCGGATCGAATGCGCGTCCCACAGCGCGGCGACGCCGTGCAGCGATTTCAAGCGCTCGAGCTCGCCCGCGAGCTGGCGGTGGTAGGGCTGCCAGATGGCCTCGCGGCGTTGCGCGATCTCGGCTTCGCCGGGCACGTCGCCGGCCGCATAGAGGGGCGTGTCGTCGAAGGTGTCGACCGGACACAGGCCGGTGACGCTCTGGCCCGGATAGAGGCTCGCACCGTCGGGCGGCCGGTTGAGGTCGATCACGTAGCGCGAGTGCGTGGCGATCAGCACCGAGGCGCCGAGTTCCTCCGCGAAATCGTAGAGGCGCTCGAGATGCCAGTCGGTGTCGGGCACCTGGCGGGCCTCGTCGGTGAAGCGCGCCGCGAGCTGCGGCGGAACATAGGTCCCGACGTGCGGCATCGAGATCAGCAAGGGGCGCTTGCCGGGGTGAAAGCGGAAAGGGGGCTCGGGTGTGGTGAAGCTCATGGGATTCAATCCTCGAGAAGTTGGGTGCGCGCGGCCACGAAGGCGGCTGCGGCTTCGTCGTGCAACGCGTGGCGGCCGCCGGCGGCGCGCGGCCGCCCGTCCACCCACACGGCATCGATGGCGGAGGTGCGGTGGCTGGCGAAGACATGGGCCGAGAGCATGTCGGGCGCGGCAAGGCCCTGCAGCGCGAGGTGGCGGGCATCGAGCGCGACGAAGTCGGCCTGCTGCCCCACCGCCAGGCCACCGATGGCGCGGCCCGCGGCCTGCGCGCCGCCCCGCACGGCAGCCAGCGCGAGCGCGGTCGCGACCTGAGGGTGCGCGCCGTCGGCGCCCACGTTGCGCTGTCGCGTGGCCAGGCGCTGGCTGTACTCCAGCATCAGCAGCTCCTCCGCCGCGTTGACGCAGGCGTGGCTGTCGGAACCGATGCCCCAGGTACCGCCGTGGCGGCGCCACGCCGCGAAGTCGAAGATGCCGTCGCCGAGATTGGCCTCGGTCGTTGGACACAGGCCGGCGACCGCACCGCTCGTCGCCGCGCGCCGGTATTCGTCCGCATCCATGTGCGTGGCATGGACCAGGCACCAGCGCGCATCGACCGGTGCATGGTCGAGCAGCCAGGCCACGGGGCGCTGCCCGCTCCACGCCAGGCAGTCGTCCACTTCCTGGGTCTGCTCGGCGATGTGGATGTGGATCGGCGACGCGGGATCGAGCGCATCGAGGCCTGCGAGCGCATCCCGCAATGCGTCGGGCGCGACGGCACGCAGGGAATGCGGCGCGAGGCCCAGCCGTGCGCCCTGCGCGTCGCACACCGGCTTCAACGCATCGAGCAGGCGAAGCATCGATTCGGTCGATCGGACGAAGCGACGCTGGCCTTCGTTCGGCGGCCGGCCGCCGAAGCCGCTGGCCTGGTAGAGCACCGGCAGCAGCGTGAAACCGATGCCGGCGCGCCGCGCGGCGCGCAGCAGCGCCAGGCTCAAGGTCGCGTCGTCGGCGTAGGGACGGCCGTCGGCGTCATGGTGCAGGTACTGGAATTCGCAGACGCTCGTGTAGCCGGCTTCGAGCATCTCGGCATAGAGCCAGGTGGCGATCGCCTCCATCTGCTCGGGCCCGAGGCGCGCGGCGAAGCGGTACATCAGCGTGCGCCAGCTCCAGAAGCTGTCCTGCTGCTCGGCGCGGTGTTCGGTCAGGCCCGCGAAGGCGCGCTGGAAGGCATGCGAATGCAGGTTCGGCAGGCCTGGAATCAACGGGCCGGCCGCGCGCGCGACGCCTGCCGGTGCCTGCGCGCCGGGCCGCACCGCCGTCAGCCGGCCCGAATCGTCCCATTCGAGCAGGACGTTGCGGGCCCAGCCGCCAGGCAGCAAGGCATCGGCTGCGAACACGGCCCGGCTCGATGGAGAACCTTCGTGCTTCGCACTGCGGTGCGCGTTTGCTTGGGAGCGGCCCGGCGCTGCGCTCATTGCATCGCCCCCACCGTGCCGACGGCGATGCGCCCCTGGCGCACGGCCGCGCGCAGCGGCCGTTGGCCGAACCAGTAAGCCAGCTCGGCCGCATCGCGCACGTTCCACAGCACGAAGTTGGCCGGCATGCCCGGCGCGATGACCCCGTGCGTGTCCTGCAGGCCGAGCGCGCGCGCTGCATGGCGGGTGACGCCGGCCAGCGCTTCGGGCACGGTCAGCCGAAACAGCGTGCAGGCCATGTTGACCATCAGCAGCAGGCTCAATGCCGGCGAGGTGCCGGGGTTGTGGTCGGTGGACACGGCCATCGGCACGCCGGCGGCGCGCAGCGCCTCGATCGGCGGCAGCTGCGTGTCGCGCAGCGTGTAATAGGCGCCGGGCAGCAGCACGGCCACGGTGCCGGCCGCGCGCATCGCTTCGATGCCCTCGGCCGACAGGTGCTCGATGTGGTCGCAGGACAGCGCGCCGTAGCGCGCGGCGAGCGCGGCGCCGCCCATGTCCGACAGCTGCTCGGCATGCAGCTTGACCGGCAGGCCGAGCGCCTGCGCCGCCTGGAACACGCGCTCGGTTTCGGCCAGCGAGAAGGCGATGCGCTCGCAGAAGACGTCGACCGCATCGATCAGTCCTTCGGCGGCCAGCGCCGGCATCATTTCCCGGCAGACCAGGTCGATGTAGTCGCTGCTGCGGCCCGCGTACTCGGGTGGCAGCGCATGGGCGCCGAGGAAGGTGCTGCGCACCGTCACGCCATAGGCTTCGCCGAGCCGCCGCGCCACGCGCAGCTGCTTGCGCTCGTGCGCCAGCGAGAGGCCGTAGCCCGACTTGATCTCGATCGCGCAGACGCCATCGGCCAGCAGCTGTTCGAGCCGCGCCGCGGCCTGGGCATGCAGCGTGTCTTCGTCGGCCTCGCGCGTGGCGCGCACCGAGGACACGATGCCGCCGCCCGCCTTCGCGATCTCTTCGTAGCTGGCACCGGCGAGCCGCATTGCGAACTCGTTGGCGCGCTGGCCGCCGTAGACCAGGTGGGTGTGGCAATCGACGAGCCCGGGCGTGACGAGTGCGCCGCCGCCATCGAAGCGCGGCAGGGCCGCACAGTCGCCCGGCAGCGCGCTGCGCTCGCCGACCCAGCGGATCCTGCCGTCGGCCACGACGATGGCCGCTTCGCCATCAGGAACCGGATCGTCCCCCAGTGCACCGGGGGCGAGCCGCAGAGAGCCCCAGACGCCGTCGGCGCAGGGAAGCGTGGCAAGGATCATGGTGTTCACTCGCTGATCATCGTCGTGTTCGTGGCCGTCGCGTCGAGCCGCACCGCGGCCAGTGCGGCGCCCGCGTCCAGGGGGCTGGCGAGCCAGCCGTGCGCGGCGGCATCCCACCAGACGCCCTCGCCCGGCGCGCAGTCGATCGCGCCGGAGCCGACGCCGTGCACCGCATGCAAGCGCCAACGGCCGCGCAGGGCCATCAGCAGACCGCTCTCTGCGGGCGCGATCTCCTCGACGGCCCCCAGCACGCGCAGTCCGGGGCGCAGCCGGGCACGCCGCGCCATCAGGTTGAAATCGATGGAGGTCCCGCCGAGCATTTCGCAGTCCAACGCTGCATCGCCGGCAAAGGCGAAGGGTGCATGCGCCGCATCGAGCCGGTGGTCGATGCGGCCATCGCCCGAACGCAGGCGAACGCCTGTGCCGTCCAGCAGCATGATCACGCGGTCGATGCCTGCGAAGGCCGAAAACGGCCCGGCCGCGGCAATGGTCGCGATGCTCACGCGCCAGTCGAATCCATCCATGCCGGCGCCCGGCGGGATGCAGACGATCTCGCGCGTGGTGCCGCCGCCGTTCTTCCACGGCGTGGCGGCCAGCGAGGCGGTGTCGAAGCGATGGATTCGCACGGCCGCGCTTGACTACTTGATCATCGGCAGGTTCAGGCCCTGCTTCTTCGCGGTCGCGATGGCGATGTCGTAGCCCGCGTCGGCGTGACGCATGACACCGGTGGCGGGGTCGTTCCAGAGCACGCGCGCGAGGCGCTGGGCCGCCGCCTCGGTGCCGTCGGCCACGATCACCACGCCCGAATGCTGCGAGTAGCCCATGCCGACGCCGCCGCCATGGTGCAGGCTGACCCAGGTCGCGCCGCCCGCGGTGTTCAGCAGCGCGTTGAGCAGCGGCCAGTCCGACACCGCGTCGCTGCCGTCCTTCATGCTCTCGGTCTCGCGGTTCGGGCTGGCGACCGAGCCGGTGTCCAGGTGGTCGCGGCCGATCACGATCGGCCCCTTGAGCTCGCCCGACTTCACCATCTCGTTGAAGGCCAGGCCGGCCTTTTCACGCTCGCCCAGGCCCAGCCAGCAGATGCGCGCCGGCAGGCCCTGGAAGGCGATGCGCTCGCGCGCCATGTCGAGCCAGCGGTGCGTGTGCTTGTTCTCGGGGAACAGTTCCTTGATCTTGGCGTCGGTCTTGTAGATGTCTTCCGGGTCGCCCGAGAGTGCGACCCAGCGGAACGGGCCCTTGCCCTCGCAGAACAGCGGCCGGATGTAGGCCGGCACGAAGCCCGGGAAGTCGAAGGCGCGCTGAACGCCTTCGTCGAACGCCACCTGGCGGATGTTGTTGCCGTAGTCGACGGTCGGGATGCCCATCGCCTGGAAGTCGAGCATCGCCTGCACGTGCACGGCGCAGGACTTGGCGGCGGCCTTGCGCAAGGTCGGATGCTGGGTCGCATCGGCCTTGGCCGCTTCCCATTGCGCCAGCGTCCAGCCGATCGGCAGGTAGCCGCTCGCAAGGTCGTGCGCCGAGGTCTGGTCGGTCACGAGGTCGGGCTTGATGCCGCCCGCCTTGGCGCGCTTGACCAGCTCGGGCAGGATCTCGGCCGCGTTGCCCAGCAGGCCGATCGACACCGCTTCTTTCGCTGCCGTGTGCTGCTTGATCAGCGCGATCGCGTCGTCGATGTCCTTGGCCTGCTTGTCGAGGTAGCGCGTGCGCAGGCGGAAGTCGATGCTGGCCTGCTGGCACTCGATGTTGAGCGACACCGCACCGGCCAGCGTCGCCGCCAGCGGCTGCGCGCCGCCCATGCCGCCGAGGCCGGCGGTCAGGATCCACTTGCCAGCGAGATCGTTGTCGTAGTGCTGGCGGCCGGCTTCGACGAAGGTCTCGAAGGTGCCTTGCACGATGCCCTGGCTGCCGATGTAGATCCAGCTGCCGGCAGTCATCTGGCCGTACATCATCAGGCCCTTGCGGTCGAGCTCGCTGAAGTGCTCCCAGGTGGCCCACTTCGGGACCAGGTTCGAATTCGCGAGCAGCACGCGCGGCGCGTTCTCGTGGGTCTTGAAGACGCCCACCGGCTTGCCCGACTGGATCAGCAGGGTCTCGTCGTCGTTCAGCTGCTTGAGCGATTCGAGGATCTGGTCGAAGGAGGCCCAGTCGCGCGCCGCGCGGCCGATGCCACCATAGACCACCAGGTCCTGCGGCCGCTCGGCCACTTCCGGGTCGAGGTTGTTCTGCAGCATGCGGAAGGCGGCTTCGGTGAGCCAGCTCTTGCAGTGGAGCGCGCTGCCGCGCGGTGCGCGGATCACGCGGCTCGCATCGTGACGCGGGTCGATGGTGCCGGCGAGGAATTTGTCGGGTGCGTTCATGGCGATGTTCCTTTCGATGACGGGTCTGGATGGACGTGGGTTCAGGCGTGGCTGGGCAGGATGGCCTGGACCGCCGCAGGCCACTGGCCCTGGCGTGCCCACAGGCGCATGGCTTCGATCGACGGTGCGAGGAAGCGGTCCTGGTCGATGAAGGCGACGCGTTCCCGGATGGCGGCGAATTCGGCTTCGAGCAGGGGCGAGCTCTTCAGCCCGGCGCCGGGCCGCCCCAAGGCGGGCTGCGCCCCCTCGGGGGGCAGCGAGGACACGCCAGTGCCGAGCGTGGGGGCCGTAGTGCTGCCTCGCTTGAGCTCGATGCCTTGCGCCGCCGCCATCGCCTCGATGCCGACGACCACCGCCGTGTTGTCGACCATGTCGCCGAGCCGGCGCCCCGCGAAGGTGGCCATCGACACGTGGTCTTCCTGGTTGGCCGAGGTCGGCAGGCTGTCGACGCTGGCCGGGTGCGCGAGCGACTTGTTCTCCGACGCCAGCGCCGCGGCCGTGACTTGCGCGATCATGAAGCCCGAGTTGACGCCGCCATCGCGCACCAGGAACGGCGGCAGGCCCGACAGGCCGCTGTCGAGCAGCAGCGCCATGCGGCGTTCGGAGATCGCGCCGATCTCGGCCAGCGAGAGCGCGATGATGTCGGCCGCGAAGGCGACCGGCTCGGCGTGGAAGTTGCCGCCCGAGATCACGTCGCCGTTGTCGAACACCAGCGGGTTGTCCGACGCCGCGTTGGCCTCGATGCGCAGCACGCGCGCCGCATGCGCGAGGTTGTCGAGGCAGGCGCCCATCACCTGCGGCACGCAGCGGATCGAGTACGGGTCCTGCACGCGGCCGCAGTCGGCATGCGAAGGCAGGATCTCGCTGCCTTCGAGCAACGCGCGCACCGCGCCCGCCACCGCGATCTGGCCCGGCTGGCCGCGCGCGGCGTGGATGCGGGCATCGAAGGGCTTGATCGAACCCTGGATCGCCTCGAGCGACAGCGCGCCCGCCATCAGGCCGGCCGCGAACACGTCCTCGGCACCGAACAACCCGGCCAGCGCGAGCGCCGTCGACACCTGCGTGCCGTTGAGCAGCGCCAGGCCTTCCTTCGGCCCGAGCACGAAGGGTGCGAGGCCGATGCGCGCCAGCGCGTCGGTGCCGGTGATGACTTCGCCGTCGGGCGCCGTGACCTCGCCCTCGCCGATCAGCACGCAGGCCAGGTGCGCCAGCGGCGCCAGGTCGCCGGAGGCGCCGACCGACCCCTTCGAGGGAATGCGCGGCAGCAGGCCGGCGTTCGACAGCGCCAGCAGCGCGTCGACGATCTCGGGCCGCACGCCCGAATGACCGCGCGCCAGGCTCACGGCCTTGGTCGCAAGCACCAGCCGCACCACCCCGGCCTTCAGCGGCTCGCCGGTGCCGGCACTGTGCGACAGCACCAGGTTGCGCTGCAACTCGGCCAGCCGCTCGGGCGGAATGATGGTCTGCGCCAGCTTGCCGAAGCCGGTGTTGATGCCGTAGACCACCTCGCCGGCCTCGACGATGCCGCGCACCGTGGCCTGGGCCGCCAGCAGGCCGGCGCGCGCCGATGGATCGAGTGCGAGCTGCACGCCACCGGCATGCACGCGGCGCAGCGTCGCGAGGTCGACGTCACCGGGTGCGAGGACGATCGCTGCGGCTTCGGTAGGGGTGGCGGTCATGGAATTCTCCTGTCTATACAAGTAGGCGCGCGCGAAAACGAAAACGGACGCGCGCGTTCAGCCGAACGAAGGGTTGCCGTCGGCTCGGAAGCGGCTGCCGAGGCGGTAGCGCGAAGCCGGGTGCAGGCAGCGCACCACCGTCACCGGCAGGGTCCGGGTCCAGGTGCGGCGCGTCAGCAACAGGCAGGGATCGGTCACCGGCATCGCCAGGCGCTCGGCCTGCTCGGGGGTCGGCAGCACCGCATCGACCACGTGCTCGATCTGGTCGAAGGGCACGTTGCGCACCAGGTATTCGCTCGGCGGAACGAGCGAGAAGTCCTGGTCGAGAAAGTCCGGCACCACGCGCGGGTTGACATAGCGGTCCTCGAGCTGCACCGGCGTCTCGTTTTCCATGTGCAGGCAGACCGTGTGGAACACCGACTCGCCGGGCCGCAGGTCGAGCCAGACGGCGACGTCGGGCGCGGCGGCGACGCGCTCGGCGGTCAGGAACTCGCACCGGTAGTCGTGGCCGCGGTCGCGGATTTCGCTGGCGATGTTGGCGATCTGCAGCAGGGTCGACTGCGGCTTGTTCTCGGCGACGAAGCTGCCGACGCCCGCCACGCGCACGATGCGTCCCTGCTCGACCAGCTCGCGCAGCGCGCGGTTGACCGTCATGCGCGCCACGCCGAACTGCGCCACCAGCTCGCTCTCCGATGGCAGGCGGTGGCCGGCGGTCCAGGAGCCGTCCTGGATCTTGTGGGTGATGAAAGCCTTGATCTGCTCGTACAGCGCCAGCGCGGGCGACGTCGAGGCCGCCGCGCGCGCAGGCGCGGTGCGGTGGGCGTCGGGGGCTTTGCGGAGGCTGGCGGCTGTCATGCGGTCCTTCTCGGGGCGTGGATCATCAATGCTCGGCGGCGGCCATGGACTCGGCGCGGATCTCTTCGGTCAGGCGCGCCTTGATGTCCATGAACTCGGGCGAGGTCTTGATTGTGTAGTGGCGCGGATGGCCGAAGTCGACCGGGATCTCGGTCTTGATGCGGCCAGGTCGGGCGCTGAACACCGCCACGCGGTTGGCCATGAAGATCGCCTCGTCGATGTCGTGCGTGACGAACAGCACCGTCTTGCGGGCCGACTCCCAGATGCCGAGCAGCAGTTCCTGCATCAGCACGCGGGTCTGGTTGTCGAGCGCGCCGAAGGGCTCGTCGAGCAGCAGCATCTTCGGGTCGTTGGCCAGCGCGCGGGCGATCGCGGTGCGCTGCTGCATGCCGCCCGAGAGCTGCTTGGGGAAATGGTTCTCGAAGCCGCGCAGGCCGACCTTGGCGATGAAGAAGTCGCTGCGCTCCTTCTGGTCGGCCTCGCCCATGCCGCGCTCCCGCAGTCCAAACCGGATGTTCTGTGCAATCGTCAACCAGGGGAACAGCGTGTAGCTCTGGAACACCACGCCGCGGTCTGCACCCGGGCCTTCGACGGTCCGGCCGTCGAGCAGCACGCGCCCTTCGGTCGGATGGTCGAGCCCGGCGACGATGCGCAACAGGGTCGACTTGCCGCAGCCCGACGGGCCGAGGATGGTGACGAAGTCGTTCTCGCGCACCTCGAAGTCGATCGGCAGCAGCGCCTGCGTGGTCTGGCCGCGTGTGCCGGTGAAGGTGCGGGACACGCCGCGAATCGAAAGCTGGTTCATCAGATCGTGCTCCAGGCGAAGAGACGGCGGTTGAGCGCCTTGAAGGCGAAGTCGGAGATCAAGCCGATGATGCCGATGACGATGATGCCGAAGATGATCTGCCCGGTGTTCAGCAGCGCCTGGCTGTCGGTGATCATGTGGCCGATGCCCGACGACGAACCGATCAGCTCGGCCACGATCACGTAGGTCCAGGCCCAGCCGAGCACCAGGCGCAGCGTCTCGGCGATGCCCGGTGCGGCACCCGGAATCAGCACCCGGGCGACGATGCCGCGGCTGTTGGCGCCCAGCGTGTAGGCGGCCTCGACCAGGTCGCGCCGCGCGCTGCCCACCGTGACCGCCACCATCAGCGTGATCTGGAACACCGAGCCGATGAAGATCACCAGCAGCTTCTGCGTCTCGCCGATGCCGGCCCAGAGGATCAGCAGGGGGATGAAGGCCGAGGCCGGCAGGTAGCGGCAGAACGAGACGAAAGGCTCGAAGAAGGCCTCGACGCCTTTCCAGGTGCCCATCGCGATGCCCAGCGGCACCGCCACCACGGTCGCCAGCACGAAGCCGCCGAACACGCGCCAGACGGTCATGCCGATGTCGTGGCTGAAGTTGTACTCGGTGAAGAGCAGCACCGCTTCCTTGACCATCGTGACCGGACTGGCCAGGAAGGTCGGCGAGACGAAGCCGCCGAGCGTGAACAAGGCCCAGACCACCACGAAGACCACGAAGAAGCCGACGCCGAGCAGCCAGCGCGCGCGCGCGCTGACGGGCTCGAGCGGCGCCAGCGCGCGGCGCCGCCGAGGCGCCACGGGCGCCGCCGCCGCGGCGGGCAGCGTCGGCTTGGATGAATGCATGACAGGCGTCGCGCTCATGATCGATCTCGCTTCTTACTGGATGAAGCGGGTGTCGAAGGTGGCGGCGAGGTCGTCGGGCACCTTGCGGATGACGCCCGACTCCAACAGGATCGCCTGGGCATCCTTCATGAACGGCGTGATGTCGTTGGCGAAGAACTTCTGGTTGGCCGCCTTGTCCGACCAGCGCAGATAGGCCGACGACTTGGCGAACTGCTCGCCGCTCTGCTTGACCGCCGCGCCCATGATCTCATTCGACTTGGCCGGGTCGTTCTTGATCATCTCGACCGCTTCGAAGTAGGCGTTGGCCAGCGCCTGGGCGGCCTTGGCGTTGGTCTTGAGCCAGGTCGGCGCGCAGCCCACGGTGTCCATCACCATCGGGTAGTCGAGCGTGGTGGCGAGGATCTTGCCGGATGTGGGGTTGCTGCGCACGGTCGACAGGTAGGGTTCGTAGGTCATCGCGGCGTCGTTCTGGCCGGCGACGAAGGCCTGTGCCGCGGGCTGCGGTTCGAGCGAGACCAGCTTGACGTCCTTCATGCTCATGCCGTTCTTGTTGAGCATCCAGGCCAGGCCGAAGTACGGCGCGGTGCCCGGTGCGCTGACGCCGATGGCCTTGCCCTTGAGGTCGGCGAAGCTCTTGACGTCGTTGCGCACCGCGAGGCCGTCGGCCCCGTAGGACTTGTCCATCTGGAAGATCTGCACGATCGGCACGCCGTTGGCGTTCCAGGCCACGTGGGTCTCGACCGTGGTGGCCGCGCACTGGATCGCGCCGGAAGCCAGCGCCAGGTGGCGGTCCTTCTGCGGGATCATGCGCAGGTCGACGTCGAGCCCGTTCTTCTTGAAGATGCCGGCCTTGTCGGCCAGCGTCAGCGGCGCGAAGCCGGTCCAGCCGGACATGCCCAGCGTGATCTTGGTGTCCTCGGCATTGGCGCTCGTCGCCATGCCCGCGATACATGCACCCGCCGCCACCAGCGAGGCGATTTTTGCGACCGTCTTGACCATTCAGGTTCTCCTGTTGCGTTTCAAAGATTCCGGCTCGCCGGCGACGCGAAAGACGCGAGTTCCAGCAGAGTGCCGAGTTTGATTCCCCGCGATGCACCTGTATATACAGGTTAACCCGGAATGGCGGTCCGGGTCAACAGCCGCTTCGCCCCTTGTCAGTGCGCGAAAGCGGTTTCATGCACCAAACGCTGTCTAGACAGGATCTGGCTGCGGCGAACGCGAGTCAACAAGCAACCCTCGTGCCCGCCACCAGATCTCCCTTTTCCCACCGATGCGGCGCCTCGATAATTGACGTTTACGTCAACGTCAGGCCGACCCGAATGCAACCCGCCCCGTTCGTCCCCCAGGATCCCGACTATGCGCAGCGCGTGCGCCAGAGCTTCGAGCGCCAGGGCGCCATGGCCACGCTCGGTGCGCGCCTGGGCGAGATCACGCCCGGCCGCGTGGCCATCGAGTTCGACTGGGCCGCGGCCCTGACCCAGCAGCATGGTTTCCTGCATGCCGGCATGGTGGCCGCCGCGCTCGATTCGGCATGCGGCTATGCGGGCTTCACCCTGATGCCAGCCGACGCCGCCGTGCTGACCATCGAATTCAAGATCAACCTGCTCGCGCCCGCCAAGGGCCGGAGCTTCCGAATGGTCGGAAGCGTGATCAAGCCCGGCCGCACGATCACGGTCTGCGAGGGCCATGCCTACGCGATCGACGAGGGCCGAGAGAAGCTGGTTGCCACCATGGGGTGCACGTTGATGGCGGTTTCCGGCCGCGAAAACATCCGCCACTGACAGCCGAGGGCCCGCCACCAAGCGACAATGAAGACCGGCTCGCCGCTGCGCACCTGGCGGGCCGTCCTTCATCCAACGCCGAACAGTGTCCGCCTTGCCCATCGCCTCCTCCGTCTCCGCGCTCGCGCCTCCGTCCGGCGCCGACGATCCGCAGCTGATCCTCCACGAGATCTTCGGCTACGCGCAGTTCCGCGGTCCCCAGCAAGCGATCGTCGACCACGTCGTGGCCGGCGGCGACGCCCTGGTGCTGATGCCCACCGGCGGCGGCAAGTCGCTGTGCTACCAGATCCCCGCCATCGCGCGCCAGCGCGCGGGACATGGCGTGACCGTGGTGGTGTCGCCGCTGATCGCGCTGATGCACGACCAGGTCGGCGCGCTGCACGAGGCCGGCGTCGATGCCGCCTTCCTCAACTCGACGCTGGACTGGGAGCAGACGCAGGACGTCGAGCGCCGCATGCTGCGCGGCGAGATCACGCTGCTGTACGCCGCGCCCGAGCGCGTCAACACGCCGCGCTTCCTGTCGCAGCTCGACTCGCTCCGGGAGCGCGGCAAGCTGGCGCTGTTCGCCATCGACGAAGCCCATTGCGTAAGCCAATGGGGCCACGACTTCCGCCCCGAGTACCGCGCGCTCTCGGTGCTGCACGAGCGCTACGCCGGCGTGCCGCGCATCGCGCTCACCGCCACCGCCGATGCGCTGACGCGGGCCGACATCGTCGAACGGCTGCAGCTCGAGGAGGCCCGCCAGTTCGTCTCGAGCTTCGACCGGCCGAACATCCGCTACACCATCGTCGAGAAGAAGGAAGCCACCACGCAGCTGCTGCGCTTCATCGAACGCGAGCACGAGGGCGACGCGGGCGTGGTCTATTGCCAGTCGCGCAAGCGGGTCGAGGACGTGGCGCAGACGCTGCGCGACGCCGGCATCAACGCCCTGCCCTACCACGCGGGCCTGGACGCCGCGGTGCGCCAGAAGCACCAGGACCGCTTCCTGCGCGACGAGGGCATCGTGATGGTCGCCACCATCGCCTTCGGCATGGGCATCGACAAGCCCGACGTGCGCTTCGTCGCCCACCTCGACATGCCGAAGAACATCGAGGGCTACTACCAGGAAACCGGCCGCGCCGGCCGCGACGGCGCGGCTGCCGATGCCTGGATGGCCTACGGCCTGCAGGACGTGGTGAACCAGCGCCGCATGATCGACGAAAGCCCGGCCGGCGAGGAGTTCAAGCAGGTGATGCGCGGCAAGCTCGACGCCCTGCTGTCGCTGGCCGAAGCCAGCGACTGCCGGCGCGTGCGGCTGCTCGGCTACTTCGGCGAGACCTATGGGCACGCCACTGCCGCCGCCGGGCCGCCCCAAGGCGGCAGCGGCCCCCTCGGGGGGCAGCGAGGACACGCAGTGCCGAGCGTGGGGGCCACTGACGCCGCCGGGCCGCCCCAAGGCGGCAGCGGCCCCCTCGGGGGGCAGCGAGGACACGCAGTGCCGAGCGTGGGGGCCACATGCGGGAATTGCGACAACTGCATCACGCCGCCGCAGGTGTGGGACGGCACCGATGCGGCCCGCAAGCTGCTGTCCACCATCTACCGCGTGCAGCAGCAGAGCGGCATCAGCTTCGGCGCCGGCCACATCATGGACATCCTGCGCGGCAAGGCGACCGAGAAGGTCAAGCAGTTCGGCCACGAGCGCGTCAGCACCTTCGGCATCGGCGCCGACTTCAGCGAGGCCCAGCTGCGCGGCGTGTTGCGCCAGCTGATCGCCACCGGCGCCCTCGCCGTCGATGCCCAGGCCTACAACACGCTGCAGCTCACCGACGCCTCGCGCGCCGTGCTCAAGGGCGAGATCCAGGTGATGCTGCGCGAATCGGTCTCGTCGCCGGCCGAGCGCAAGTCGCGGCGCGAGAAGACCGCGCGCGCCGCGCCCCCGCCCGCCGCGGCGTCGCTCGACGCCGCCGGCCAGGCCCGCTTCGCCGCACTCAAGGCCTGGCGCGCCGAGGTGGCGCGCGAGCACAACCTGCCGGCCTACGTGATCTTCCACGACGCCACGCTGGCCGCGATCGCCGAGCGCGCGCCGGCGACGCTCGAGGATCTGCAGGGCATCAGCGGCATCGGCACCAAGAAGCTCGACGCCTACGGCGAGGACGTGCTGCGCGTCTGCAAGGCCTTCTAGCGCGCGCCAGTCCGCGCCGGCCGGGCCCTAAGGACGGGGAACGATGCGGTTCTCGCGCAGGGGCGGGCGGACCAGGTAGCGCGTGCCGGCGGCCTCGGCCTTGCCGAGCGCCAGTTCCGCCTTGTTGGTCGTTGCAGCCGGGCAGGCGCCGGTGCTGCGCAGCGTCAGCGCAGCCGCCAGCCGGGCCTCGGCCGGGTCGCCCAGCGCATGGCCGAAGTCATCGGCCACCGCGCAGGTCGGCGCGAAACCGTCGCCGTAGTCGCCGAAGCCCTGCTGGTTCACGCCCTGGAACTGGATCGCGAAATAGGTCGTGCCGCAGTTGTCCTGGGGAAAGAAGCCGTAGGGCTTGCCGCAGGTGCCGGCACCGACGAGATTCACCGTGATGCCGACGCCGCGCAGGCCGTTGACGACCGATTCGCTGGCCGAGCAGGTGTCCGGCCCCACCAGCACGGTGACGCGCAACAAGCCCAGCTGGGGCAGCGGGTCGCCGGCGCTCGTCGAGTAGCCACGCGAGGTCGGGTAGAACGGCAGGTTGACCTGGTTCCCTTTCTGGCCAAACGGATTCTGGTCGTTGAACCGCAATTGCTCGAACACGTTGCCGAAGGTGGCCTCGGGCGTGGCGACCATGAAGGCCAGTTCGCTCGCCACGTCGAGCAGGCCGCCGCCGTTGTAGCGCATGTCGATCACGAGGTCGCTGACGGCCGCTGCCTTGAGGATATTCATGGCCCAGATCAATGGCCCTTCCGCGGTCGCCAGATGGTCGTTGAACAACAGGTAGCCGACCGGCCCGGTCGGGCTGTCGATGGTCTTCACGTTCTGCACCGGCGCGCGTGTAATCCGGGCCGAGGTCAGGCTCACGCTGCGTACGCTGCCGTCGCCGGCCTGCAGCTTGAAACTGTGGGTCTGGTTGATGCTCGCCGGCGCCAGGGCGGCGTTCAGGGCGGCCACATCGGCGCCGGCCACGACATCGATCCCGTCGATCTCGACCAGCTTCAGGCCGCGATCGATCGCCGCTTGCGCGGCCGGGGAGCTCGGCTCGGTGAAGGCGACGCGGATATCGCGGGGCGGTGCGGCGCTCAGGAAGGCGAGTTCGAGGCCGTAGCCGACCTCGGAGCCGGCCTGCGACTGTTCGCGATAGCCGAGCGTATCGACGGCGAAGTGAAAGCGGTCCTTGCGCTTGCCGGAGGCCGTCAGATTCGGCGTCTTCAGGACGTCGAAGTACGCGATCGGGGTGGCAAAGTCGGCGGCCCGGAGGTCGTTGGGCACTTCGGCGTACCAGAGGTAGGTCTCCGCGATCCAGGCGCGGACCCAGCTTTTCTCGATGGCCAGCGAGCCCATCCCATCGGGGAAGGCGGCGCCGGTGTCCGGGTCGACACCGATGCGCGGTGAAGCGCATTGGCCGGCCACGCTGGAAGACTTGACGATCGGATCGCCGCCCGACGCCGCAGGCGTCGGCGACGGCAACGCGGACAGCGGCAATGCCACACCGCCGCCGCCGCCACCACCCCCACACGCGGCCAGCAGGCAAAGCGCTGCCAGCGCCACGACGGCCGACGCGCAGCGCGCCGCGCCCATCTTCCGGACACACCTCATCGATCGCTCTCCCTCGCGCGCGGCAATCCGCGCTCTTCTTCCGTGGGTCTTTACTGGACGAAACCGATGCTGCGCGATTCGCGCACTTCGGGCTTGATCCGGTGCTCTGCTTCGAGCTGGTCGAGGAACTCGGTCGCCGAGAACTCGACCGCCAGGATATCGGTCTGGCGCTTGACGGCCGCGAAATCTCCCGGGCACAGCTGCGACAGCCTGGCCAGCCGCACCCCGATCTCGGGGGTCAGCAAGCTGGCATCTCCGGCCAGCGCCTCGGTGACGAACATCCGCTCGCGCTGCTCGGCGGTCAGCGGCATGAACTTGATCTTGAAGGTGAAGCGGCGCAGCGCCGCCTGGTCGAGCCGGTCGAGCAGATTGGTGGTGCAGACGAAGATGCCGTCGAAGCGCTCCATGCCCTGCAGCATCTCGTTGACTTCGGTCACCTCGTAGGTGCGCTGGGCGCCGCGGCGGTCCTGCAGGAAACTGTCGGCCTCGTCGAGCAGCAGCACCGCCTTCTCGGCCTCGGCCTCCTTGAACATGGCCGCCATGTTCTGCTCGGTCTCGCCGACGTACTTGCTCATCAGGTCGCTGGCCTGCTTGACGATCAGCGGCCTGCCGACGGCCTTGGCGATGTGCTCGGCCAGCGCCGTCTTGCCGGTGCCGGGCGCGCCGTAGAAGCACATGGTGCCATGGCCGCGCGCCTTGAGCGCCAGGACGATGCGCGGGATCTCGAAGCGGGTCTCGACGTTGAGCATGTCGAGGTCGTAGGTCGTGACGCTGCGGCGCGCGCCCGGTGCGTCGGGCGTGCCGAGCGCGAGATCGGCATTCTTGAGCTGCCGCTCGATCAGGTTCTCGACCGAGCCACCGTCGGTCATGGCCAGCTCTGCGAAGCGCACCGCGGTGCGGATCTGCGCCGGCGTCAGGCCCTTGCGCCCGGCCAGCTTGGCGGTGAAGGCCTCCGACACCGAAACGCCTTCGAGGGTCTTGCGCACCAGTTGTTCGCGCGCGCCGGGCGGCGGCGACTTGAGCTCCAGGTGGTAGGCGAAGCGGCGCCGGAACGCCGGGTCGATCTGCTCGATGCGGTTGGTGACCCACAGCGTCGGCACCGCGTTCGACTCGAGGATCTGGTTGACCCAGGCCTTGCCGCTGACGCTGCCGCTGGCCGGCGACGGACCCTGCTCGGCGCGCGCCATCAGTTGCGCGGCCTCGGTGCTGATCGGCGGGAACACGTCCTCGACCTCGTCGAACAGCAGCGCCGCCTGCTCGCTGCCCTTCAGGAACACCTGCGCGATCTGCAGCGAGCGATAACGGTCGCGGCCCGACAGCGAGTTGCCGTCGCGGTCGGCGTATTCGACCTCGAACAGCTCCAGCCCCGCGGCCTGTGCCACCACCTTGGCGAGTTCGGTCTTGCCGGTGCCCGGCGGGCCGTAGAGCAGCACGTTGACGCCGGGCTCCTTGCGCGCCACCGCCGCGCGCAGCAGCGTGACCAGCATCTGGGCGTCGTCCTCGACGAAGGAAAAATCCTGGACCGACAGGTTGCTCTTGGCGGAAGGCCGCGTGAAGACGGCCATCAGCTCGTTGCGGTCGCGGTACTCGCGCATCAGCACCGGCGGCAGCTTCTCGCTGACCTTCATCAGGTCGGCCAGGTCGGTGATGTTGTGTTCGGAGATCAGGTTCTCGACCAGCCCGATGCGCTCCAGCCTCGAACCGGCACGCAGCGCCTCGCCGACCTCGCTGGCGTTGACGCCGGCCACCTCGGCGATCGCGGCATAGGCCTCGGGCGCGTTGTTGACCTTGAACTCGACCAGCAGCGAGCGCAGGTCGCGCTGGTAGCGCGCCAGCGTGCCGTAGAGCAGCAGCGCCCGCTCGGCCTTGTTGAGCTGCAGCAGACCGGCCAGCGCATCGATGTTCTTCTCGACCAGGGTCGACTGCTTGCGCAGCGCATGCGTGAGCCAGTCGCGCGTGACGGACAGCACCGACAGCAGGTCCTTCGGCTGGTCCTTGGCGTATTCGTCCAGGTAGAAGAACAGCGTGCCTTCCTCGTAGGGGCCGCGCCAGACGCCGTGGCGATCGAGCAGCGTACGGCCATCGAAGCCCTCGACGCCCTTCCAGACCTCGTTGCCCACGCAACGCCGGCCGAGGAACTCGCGCAGGCGCTGCAGCACCGGCAGCGGCCAGACCAGGTGGCGCCCCGTGAGCGACAGCAGCCCGTTGAGGTCCCGGCGCACATTGAAGCGCGGACCCTGCTTGGCGGCCAGCGTGAGCACGAAGTGCGAACACATGAGTTCGAGCACCGGCGCTTCCTTGAGTCCTGGCGACGGCAGTGCATGGCCGCGGGAAGCCGCAGCCACTGCATCGACACCGGAACGCTTGACCATCGGGCAACCTCCAGCTAGGAGAAGGTGAATCTGGACGCGACCATAGCGCAGAGTTTTGGCTTGGGGAAGCCTGCCGACACGAAATACCTTGTTGTTGCAAATCCGTCCACAATTCCACCGATGATTGGAATCGAAGCGATCGAACGCGCAGCCCGGCGCCTCCACGGGCAAGTGCTGGACACGCCCTGTGTCGAGTCGCGCACCCTGTCCGAAATCGTCGGTGCCCAGGTCTTCCTCAAGTTCGAGAACCTGCAGTTCACCGCCTCGTTCAAGGAACGCGGCGCTTGTAACAAGTTGGTCGATCTTTCGGAAAGCGGCGTCCGCGGGGTGATCGCCATGTCGGCCGGCAACCATGCCCAGGGTGTGGCCTACCACGCCCAGCGCCTGGGGCTGCGGGCGCTGATCGTGATGCCGCGCTTCACGCCGGGCGTGAAGATCGAGCGTACGCGCGGCTTCGGTGCCGAAGTGGTGCTGCACGGCGACACCCTGGACGCCGCCCGCGCGCACGCACTGGCGCTGGCCGAGCGCGAGGGGCTGGCCTTCGTCCATCCCTACGACGACGAGGCGATCATCGCCGGCCAGGGCACGGTGGCGCTCGAAATGCTGGATGCGGTGCCCGACCTGGACGTGCTGGTGGTGTCGGTCGGCGGCGGCGGGCTGATCGCCGGCATGGCGGTGGCCGCCAAGGCGCGCCGGCCGGGCATTCGCGTCGTGGGTGTCCAGACCTCGCGCTTCCCGGCGATGGTGAACGCGGTGCGGGGCACCCACCATCCCCAGGGCACGAGCACGATTGCCGAGGGCATCGCCGTGGGCACGCCGGGCGTGCTGACCCGCGAGATCATCGCCCGCGAAGTCGACGACCTGCTGCTGGTGGACGAGGGCGACATCGAGCAGGCGGTGCTGATGCTGCTCGAGATCGAGAAGACGCTGGTCGAGGGGGCAGGTGCGGCCGGGCTCGCGGCGCTGATCCGGCACCCCGAACAGTTCAGGGGACAGCGCGTCGGGCTCGTGCTGTCCGGGGGAAACATCGATCCGCTGCTGCTGGCGGCCATCATCGAGCGCGGCATGGTGCGCGCTGGCCGGCTGGCGCGCGTGCGGGTCAGTGCGCGCGATGTACCGGGTTCGCTGGCCCATATCACGGCCACTGTCGCGCAAGCGGGCGCCAACATCGACGAGGTGCACCACCAGCGTGCCTTCACCATGCTGGCGGCGCAGAACGTGGACGTGGAACTGGTGCTGCAGACGCGCGGCCGGGACCATCTCGCGGCGGTGCTGGAAGCCCTGAGGGAGGCGGGGTTCGAGGCAGTGGAGCAGCGCTAGATGTGAAGCGTCAAGCGTTTATTTCTTGGCTGGCGGCACAGCCCGGAACGCGAGGCCCTCGCACGGAGGGCCAGGGCGGATCGATGCGCAAGGCATCGACGATGTAGACCGGCGACAGCGATGCGCTGTGCACCACGGCGACACGCACCCGATGCGCGGCATGGCCCGGCGCATCGATACCCTCCAGCCATGACCCCTTGCAGTTGCGGGGCAGCCGGCGCCACTCTTCCTTGGTGATGTGCAGGAAGCCAGGCCCGGGGTAGTTCAGGAGCTTGCGTCGCTTGACGGAACCGAGGCGCAGCGACGGGTTGCGCGGGTGCATATGGACGCCCATGCCGTCATTGCCGGACTCGGCGACGCCCAGGACTTGCTCGTCGTCGTTGTCTAGGTCACTCATGGGCAGCAAGGTTAGGCTGTGGCCCCTGTTCTGTATGCCGTCTGCGCCCCCGGAACCACGAAGCCATTTCCGATACTCTCGAAGAAAATTCAGACGTCGCGAAGCGCAAGCCGCGTCCACGTGCACTTCGCCATGATCGATGCGCTGCGAGAATTGCCCTCGGGCGACGAGGGCGCCTTGAAAGGGTCTGGCAACCCCCTAGATCGCCGACTGCGTACCAGCCGGTAAAATGGCCCCAGTCTTGCGAACCCAAGGAATCCCGATGTCCAACCCCACCCCCATCGAACCCGGCCATGCCGCCGCCGTCGAAAAAGACGCGGTCGAGTCGATCGTCCCCCTGATGCCCCTGGTGCTGCCGATGGTCGGCGGGGTGCTCATGCTTCTTCTGGCCTCCATCGCCATCTACATGGCCTGAGCCCGCGGCGCGTCGCCGCGGGGCACTGCGTGCCGCCCGCGGGGCGCGATCTGCCACCCCCGAACCGGTCGTCGCCGCGACGCCCCTCCCCGGTTCAAACGGGCTTCCATCCAGCCTCCTCCCTCGACGGAAGCGTTTTCTCCAACGGATTTCGATCGCCCCAGCGCGTCGCGTCCCGTTCGAAAAGACGGTTTACAACTTAGGAGATAGACGATGAACGCACCGCTGAAGGGTCTTGCCATGCAGGCACCCTCCTACGTCAAGAACGCGAAGCTGATCGCGTGGGTGGCCGAGATGGCCGCGCTGTGCAAGCCCGAACGCATCCACTGGTGCGACGGCAGCCAGGAAGAGTACGACCGCCTCTGCCAGCAGATGGTCGAAGCCGGCACCCTGAAGCGGCTCAACCCGGCCAAGCGCCCCAACTCCTTCCTCGCCTCCTCCGACCCGAGCGACGTCGCCCGCGTCGAGGACCGCACCTTCATCTGCTCCGCGAAGAAGGAAGACGCCGGCCCGACCAACAACTGGATGGCGCCGGCCGAGATGCGCGCCACGCTGCAGCCGCTGTTCGACGGCTGCATGAAGGGCCGCACCATGTACGTCGTGCCCTTCAGCATGGGCCCGCTGGGCTCGCCGATCGCGCACATCGGCATCGAGCTGTCCGACAGTCCCTACGTGGCCGTCAACATGAAGATCATGACCCGCATGGGCAAGGCCGTGTGCGACGTGCTCGGCGACGACGGCGAGTTCGTGCCCTGTGTCCACACGGTCGGCGCACCGCTCGAAGCGGGCCAGAAGGATGCGGCCTGGCCGTGCAACAAGACCAAGTACATCGTCCACTACCCGGAGTCGCGCGAGATCTGGAGCTACGGCTCGGGCTACGGCGGCAACGCGCTGCTGGGCAAGAAGTGCTTCGCGCTGCGCATCGCATCGAACATGGGCCGCGACGAAGGCTGGCTGGCCGAGCACATGCTGATCCTCGGCGTGACCAACCCGGCCGGCAAGAAGTACCACGTGGCGGCCGCCTTCCCGAGCGCCTGCGGCAAGACCAACTTCGCGATGCTGATCCCGCCGGCCGGCTTCCAAGGCTGGAAGGTCACGACCATCGGCGACGACATCGCCTGGATCAAGCCCGGCGCCGACGGCAAGCTCAACGCGATCAACCCCGAGGCGGGCTATTTCGGCGTCGCCCCCGGCACCAACACGCAGACCAACCCGAACTGCATGGCCAGCCTCGACCGCGACGTGATCTTCACCAACGTCGCGCTGACCGACGACGGCGACGTCTGGTGGGAAGGCATGGGCGAAGCCCCGGCCCACGCCATCGACTGGCGGGGCTTGGACTGGACGCCCGCGATCGCCAAGGAAACCGGTGCCAAGGCGGCGCACCCCAACGCCCGCTTCACGGTCGCCGCGACCAACAACCCCGCCCTCGACCCCGCCTGGGACGACCCGAAGGGCGTGGCCATCGACGCCTTCATCTTCGGCGGCCGCCGTTCGACCACCGTGCCGCTGGTGACCGAGGCCCGCAACTGGGTCGAAGGCGTCTACATGGCCGCGACCATGGGCTCCGAGACCACCGCTGCGGCCGCCGGCCAGCAGGGCGTGGTGCGGCGCGATCCGTTCGCGATGCTGCCGTTCGCCGGCTACAACATGAGCGACTACTTCCAGCACTGGCTGGACCTCGGCAAGAAGCTCGAGGCCGCGGGCGCCAAGCTGCCGAGGATCTACACCACCAACTGGTTCCGCAAGGGCGAGGACGGCAAGTTCGTCTGGCCCGGCTACGGCGAAAACATGCGCGTGCTCAAGTGGATGATCGACCGCATCGAGCAGAAGGCCGACGGCAGCGAGCACGTGTTCGGCGTCAGCCCGCGCTACGAGGATCTCAACTGGACCGGCCTGGACTTCAGCGCCAAGCAGTTCGACACCGTCACCAGCATCGACAAGGCGGCCTGGCAGGCCGAACTGAAGCTGCACGCCGAGCTGTTCGAGCAGCTGTCGCACCACCTGCCGAAGGAACTTCCGGCGACCAAGGCTGCGATCGAGAAGCGTCTGGCGGCCTGAAGGCGCAGAGCCCCCACGCTCCGTCACTTCGTGTACTCGCTGCCCCCCGAGGGGGCGCTGTCCGCCTTGGGGCGGCCCGGCGGCGGACTTGAGCCCCCACGCTCCGTCACTTCGTGTACTCGCTGCCCCCCGAGGGGGCGCTGTCCGCCTTGGGGCGGCCCGGCGGCGGATTGAGCATTTCAGCCACCCACGAAAAAGCCGCCCTCGGGCGGCTTTTTTGCATCGGCCCGAAGGCCGGCGGATCGATCAATAGTA
The DNA here is from genome assembly GCF_056402355.1 of Variovorax sp. P4_B11. NCBI lineage: Bacteria > Pseudomonadati > Pseudomonadota > Betaproteobacteria > Burkholderiales > Comamonadaceae > Variovorax > Variovorax sp. P4_B11. The sequence goes on from NZ_JBFUHO010000002.1 coordinate 56,106, forward strand.
TTGGCCGAGGTTGACGCGGCGCATGGCTTCATGGAGCGTCGGGATGCGGGCGTCGGCCGAGCGCTTGGCGACCCGCGCCAGCGACTGCGCCTTGCCGGCGACCGGCAGTTCGAGCTCGGCTGCCTGCTGGTGCGTGGCGATCACGTTGATTTCGTTCATGATGCGCGGGTCGAACTTGGCATAGGCCAGGAACTTCTCGTCGGCGCGGGCGGCAGCGCGGCGCTTGGCGACACCTTGGGCAGCGGCAATGGCACGGACGGCCAGCTTGCGCGCAGTGCCGGCGAACAGCGCCAGGCTCACGAAGGCGACGCCCCACAGCACCACCCAGGCCAGCAGCAGGCCGCCTTCGTCGGTGGTGGACACCAGCTTGTCGGCGACGACCAGCAGCGACGACACAATGGCCGCGAGCAGCAGCGCTGCCAGGCCACGGGCGCCATCGAAACCGCGGCGGGCAGCGCGGACGCGGTCGATCGCTGCCTCGGCGCGAACGATGCCGGGGTGCGTAGCGGGCTTTTCAACGTGGATGAAACTGGTCATGGTGTTCCTCCTGGAAGGACGAGTGGCCGAGGCCGATAGGGTGATATTAGGGGTTACCCTAGTGTGTTGCCACTTTATCTTGCTGATATTTATCATTCACATCACTTATGGACGTGAACTTTCGCACGCTCGACCTGAACCTGCTGCGCGTCTTCGACGAGGTGATGGCGGAGCGCAACCTGACGCGCGCAGCCCGCAACCTGTCGATCACCCAGCCGGCGGTCAGCAATGCGCTGCGGCGGCTGCGCGAAGCGCTGGGCGACGAACTGGTGCGGCGCGCCGGTGCGGGCGTGGAGCCGACACCGCGGGCGCTGGCGCTCTGGCCCACCGTGCGGGACGCGTTGCGGCAACTGCAGCACACGCTGGCCCCGGGCGAATTCGATGCCGGGATCGCCGACACCAGCTTTCTGCTGGCCATGGCCGATGCCACCGCGGCCGAGCTGATGCCGGGCCTGATCAGGATCGTCGAGGAGGAAGCCCGGGCCGTTTCGCTGCGGGTGCTGCCGCTGACGACCCGCGATCCGCGCCGCATGCTGGAGCAGGAGGAGGTGGACGTCGCGATCGGCTACTTTCCCGCCGTGATCGCCAGCCTGGCGGCGCGCGGGCAATCCGGCGTCGGCGAGCCCTTCGAAACCCAGCGGCTGTATGTCGGGCAGTACGTGTGCGTGATGCGCCAGGGCCATCCGCTGGCGGACGCGCCGCTGACGCTCGACAGCTTTTGTGCCGCGCGGCACCTGCTGGTGAGCTTCTCGGGCCGGCCCTACGGTTTCATCGACCAGACGCTGGGTGCGCTGGGGCGCGAGCGGCGCATCGTGGTCACGGTGAACCAGTTCTTCACGGCCGGCCGGGTGGTCGCCAATTCGGATCTGCTGACCGTGATGCCGCGGCATTTCGCGCGGGTGACCGGCATCGACGACCACCTGGTGCTGCGCGAGCTTCCCTTCGACCAGCCGCTGGTGCATGTCGACGCGCTGTGGCACCGACGGGCGCAGCATGCGCATGCGCACGGGTGGCTGCGGCAGGCGCTGCTGCGCTCGGCCGGCGCTGCCTTCGCGAACTCGCCGCCTGCATCGGCGGACTGAGAATCAGCGGACGACCGACAACCAGGCGCTGGCGGCGGCGCGCAGTTCCTGCGCGTGATGGGCGTCGAGGCCGGCGCGGCTGTCGGCGTTCTGCATCAGGATGGCGGCCGGGCTGGCATCGACGGCCTGGACGGCGGGGCGGAGAAATCGGGCCACGAGGGCAATGAGCTGAAACATGATGGTGCGCTGCCCATCGGGCGGCGCGGAGTGACGATAAGACAAGATTAAGGGTTTTCCCCAATTCTTCAAGTCGAAAGTCATGCGTGAAACGCATAACCTTATCTTCTAGACTGCATCCATGAAGCTTCAACTGCTCTCGGACCTTCACATCGAGGTGCACCCGCACCTGCAGATCGCGCCCGCTGCCGGTGCCGACCTGCTGGTGCTGGCAGGCGACATCGGCTCCTACCAGGAGGGCTCGTCGCTGATCGAGCCGGATTTCGGCCTCGCCCGTTTCTCGCCGCGCCACGGCTGGCCGACGCCGGTGATCTACGTGCCGGGCAACCACGAGTACGACAACGCCGATTTCGATGTCGTGCACCAGCGGCTGCGCGAAACCTGCGAGGCGCTGGACATCCTCTGGCTCGAGCGCGAGACCCGGGTCATCGACGGCGTGCGCTTCGTCGGCACCACCCTGTGGGCCGACTTCGATGCCCTGGTCGAGCCGACGGACGGCCTGGCCGACGCGCTCACGAAGCGCGGCAAGGCGATGCGAGCCGCCAACTTCTACCTGCAGAAGGCGGCCACCCTGCGGGACGGAAAGATCTTCCTCGCCGACTCTCTGAGGGAGCACTCACTTATATGCCAAGCATGGCTGCGTGAGGCTCTCGCCCAACCCTTCGACGGAACGACCGTGGCAATCACGCATTTCGCACCGAGCCTGTCGAGTGCCGATCCGCGCTACGGCCTGAGCCCGGGAACCGCCGGCTTCTGCAACAACCTCGACGATCTGCTGCCGCAGGCCGAGCTCTGGCTGCACGGCCACCTGCACTGCCAGTTCGACTATGTGAAGGACGGTTGCCGCGTGGTCGCGAATCCGCTGGGCTACCTGGGCAAGGGGGAGCAGGACGACTTCGACCCGGAACTGCTGATCGAAGTGCCTGCCCGACGGCGCTGAGCCGCCCGGTTCAGCCGCCCGGCCGCACGCCGGCGCGGCCGGCCTCGACCTCGAAGCTGAGCTCGGTCTCGAAGCGCGCTTCGGCCAGCACCGGGTGCGCGGTGGTGCGGAAGTCGCAGCGCAGCGCCGTCGGCGTGACTTCGATCAACGCATGGCCGCGTCGGTCGCCGCGCGCATGGACCACGTCGGGGTTGTCTCGCCGCAGGCGCGCCATGGCAGCCGCGCTGGCGCCGCGCGAAGTGACCGAGCCGCCGACGAACTCGCTGGCCACCACCGGCGAGCCCGGGTCGTTGGGCCGCACCCGCAGGTCGGCCGCGACATGGCGATGGACGTCGCCGCCCAGCACCACCAGGTTGTCCGCGCCGGCCTCGGCCGCGCCCTGCAGCAGGCGGCGCCGCGCCTCGGGGTAGCCGTCCCAGCCGTCGGTCCAGGTCCGGCGCCCCTCGGGCGTGTCGATGCCGGTGGCGCTCATCTGGGTCGACTGGCCGAGCAGCTTCCATTGGCGGCTCGAACCGGCCAGCCCCTGCGCCAGCCAGCGCTCCTGCCCGTCGCCGAGCATCGTCCGCGCGGGATCGGCCAGCTCGGCGCAGGCGGTCACGCTGCGGCCGACGTCGCGCGCCGGGTCGGGACACGCATGGTGGCTGCGGTACTGGCGGCAGTCGAGGGTCCACAGCTCGGCCAGCCGGCCCCAGGCGAAGCGGTCGTGGATACGCATCTCGGCGCCCTGCGGCGGCAGCGCCAGCGGCATGTGCTCGAAGTAGGCCTGGTAGGCCGCGGCCCGGCGCCGCAGGAAGCGCGCCGCGTCGTCGTGGGCCGGCTCGCGGTCGCCGGTGTAGTCGTTGACCACCTCGTGGTCGTCCCAGGTCAGGATCCAGGGATGGGCGGCATGGGCGGCCTGCAGGTCGGGGTCGCGCTTGTAGAGCGCATGCCGCTCGCGGTAGCCGGCCAGCGTGTGCGGCGTCGGCGTGCCGTGCTGGCGCAGCGTGTAGGCCGGACTGCTGCCTTCGTAGATGTAGTCGCCGACGAAGAGCACGAAGTCGAGGTCGCGCGCGGCGATGTCCCGGTGCGAGACGAAGAAGCCCTGCTCGTAGTGCTGGCAGGAGGCGAGCGCGAGCCGCAGGCGGCGCACCTGCGCGTCGGGGGCCGGGGCGGTGCGCGTATGGCCGACCGGGCTCACGGCATCGCCGCAGCGGAAGCGGTACCAGTAGTCGCGCTGGGGCTGCAGGCCCTGTGCCACGACGTGCACGCTGAAGCCGCGCGATGCATCGGTCGCGCGTTCCCCTCGGGCGACGACGCGCTTCAGAGCGGCATCGGCTGCGATCTCGTACTGCACGACGCAGGCCGCGTCGGCGATCGGGTCCAGGTCATCGGACTCGGGCGCCAGCCGGGTCCACAGCACCATGCCATCGGCCCGCGGCTGGCCGCTCGCGACGCCGAGCGCGAAGGGGTTGGCCCGCCAGCGCGGCGCGGCCTGCGCGCGCCCCGGCAGCGGCACGGCCCAGGCCCCCAGCGCGAGCCACAACGCTGCGCGATTCAACTCCCTGCGACGCCATCTCATGGGCGCATTGTCGCGCCCCCTATGATCGGCGCGCATTCGCAACCAGGGGATCGGCGTGCTCAACGGACTGTGGCTGGGCTTCTTTCTGACCGCGGCGGCCGCGGCGCTGGGCCGCTGGCTGCTGGGCGGCGACGCCGGCGTGTTCGCCGCCATGGTCGAGAGCCTGTTCGCGATGGCCAGGCTCTCGGTCGAGGTGATGGTGCTGCTGTTCGGCACGCTCACGCTGTGGCTCGGCTTCCTGCGCATCGCCGAGGCGGCGGGCATCGTCGACCGGCTGGCGCGGATGCTCGGGCCGCTGTTCCGCCGGCTGATGCCCGAGGTGCCGGCCGGACACCCGGCGCTCGGCCTGATCACGCTCAACTTCGCCGCCAACGCGCTGGGGCTGGACAACGCGGCGACGCCGATCGGGCTCAAGGCGATGCGCGAGCTGCAGACGCTGAACCCGCGCAAGGACACGGCGAGCAACGCGCAGATCCTGTTCCTGGTGCTCAACGCGTCCTCGCTGACCCTGCTGCCGGTGACGATCTTCATGTACCGCGCGCAGCAGGGCGCGGCCGACCCGACGCTGGTGTTCCTGCCGATCCTGCTGGCGACCAGCGCCTCGACGCTGGCCGGGCTGCTGTCGGTGGCCTTCATGCAGCGGCTCCGGCTCTGGGACCCGGTGGTGCTGGCCTACCTGCTGCCCGGCGCGCTGCTGCTGGGCGGCTTCATGGCGCTGCTGGCCACGCTCTCGGCCGCGGCGCTGGCAACGCTGTCCTCGCTGCTCGGCAACCTGACGCTGTTCGGGCTGATCATCGCTTTCCTCGGCGTCGGCGCGATCCGCGGAGTCAAGGTCTACGAGTGCTTCATCGAGGGCGCCAAGGAGGGCTTCGATGTCGCGAAAAACCTGCTGCCCTACCTGGTCGCGATGCTGTGCGCGGTCGGTGTGCTGCGGGCCTCCGGCGCGCTCGACCTGGCGCTCGAAGGCATCCGATGGGGAGTGGCCCGGACCGGCTGGGACACGCGCTTCGTCGATGCCCTGCCGACCGCGCTGGTCAAGCCCTTCTCGGGCAGCGCGGCGCGCGCGATGCTGATCGAGACCATGCAGAGCCAGGGCGTCGACAGCTTCGCGGCGCGGGTCGCGGCCACCATCCAGGGCAGCACCGAGACCACCTTTTACGTGCTGGCGGTGTACTTCGGTGCGGTCGGAGTCCAGCGCGCGCGCCATGCCGTGGGCTGCGCGCTGCTCGCTGAACTGGCGGGCGTGGTCGCCGCCATCGGCGTCGGCTACTGGTTCTTCGGATGACGACCCGAGCCGACGACAGACGGCCGCGCGGCCGATCGGCCAAAATGGGCCCCCAACTGCCCCGCTCCCCCGTGACCGCTCCCGCCCAGGCGCAACCGCCTTCCTTCTCCATCGACGAGTTCCGCGCATCGCTCGGCATGTTCGCGACCGGCGTGACCATCGTCACCGCGCGGGCCGCGAACGGCACGCTGGTGGGCCTGACGGCCAACTCCTTCAATTCGGTCTCGCTCGATCCGCCGCTGGTGCTGTGGAGCCTGGCGCGCAGCGCGGCCTCGATGGCGGCCCTGCGCACCGGCTCGCACTATGCGATCAACATCCTCGCCGCCAGCCAGAAAAGCCTGGCGGAGCGTTTCGCGACCAAGAATGTCGATCGCTGGCGCGACGTCGCCTACACCGAGGGCCTCGGCGGCGCGCCGGTGCTGGTGGGTGCCGCGGCCAGTTTCGAGTGCTTCAACCGCAGCCGCTACGACGAGGGCGACCACGTGATCTTCGTCGGCGAGGTCGAGCGCTGCATGCACAGCGCGGGGGCTTCGCCGCTGCTGTTCCACGGCGGGCGCTTCTACACGGAGCATCCGCTTTGAAGGCCGCGCCGGCGGTGCTGCTGGCAATGGCCTGTGCGGTCGAGGCCGCCGCTGCACAGGAGACGCCGAAGCCCGACAAGCAGAACTGGTTCGACGACCCCTTCTTCCAGGTCGCGTCGGGCATGCGCAATTGCCCGGTGCCCGAAGGCCCGCTGCTGACCGCGGAAGAACGCCGTGCGCAGATGCACTCGCGCCTCGAGCGCGGCACCAGTTGCTGGCTGGCCGGGCGCTGCGCCGACAGCAACGCCTACCGCTACGACAAGCCGCTGGCGCCCAAGGTGCGCGCCGCATTGGCCGCCGTGCCGGGCGTGCAGCGCGCCAGCGTCTGGGTCGTCATCCAGCGGCGCTGGGTCTACCTGCAGGGCTGCGTGCCCTCGCGCGCCATGGGCGCGGCGCTGGACCGCGCCGCGCGCGGCGTGTCCGACGTCGAAGTGGTGCTGCCCGAACTGATGGTCGGCACGCGCGGCCGCCCGCCTTATGCAATCGTGTCCCCCTGACACTTTGCGCCGGCCATCGGCCGCACCACAAGAAGAACAGAGACATCCGGAATGATCGAACGCAAGGAACATCTCGACACCCGCGCCACCACCCTGCTGCTCGCCTGCTGTGCCTTCTGGGGCTTGCAGCAGATCCTGATCAAGACCACGGTCGGCGAGGTGCCGCCGCTGTGGCAGGCCTCGATCCGCATGGCGGGCGCCGTCGTGCTGTTGTGGGCCTGGTGCGCGCGTCGCGGCGTGCCGCTGTTCAAGCGCGACGGCACGCTGCCGGGCGGCCTGCTCGCCGGCGCGCTGTTCGCCGGCGAGTTCACCTGCATCTACCTCGGACTCCAGCTGACGACGGCCTCGCGGCTCACGGTGTTCCTCTACACCGCGCCCTTCGTGGTCGCATTGCTGCTGCCGCGCTGGGTGGCGGCCGAGCGCTTGGGCGGCCTGCAATGGATCGGCCTGGCGATCGCCTTCGCGGGCGTGGTGCTGGCCTTCAGCGAGAGCTTCGGCCACAGCACCTCGGGGCAATTGCGCGGCGATGCGCTGGCGCTGGCCGCCGGCGTGCTGTGGGGGCTGACCACACTGACCATCCGCACCACCCGGCTCGCCGTCGCCAGCGCCGAGAAGACGCTCTTCTATCAAATCGCGGTGACCGCCGCGGTCTCGCCGCTGCTGTCGCTGCTGCTGGGCGAGCGCTGGGGTTTCGCCTACTCGGGCTATGCCTGGTTCTCGATCGGCCTGCAGACCGCGATCGGCGCCTTCGCGAGCTACCTCGCCTGGATGTGGCTGCTGCGCCATTACCCGGCCACCCGCATCTCGTCCTTCACCTTCCTCACGCCGCTGTTCGCGCTGGTGTTCGGGGTGGCGCTGCTGGCGGAGCCGTTGACGCTGCAACTGGTGCTGGCGCTGACCGGCGTGGCGCTCGGCATCGTGCTGGTGAATCGCCGGCCAGGAGCCAACCCATGAACTTCCAGCCCGTGCTCGACGCCATCGACGCCGAACTCCGCCCGCTGCTCGGGGCCGAGGGCCAGGTGGCCAGCTATATCCCGGCGCTGGCGCGGGTGCCGGCGCAGCAGTTCGGCATCGCACTCAGGACTTGCGAGGGCCAGGAGGCCTCGGCCGGCGACGCCGACGCGCCGTTCTCGATCCAGAGCAATTCGAAGCTGTTCACGCTGACGCTGGCGATGCGCCGCCTGGGCGATACGCTGTGGGAGCGCATCGGACGCGAGCCATCGGGCAATCCCTTCAATTCGCTGGTGCAGCTCGAAAACGAGCAGGGCAAGCCGCGCAACCCGTTCATCAATGCGGGTGCGATCGCGGTGGCCGACCGGCTCGTGAGCCTGGGCCACGCCGAGGCCGACCTGCTGGCGCTGATGTCGGAGCTCTGCGGCGAGGCGATCGCCTACGACGAGGAAGTGGCCGCCTCCGAGGCCGTGACCGGCTTCCGCAACATCGCGCTGGCCAACTTCATGAAGAGCTTCGGCAAGATCGACAACGACGTGCGCGAAGTGCTGAGCCTGTACTTCCACCAGTGCGCGATCCGCATGAGCTGCCGGCAGCTGGCGCGCGCCGCCGGTTTCCTGTGCCGCGACGGCGCCCATCCGATCGACGGCGAGCCCGAGATCACGACCGAGCGGCACGCGCGCCGCATCAATGCGCTGATGCTGACCTGCGGCACCTACGACGCCGCCGGCGACGTGGCCTTCTCGATCGGCCTGCCCTGCAAGAGCGGCGTCGGCGGCGGCATCGTCGCCGTGGTGCCCGACCAGTTGACACTGTGCGTCTGGTCGCCGGCGCTCGACGCCAACGGCAATTCGCTGCTGGGCCTGAAGGCGCTCGAGCTGTTCGCGACCCGCACCGGCCTTTCCATTTTTTGAATGACACACATGACAGACACTGCCCCTCCGATCCAGGAAGCCACGGTCTGGAGCGACGAGCTCTGGACCGCCCGCGTGATCAAGAACGAAGACGACGACGGCTGGGCCGTGGCGATGACCCGGCAGGGCGACCCCGAGCCGGCCCTGGTCGGCCCCTGGACCATGGGCCGCGACAAGAAGAACCCCAAGCCGCTCGATGCGCCGGCCTTCCACACGCTGGTGAAGACCGCCTCCGAGGTGCTGCGCCGGCACGAGCAGCAGCTGCACGCGCGATTGAACAAGAGCGTCAGCGTGGGCGCCGGTTCGCAACGCATCCGCGTTTCGCTGCAGATCGTGCCCGACGAGGACAACCCGCACGCGATGCTGAGGGCGCTCGACGAATCCGGCAGCGAGCTCGCCGAGCTGCGGGTGAAGCCGGACTTCAAGCTCAGCGCCGCCAGCGCCGAGGCCTGGATCGACAGCGGATTCGAGAAGCCCCGCTGAAACGGCGGACATCGGCGTTCTGCTCTACGCTACGTCATGCCTCTTCTTCCCGCCCTCCTGCTGTTCCTCCACCTGCTCGCCGCCGCCTTCTGGGTCGGCGGCATGGCGACGATGCACTTCGCGGTGCGTCCTGCCGCGGTCGCCTGCCTCGAGCCGCCGCTGCGCCTGCCCTTCATGGCGGCGGCGCTGTCGCGCTTCTTCGCCGGCGTCTCGGCCGCCATCGGCGTGCTGCTGGCGACCGGCCTGCTGCTGGTCTGGACGCGCGGCGGCTTCGCCCGGGTCCACTGGAGCGTGCATGCGATGCTGACGCTCGGGCTGGTGATGATGGCGCTGTTCCTTCACCTGCGCTTCGCGCCCTATCCGCGGCTGAAGCGCGCGGTCGCGGCGCGCGAATGGCCGGTGGCGGCGGCGAACCTGAACACGATTCGCAAGCTGGTCGGCGTGAACCTGGTGCTGGGCGTGATCGTGTTCGCGTTCGCCGTGGTCGGCCGCGCGCTGTGACCGCGTGTCAGCTCAGCGCTGGCTGAAGGTCTCCAGGATCCGCAGCACGCTCTCGGTCGCGCCATCCAGCGCCGCGCGCGGCCGATGCGCGATGCCCAGCCGGCGCACCAGCGTCGGCCGCAGCGGCAGCATGCGCATGCGCTCGTCGCTCGGGTTGTCGCTGGCCGGCAGCACGGGCAGCACCGCGGCACCGTAGCCCGCGGCCACCAGGCTGCGCATCGCGGCGTCGTAGTTGAGCTCGATGCGCGGCCGCGGCGCCTCGCCCGCGGCCGCGAACCACTGCGTCGTCAACCGGTACATGTGGGTGCTGCTGTCGTTGGCGATCAAGGGCTGCTGGGCCAGCCATTTCGGGGTCGCGCGCTGCGGCGCCTTCCACTTGCGCGGCACGAAGGCCATCATCGGCTGGTTGCGCCAGCGCGTCACCACGAGGTCGCGCAGCGGCGGCTGCGGCATCGCCACCAGGCCGATGTCGATCGTGCCCGTTGCGAGCCGCGCCATCGCGTCATTCGAGCCCAGGATGCTGACCTCGACATCGATGCCGGCATGGCTCTGCTCGAGGGCCTCGAGCACCTGCGGCAGCAGGTCGACCACGACGCCGGTCGAGGTGCCGAGCCGCACCCGGCCGACGCGGCCCTCGGCCTGGCGCCGCACCGCATCGACCGCCTCGTCGGCATCGCGCAACAGCTGGCGGGCGCGCTCGACCAGCACGGCGCCGGCGGCGGTCGGCGTGATCCGGCGGCTGCCCCGCACCACCAGCCGGGCGCCCAGGCGCGATTCGAGTTCGCTGATGTGCAGGCTGACCGTGGGTTGCGCGAGGTGCAGGGCCCGGGCCGCGGCCGAGAAGCTGCCGAGGTCGGCGATGGCCACCAGGGTGCGCAGTTGGTCGAGGTTGAGTTGCCGCATCAGGAAAGCTGATTGGAAGTGACAGGATTCTCAACTTCCACAATAGCACGCAGGCTTGCAAGATGGCTTTCCATTCAAGGAGCCACGCCATGCCGTCGACCCAGCCCGCCCTCGTCACCCGCCTGATCGACGGGGTTCGTGCGCTGCGTCGCTGCTGGCTGGACCAGCGCCAGCTGCGCTCGATGAGCGAGCTCGAGCTGCGCGACCTCGGCGTGGGCCGCAGCGAGATCCCCTGGTTGCTCAGCGATGCTGCGGCACCACCGCATGCGCGACGCAGCCGTGCGCCGTGTGCTGCGGATGCTCGGCCAGCAAGGCGGCCGTGACGCCGTTGGTCCAGCCGAAGCCGTCCTGCAGCGGGTACTCGCCGCCGGCGCCGCCTTCGGTTTCGTCCTGCTCGACCCGCCGCAGCGCATACTTCTCGACCAGCTTGCCCTCGCGCTCGTAGAGCGCGGCGACGGTGGCCAGCCAGCGCCTGGCGATGGTCCGCGACAGCGCCTCGTGGCCGTAGTCGGCCAGCCCGCGCACCGCCATCCATTGCAGCGCCGCCCAGCCGTTGGGCCGGTCCCATTGCTGGTCGCTGCCGCATTCGGTGGTCGCCAGGCCCCCGTGCGCCAGCATGCGCTGCGACAGGGTCTGGGCCAGTGCCTGCGCCTGGGCAGGTGTCGCGACGCCGACGAACAACGGCACGACGCTGGCTGCGGTCAGGCAGCTGCGGCGCGCGCCGAGACGCCAGTCGTGATCGAAGAAGGCGCCCTGCTGCGGATCCCAGAAAAGCGCGCCGATCGCGGCTTGGCGCGCCTCGGCCCGCTGCGCGTAGTGCTGCGCGGCGGCGGCGTCGCCGGCCTCCCCGCTCAGCACGGCGAGCATGCATTCGAGCTTGTGCAGGAAGGCATTGAGGTCCACAGGCAGGATGTCGGTGGTGCAGAGCGTCGCGAGCGATGGGGCGGTGGCGGCGCGCACATGGGCGCAGCGCGGAGATTCGGGCGGCGGCGGTGGCTCGCGCATCCAGCGGGTGCTGAAGTCCCAGCCCGACTCGCAGGCCGCGCGGATCTCGCGGTAGATCTCGTTCGAATCGCGCTCGCAGGCCTGCGCCGTGGCCACGTCCTCGATCCATGACTCCTCGCGCGGCGTATCGCGCGCGTCCCAGTAGCGATTGAGAAGCGCACCGCCGGGCAGCCTCACCACGCGCCGGTTCGCCTCGCCCGGCGCCAGGCCCTCGCTGCCCGCCATCCACCAGGCATGCTCGCGCCGCAGCTGCGGCAGGAAGTCGATGGCGTCAACCGCGCCGAACTGCTGCGCGAGCCCGACCATCAGCGCGAACACCGGCGGCTGCGAGCGGCCCAGGTAGTAGCTGCGCGTGCCGTTCGGCACATGGCCGTAGGTGTCGATCAGGTAGGCGAAGTTCTCCACCATGCCGCGCACCAGCGGCCGGTGGCCCTCGGCGCCCAGGCCCAGCAGCGTGAAGTAGGAGTCCCAATAGTAGAGCTCGCGAAAGCGTCCGCCCGGCACCAGGTAGGGATGGGGCAACTGCAGCAGCGAGCAGCGCGGCGGATGCGATCGGGGATGCCGCGTCAGCACCGGCCACAGGTCGCCGATGTGGGTCGCGATCGGCTGTCCGGGCACCGAAACGTAGTCGCTGGGCGCGGGCTCGGACAGTTCGAAGTTCGCCCGCACGAAGGCCGCGAGATCGAAGTCCGGCCGGCCGCGCTGCACCCGGTAGGCCGCCAGGATGGCGTCCGGGTCGCCGCGCGGCGCGCTGTCGACGAAGGTCTTGCTGTCGGCGAAGACGCGGCCCGACTGGACCGCGATGAACAGCTCCTGGTAGCGGTCCGCCGGCGTCAGCGAGTCGGGCGCAGGCGCGGCCGCCGCGCGCGTCGAGCGCTTCGCGGTGGAAGCGCCCGGCGCGGTCAAAGCACGCCTGCCTCTCGCAGTGCCGCGCGCTGGGCGGCGTCGACACCGAATTCGGCCAGCACCTCGTCGGTGTGCTGGCCCAGGGCCGGCGGCGCATGGCGCAGGACCGGCGGCGTGGAAGAAAGCCGCAGCGGGCTGGCCACGCCGACGATCTTGTCGATGCCGTCGCCGGCATCGCGCGGCAGGGTCACGGCCAGGCCCCGCGCCTTGACCTGGTCGTCGTCGAAGGCCTGGGCGATGTCGTTGATCGGGCCGCAGGGCACGGCCTTGTCTTCGAGCAGCGCGATCCATTGCGCCGTGCTGCGCGTGCGCGTCACGATCTCCATCTGCGGGATCAGGACCTCGCGGTGCTTGACGCGCAGCGTGTTGGTGGCGAAGCGCGGGTCGGTGGCCCACTCCGGATGGCCGGCGGCTTCGCAGAAGCGCGTGAACTGGCCGTTGTTGCCGATCGCCAGCAGCATCGCGCCGTCGGCGGTGCGGAAGTCCTGGTAGGGCGCCAGGCTCGGATGGCTGTTGCCCTGGCGCTGCGGCGCCACGCCGGTGTTGAGGAAGGCGCTGGCCTGGTTGGCGAGGATCGCCATGCCGACGTCGAGCAGCGCCATGTCGATGTGCTGGCCCTCGCCCGTGCGATGGCGCACTTCGAGCGCAGCCAGGATGGCGGTGCTGGCATAGACGCCGGTGAAGAGATCGGTCAGCGCCACGCCGACCCGCAGCGGGCCGCCGCCGGGCACGTCGTCGGGACGGCCGGTGATGCTCATCATGCCGGTGGTGGCCTGGATCATCAGGTCGTAGCCGGCGCGCATGGCATGCGGGCCGTCGTGGCCGAAGCCGGTCACGCTGCAGTAGATGAGGCGCGGATTGGCCGCGCGCAGGCTCTCGGGGTCGAGGCCGTACTGCTTGAGCCCGCCGGTCTTGAAGTTCTCGACCAGCACGTCGCTCTCGGCCGCCATGCGCTTCAGCAGCGCCTGGCCGTCGGGCGTGGCCATGTCGATCGTGACCGAGCGCTTGTTGCGGTTGCAGGCCGTGAAGTAGGTCGCCTGGTTGGTGTCGTGGCCGTCGGCGTCCTTGAGGAAGGGCGGGCCCCAGCTGCGGGTGTCGTCGCCGACGCCGGGCCGCTCGATCTTGACCACGTCGGCCCCCAGGTCCGCGAGGATCTGGGTGCACCACGGGCCCGCGAGCACGCGCGAGAGGTCGAGTACCTTGAGGCCCGCGAGGGCCCCCTGCGTGGCGGCGGCGGCTGTCATCAGTTGGCGAAGGCGGCGATGCCGGTCTGTGCGCGACCCAGGATCAGCGCATGGATGTCGTGCGTGCCTTCGTAGGTGTTCACGACTTCGAGATTGACCAGATGCCGTGCCACGCCGAACTCGTCGCTGATGCCGTTGCCGCCCATCATGTCGCGCGCCAGGCGCGCGATGTCGAGCGCCTTGCCGCAGGAGTTGCGCTTCAGCAGCGAAGTGACCTCGACCGAGGCGGTGCCCTCGTCCTTCATGCGGCCCAGGCGCAGGCAGCCTTGCAGGCCCAGCGTGATCTCGGTCTGCATGTCGGCCAGCTTCTTCTGGATCAGCTGGTTGGCCGCGAGCGGGCGGCCGAACTGCTTGCGATCGAGCGTGTACTGGCGGGCGCGGTGCCAGCAGTCTTCGGCGGCGCCGAGCGCGCCCCACGAGATGCCGTAGCGGGCGCTGTTGAGGCAAGTGAACGGGCCCTTCAGGCCCTGCACTTCGGGGAAGGCGTTCTCTTCGGGGCAGAACACGTTGTCCATCACGATCTCGCCGGTGATCGAGGCACGCAGGCCGACCTTGCCGTGGATCGCCGGGGCGCTCAGGCCTTTCGCGCCCTTCTCGAGCACGAAGCCGCGGATCGGGCCGACCGTGCCGCTCTCGCTGACTTCCTTGGCCCAGACGACGAAGACGTCGGCGATCGGGCTGTTGCTGATCCACATCTTGGCGCCGCTGAGCGAATAGCCGCCGGGCACCTTCTTGGCGCGCGTGACCATGCTGCCGGGGTCGGAGCCGTGGTCGGGCTCGGTCAGGCCGAAGCAGCCGATCCATTCACCGGTGGCAAGCTTGGGCAGGTACTTCTGCTTCTGCGCCTCGGTGCCGAATTCGTTGATCGGCACCATCACCAGCGAGCTCTGCACGCTGGCCATCGAACGGTAGCCGGAGTCGACGCGCTCGACTTCACGGGCGATCAGGCCATAGCAGACGTAGTTGAGGCCGGGACCACCGTACTGCTCGGGGATCGTCGGGCCCAGCAGGCCCAGGGCGCCCATCTCGCGAAAGATCGCCGGATCGGTCTCGCCGCTGCGAAAGCCTTCGATGACGCGCGGGGCGAGGCGCTCCTGGCAGTAGGCGTTGGCGGCATCGCGCACCATGCGCTCGTCGTCGGTGAGTTGCTGGTCGAGCAGAAGGGGGTCGTCCCATTGAAATGCGGCGTGCTTGGCCATGTGAGGTCTCCGTGGATGGATGCTGAGGTCGGCCCCGATCGTAAGCGCCGGGGAGAGGGAGCGCAAACGACGATTCCACACCCAGTTATGCGTTCGGCGCACTTCTAGGCACAATCACCCTACAGCCTTCCACTGGCACGCGCCGCACTTCAACTATGTAGGCACCGCATACCATGCGCCGAAAGATACCGTCCACCCAGGCCCTGATCTGCTTCGAGGCCGCCGCCCGCCACGAGAGCTACACGCGTGCTGCGCAGGAACTGGCCCTGACCCAGAGCGCGGTGTCACGGCAGATCACGGCGCTCGAGGGCTTCCTTGGCATGGCGCTGTTCCGACGCACGCGGCACGGCGTGGCGCTGACACCGGCCGGCGCCGACTATGCCCGCCAGATCGCGCGCCAACTCGACACCATGGAGCGCGACACGCTCGACGCCATGGCCCGGCAGGGCCTGGGCGGCTCGCTGCAGCTGGCGGCGGTGCCGACCTTCGCGACCCGATGGCTGATACCGCGGCTGCCCGACTTCGCGGCCCGGCATCCCGACATCACGGTGCACATCGAGACCCGTACCCGCCCCTTCCTGTTCACCGACACGCCCTTCGATGCCGCGCTCTATGCGGGCACGCCGGCGCAGACGGCCAACTGGGCCGGCACCCAGTCGACCGCGCTGTTCAACGAGGACGTGCTGCCGGTCTGCAGCCCGGCCCTGATCGCGCCGCGCGGGCAAGTCTCGCCGGCCGCGGTGGCGCGCCTGCCGCTGCTGCAGCAGAGCACCCGCCCCGAGGGCTGGCGCCAGTGGTTCGATGCCCAGCAGGTCGACGCGCCGCGCGCCCACAGCGGACCGCGCTACGAGCTGTTCTCGATGCTCGCCACCGCCGCCGCGCACGGGCTGGGGGTGGCGCTGATGCCGCGCATGCTGATCGAGGCCGAACTGGCGCGGGGCGAACTGGTGGTGGCCTGCGACCGGCCGCTGCGCGGCGAGCGAAGCTACTTCCTGGTGGCCCCGGCGGCGCAGGACGAACGGCCGGCGCTCAGGTTCTTTCGCGACTGGCTGCTCGCACAGGCGTCGGGCCCGGCGGCTCCTCCGCACGATGCGCCTTCGCCATCGCGTCGAGCCCCGCCAGCGCGTAGCGGATGAATTCGTCGGCCAGGCCCTCGCCCTGGGCCAGCGCCGGCAGCAGCCGGGCCGGAACCTCCTTGGGCGCCACCAGCATCACCAGGCAGGGCAGCACCGCGAACATCAGGCCGCGCTGCGTCGCCGGATGCTCCGGCGGCAGGCCCAGGACCTCGCCCACCAGCCCCAGCAGCACCCTGGACTTGGGCCGGATCGCCTGCTCGATCAGCGCCGGCACCGCATCCGAGGGCGTCATCACCTCGCGCAGCATGACCCGGAAGCCCCAGGGCGCCGCGCCGCGCGCGGCCAGGCCGATCAGGTGCGCCAGCACCGCGCGCAGCTTCTTCCTCGGGTCGTCCAGCCCGTGGGTCAGGGCCAGCAGATCGTCCAGCGCCATGATCTGGCGATGGGCCTCGATCAGCACGGCCTCGTACAACGCGTCGCGGCTGCCGAAGTGGTAGTTGACCGAGGCCATCGGGGTGCCGGCGCGCTCGCAGATCTCCTTGCTGGTGCCGTCGGCGAAGCCGCGCTCGGCGAACACCTGCCCGGCGGTCTCGAGCAACAGCGCGCGCGTGGCGTCGCCGTCGGGACGCGGCGAACGCGAGGCAGGCGCGGAGGACTTCTTCGGGGCGGGCGCAGGCATGCTCTGGAGGGATGGCCGAGGCGGCCTGAGTTTGAATTTAAATTCGGATTCGCAGGCGCCAGTCTACTTCAGCGCCTGCCGGATCGTCGATGATGGCCGCCTGAATCCCGCGGGGCGCGCATGACATTGGACTATCTGGATTTCGACTACAGCGAGGACACCGAAGGGGTCGGCGTCTTCGACGCGATGGCGAGCACCGGCGCGCAGCAGGTCGCGGCGGTGCACGCCGAGATCGTGCAGGTGCTGGCCTGGGCGCATACCGGCTTCGGCGAACCCGGGGCGCCGGTCGACGATGGCGGCGACTGGGACTACGACCTGCAGGGGACGCAGGAGATCAGCCTGTCCGAGACGATCGAATTCGACCCGGGCTCGGGGCGGCTTCGGGTGCAGGCCGGACCGCCCGGCGCGGCCCGGCACACGGTCAGTCTGTCGATCAGCGGAACAGCGGCGTTCTGCGCAGCCTTCCGGCAAGCCTTCGACCTCGGCTGATCTTCGGCCGTCCGGGCCCGAGCCGGCCGGCGCACCGCACAGGTGCGACCGCAAACTGACGCGACAACGCGGCCCTGTCCGATCGATCGGTTTCACCTCAGTGCTCCACCACGTGATCGCGTGACCCGCGACGCATGAAACCGGCGCAGCCAAATGCCAGGGATACCGCGGAACCGGCTTTGCCGGGCCGCCGGTATCGCCCCCCTGGAGGGGGGAGGCGCCGCAGGCGCTTCGGGGGGTGTTTCATTTCAGACCGTTTCGAGCTCCCTGAAGCAAGCCAGCATCGCGGTCAGGCCCGGCGCCTCGACCGGCCCTTGCCGCCAGTCCGGCGCTTCGTGGTCCATCTGGGCGCAAAGGTCGTCCCAGGCCTGCGCGAGCGCCGCCCATTCGGCCACGCCGGGTTCGGCGACGCGCTGCGCCAGCAAGGGCAGCGCATGTTGCAGCGCCGGCACCTGCTCGATCAGCAGCCGGCAGCGCCGGAACGCACCGGCATCACGCGGCAGTTGCGGGCCCGGGTGGCGATGGTGGCGCGGCCGCACGCCGGTCAGCAGCACGAACAGCGACAGGCTCGCCGGCCCCTGCTCGCCGGCCGCCAGCCAGCGCAGCGATTGCGGATCCAGCCGCAGCGCGGCACGCCCCAGTTGGGCGCGCATGCGCTCGATCGCGGCGGGCGTCTCGCGCAGCCGCAGCCGCGCCAGCGCCGCGGGGGTGCCGATCACCGCGTTCGCGTCCAGCATGCGCGCCAGGCCGGCGTGCAGCAATTCGGTGTCGTGGGCCTGCTTCACCAGGGCCAGGAACTCGGGCAGCGGCATGTGCCCATAGACCACCCGGCACCCTTCGCGCATCAGGATGCGATAGCCCGGCTCGCCGGTGGGAAGAATCGTCCGCGTGTCCACCCCAATCTATCGGCAGCGATGGCGCGCGGGAACAGGGGAAGATGGAAAAAAAGTCGGGCCCGCTGGGGCACACTGTGCCCCGGCCCCTCACACGGAACCCCTCCATGAACGCCCCCGCGACGCCCCCCCGCCCGCTGATCCTCCGGCACGCCGACGTGCTGGTCACCATGGACACCGCCCGGCGCGAGATCCCCGACGGCGCCGTGGTGACCGAAGGCCCCGCGGTCGCCTGGGTCGGCGCCACGGCCGAGCTGCCGGCGGTCTACGCCGAGGCGCTGGCGCGCGGCCGGGCCGAGGCGATCGACATGCGCGGCCACGTGGTGATGCCCGGCCTGGTCAACACCCATCACCACATGTACCAGAGCCTGACGCGCGCCGTACCGGAGGCGCAGGACGCCGAGCTGTTCGGCTGGCTCACGAGCCTGTATTTGCTGTGGGCCCGCATCACGCCCGAGATGATCCGGGTCTCGACCCAGACGGCGATGGCCGAGCTGATGCTGTCGGGCTGCACCACCACCAGCGACCACCTGTACCTGTTCCCGAACGGCTCCCGGCTCGACGACTCGATCGAGGCCGCCGACGCGATGGGCATGCGCTTCCATGCCGCCCGCGGCAGCATGAGCGTGGGCAAGAGCCTCGGCGGCCTGCCGCCCGACGAGGTGGTCGAAAGCGAAGAGGCGATCCTGCGCGACAGCGAGCGCCTGATCGGCCGCTGGCACGATCCCTCGCGCCACGCCATGCGCCGCATCGTGCTGGCCCCCTGCTCGCCGTTCTCGGTCTCGCGCGACCTGATGCGGCTGTCGGCCGAACTGGCGCGCGAGCGCGGCGTCTCGCTGCACACCCACCTGGCCGAGAACGACAACGACATCGCCTACTCGCGCGAGAAATTTGGCATGACGCCGGCCGAGTACGCCGAGGACCTGGGCTGGGTCGGCCGCGACGTCTGGCATGCGCACTGCGTCAAGCTCGACGCGGCCGGCATCGCGCTGTTCGGCCGCACCGGCACCGGCGTGGCGCACTGCCCCTGTTCGAACATGCGGCTGGCCTCGGGCATCGCGCCGATCGGCGCCATGCGCCGGGCCGGCGTGCCGGTGGGCCTCGGGGTCGACGGCAGCGCCTCGAACGACGGCGCCCATATGCTCGGCGAAGCGCGCCAGGCGATGCTGCTGCAGCGCGTGGGCTTCGGCCCGGCCGCGATGACCGCCCGGGAGGCGCTCGAGATTGCCACCCTGGGCGGCGCCCGCGTGCTCGGGCGCGACGACATCGGCGCGCTGGCCCCGGGCATGTCGGCCGACATTGTGGCTTTCGACCTGCGCGGCGTCGGGCACGCGGGCGCCGGCCACGACCCGGTGGCCGCACTGGTGTTCTGCCAGCCGGGCGCCGTCTCGCTGAACCTGGTCAACGGCCGCGTGCGGATCCGTGACGGCCGCTTCGCGGACCTGGCGCTCGCGCCCCTGCTGGCGCGTCACCGCGAACTGGCCCGCACGCTGTACGAACAGGCACGCCACCCGCATCTGAATTGACTGCCCCCTCGCTCACCGTTTTCCGTGATGGCGCAAGCGCGCATCTCTTTGTATCTTCGAGGGTTCCGCCCCGGCGGACCCAACGAACGAAGTCATCTGGAATTCTGGAAGAGTCAGACATGCAACCTGAGGTCGAGATCACGAAACGCGGAGACGGGAACTTCAACGCCTACGTCGGGATCGGGGACGGCACCCGGCGCTACGCGCGCGAGGGGCTGCCGTCGGTGGCCGACTGCCTGCAGGACGCGGCCGCCGCACTCGGCACCGAGTTCAGCTACGCCACCGTGATCTACGACCGCATGCGGATCGGCAGCTACCCGGTGGCCGTGCTGGAGCACCGCGCCTTCGAACTGGCCGACGAATTGCTGACCAAGCTGTCGAACCGTCGAGCCTGACGGAAACGCGTGCACGTTCACGTTTGCCGGCATGACCCTGCGGGCGGTCGATATGATCGGCCGCTCCAATCCGAACCGCGAGCCTCGACATGCTGAATTCCCTGGCGCCCTTCCTGCTGCACTGGGCCATCACCGCCCTCTCGCTCTGGGTCGCGAGCTACATCTTCCGCGGGCTCAAGTTCGAGAGCACCGGCTCGCTGGTGATCTCCGCGCTGCTGCTGGGTTTCGCCAACGCGGTGGTCAAGCCGCTGCTGATCATCCTGACCCTGCCGCTGACGCTGCTGACCTTCGGCCTGTTCCTGCTGGTGATCAATGCGCTGATGATCCTGCTGGTGTCGGCGCTGGTGCGTGGCTTCAAGGTGTCCGGCTTCTGGACCGCGATGTTTGCGAGCATCTTCATCTCGCTGCTGAGCGTCTTCCTCGGCGCGCTGGTCGACACCAGCGGCCCCGATGCGATCCAGCTGCCGTCCACAGGTAACTGGCTCTGACCTCCCACGGCCGCGCGCAGCGCGCCTGTTCGTGGGCAGTCGCGGAACCGGCTTCGCCGGGCCGCGGACTGCGCCCCCGGCAGGGGGTGGGAGGGCTACACGAAGTGAGCCCGACCTGGGGGCGAGCCTTTGAAAGCGACGAACCAGTCCAGGCTGCCTGGATTGGCCATCGCCTCGCGGTTCACGACCTTGTCGATCGGCTGGCCGAGCAGCAGCTTCTTGATCGGCAGCTCCTGCTTCTTGCCGGAGAGCGTGCGCGGAATCTCCGCCACCTGGAAGATGTCGTTGGGCACGAAGCGCGGCGACAGCGAGGTCTTGATCGCCTGGTTGATCTTCGCGCGCATCGCGTCGTCGAGCGCAACGCCTTCGCGCAGCACCACGAACAGCGGCATGTAGCTCTCGCGGCCGAGGTATTCGAGATCGACCACCATCGAGTCGAGCACCTCGGGCAGGCCCTCGACCGCGGTGTAGATCTCGCTGGTGCCCATGCGCAGCCCCTGGCGATTGATGGTGGCGTCGCTGCGGCCGTAGATGATGCAGCCGCCGTCCTCGCCGATCTTGATCCAGTCGCCGTGGCGCCAGACGCCCGGGTAGGTGTCGAAGTAGCTCGATAGATAGCGCGCGTTGCCCGCGTCGCCCCAGAAGTACAACGGCATCGAGGGAATGGGCTGGACGCAGACCAGCTCGCCCACTTCGCCGATCACGGGCTGGCCGGCTTCGTTCCAGGCTTCGACCGCGGCGCCCAGGAAGCGGCACTGCATCTGGCCCGGGACTTCGGGCAGCTCGCGGTTGCCGCCGACGAAGGCGCCGCAGAAGTCCGTGCCGCCCGAGATGTTGTACCACCACACCGCCGGCGAACCCGCAGCGAGCACCTGCGCCGTGCCCCAGCGTTGCACCTCTTCGGGCAGCGGCGAGCCGGTGCTCCCGAGCGCCCTGACCCGCGACAGGTCGCCGCACGCCTTCGCGTCCAGCCCCGACTTCATGCAGTGGGTGAAATAGGCCGCGCCGGCGCCGAAGAAAGTCACCTCGTGCCGGGCGACGAAGCGCCACAGCACGCCCCAGTCGGGCTGCTCCTTGCTGCCGGCCGGATGGCCGTCGTAGATGCAGAGGGTCGAGCCGAAAGCCAGGCCCGAGAGCTGCGAGTTCCACATGACCCAGCCGGTCGAGCTGTACCAGTGATAGCGCTCGCCGTGGTTGTTGGCGCTGTAGCTCGGCCCCAGGTCGTGGTGCAGGCCGCAGGCATACAGGTTGACGATGATGCCGCCCTGGCCATGCACGATGGGCTTGGGCAGGCCGGTGGTGCCGCTCGAATAGACGATCCAGATCGGATGCTCGAACGGCAGCCACTCGGGCTCGAAGGCGGCGGTCGCGGCATCGTCGCGGGCCACCGCCTTCCTCCATTCGGCGTCGGCCGGGATCTGCGTCGCCGCGAAGGGGGTGCGCACCAGCACGAGCCTGCGCACGCTCGGCAGCGCGGCGCGCAATTCCTGCACCACGGCGCTGCGGTCCAGCGGCTTGCCGCCGTAGTGGATGCCGTCGATCGCGACCAGCACCTTCGGCTCGATCTGCCGGAAGCGATCGACCACCGCGACCGTTCCCATGTCCGGCGCGCACACGCTCCACACGGCGCCGATGCTCGAGCAGGCGAGAAAGGCGATCAGCGCCTCCGGCACGTTGGGCAGGTACGCCGCCACGCGATCGCCGCGCTCGACGCCCAGTTCGCGCAGCGCCAGCGCGAAGGCGGCGACCTGCCGGCGCAATTCGGGCCACGACATCTCGCGCACGTCGCCGAGCTCGTTCTCGCTGATCACCGCCGGCATGCCGGCCGCGTGCGCGGCATCGACATGCCGGAACACTTCGCGCGCATAGTTCACCTGGGCGCCGGGGAACCAGCGCGTGCCGGGCATGTGCCGGTCGGTGATCACGTCGCTCGCCGGCGTGGGCGACTGCATGCCGAAGAAGTCCCAGATGCTCTGCCAGAAGGCCGGCAGGTCGGTGACCGACCAGCGCCACAGCGCATCGTAGCTGTCGAAGGCCAGGCCGCGCGTGTCGCGCAACCAGTTCTGGTAGAGGCGGATCCGGGGAACGAAGGGGGCGGGTGTCGTGGGTTTCACCCTTCCAGCCTAACGCCGCCGGTACCCGGACATCAATTCGGGTTAGCACAGGGTTTGTACGAGTGTTCAATAAGTTTGTACGCTCGTTCAATAGCGCCATGGTCCAACGCACCGCACCCGTTCGCCGATCGCCTCGCCGCAGCGCCGCGGCGGCCGAGGACGCGCGGCCCGATCGTCGGCAGGCGATCCTGCTGGCGGCGGAAAAGCTGTTCGCCCAGCACGGCTACCACGTGGTGTCGATCCGCCAGATCGCCGACGAGGCCGGCGTGCCGCTGGCGCTGGTGGGCTACTACTTCGGGCCCAAGCACGAACTCTTCCACGCGATCTTCGCGCACTGGAGCCACACCATCGAGGAGCGGCTCGAGGGCCTGCGCGCGGTGCGCAACGACCCGGCCGATCCGCGCACGCTGCCGCGCATCATCGAGGCCTTCACGGGCCCGGTGCTGGCCCTGCGCGCCAGCGCCGAAGGCGAGTACTACGCCCTGCTGGTGGCGCGCGAGCTTTACCACGCGACCGAGGAAGCCGACCGTGTGCTGCGCGGCTACTTCGACCCGCTGGCCGAGGCCTACATCGACGCCCTGCACATCGCGCTGCCGCACGCGACGCGCGGCCAGGTCGCCTGGGGCTACCAGTTCGCGCTGGGCGCTCTGCTGCACCACCTCAACGACAGCCGCATCGAACGGCTGTCGCACGGCGAAAACCGGCGCGCCGACCCGGCCGCCGCGCCGATGCTCGTGAGCTTCATCGTCGGCGGCCTGCGCGCCGCGCTGCCGCGACCCCGGACCCCGCAGAAGAAAACCCACCCCAGGAGACAGACATGATGAAACGACGCAGCCTGCTGTCGGCGCTCGGCGCCGCCGGCCTCGGCGCCGCCCTGCCCGCCCGCGCCCAAGCCGCCACCCGGATCGTGTTCGGCTACACCGCCGTGACCGACTTCGCCTCGGTCTTCGTGGCCGCCGAAGAGGGCTGCTTCAAGAAGCGCAACCTCGACGTCGAGCTCAAGTTCATTCCGCTGAACTCGACCATTCCGGCCGCCCTGCAGTCGGACTCGCTGCAGATCGGCGGGCCGACGCCATCGGTGTTCCTGCAGGCGGTCGATGGCGGGCTCGACCTGGTGGTCGTGTCCGGCGGCGGCCTGACCTCCAAGACCATCACCGGCTTCGGACTGGTGGCGCGGGCGGGCTCGGGCATCAAGACCGCGCAGGACTGCGTGGGCAAGAAGATCGGCGTGCCCGGCCTCGGCGCCTTCCTGCACGTGACCTTCCGCGCCTACCTGAAGGACAACGGCGTCGACTACCGCAAGGTGAACTTCGTCGAGGCCGCCTTTCCGCAGCACGGCGATCTGCTGCGCGGCGGCTCGGTCGACGCGGTGGTGTCGGCCGATCCGTTCATGAGCCGCATCACCGACAGCGGCGCCGGCTACGTGGCCTCGTACTACTCGACCTTCCTGCCCGAAGGCAACCAGACCATCGTCCACGCCGCCAAGCGCGAGTGGGTACAGCAGAACGCCGCCGCCGCACGCGGCTTCCGCGAGGCGGTGCAGGAGGGCGCGGCCTTCATGCAGCAGCCGAAGAACGATGCCCGGGTCCGCGCCAGCATCGGCAAGTACATCAAGCTGCCGCCGGAGGTGCTGGCCAAGGTGCAGATCTCTCCGCCCGGCGCCCTGGTGAGCGAAAAGCAGCTCGCCTACTGGGTCGGGCTCATGAAGGACCAGGAGATGCTGAAAACCCCGATCGACGTCGCGAAGCTGGTCGTGAAGTGAACGCCCGCGACATCCAGCCCGCGGACGTCCTCTGCGTCGACCGCGTCGCCATCCGCTACGACGGCCGCGAGGTGCTGTCGCCGACCTCCTTCGCGGTGGCGCGCGGCGAGTTCGTGTGCATCGTCGGCCCCAGCGGCTGCGGCAAGACCACCCTGCTGCGCGCCGCCAGCGGGCTGGTCGCGGCCAGCGCCGGCGAGGTGCGGCGCCACGGCCTGCCGATGACCGGCCCGTCGCGCGAAGTCGCCTTCGTGTTCCAGGACTACGGCCGCGCCCTGCTGCCCTGGCGCACGGTGGAGGGCAACGTCAGCCTGGCACTGGAAGCCGCCGGCGTACCCGCGGGCCTGCGGCCGCCGCGCATCGCCGAGGCGCTGGCCAAGGTCGGCCTCGCGCGCCATGCAGCCAAGTTCCCGACGCAGCTGTCGGGCGGCATGCAGCAGCGGGCCCAGATCGCGCGCTGCCTGGCGCAGAAGCCCGAGCTGATGATGATGGACGAGCCCTTCGGCGCGCTGGACGCGCTGACGCGCCAGGGCCTGCAGGACGAGCTGGCCCGGCTGGTGCGAGAGGACGGCCTCACTGTGCTCTTCGTCACCCACGATCTCGAAGAAGCGATCTATCTCGGCGACCGCGTGATCGCGCTGCAGGCCGACCCCGGACCGGGACGGCCCAGCTTGGCGCGGATGATCGAGGTCGACATCCCGCGCCCGCGCGACCAACTCACGACCAAGGAACACCCCGAGTTCCTGCGGCTGCGCCGCGAGCTGTTCGCCTTCATCGCGCAGAGCCATGACTGAGAGGCCCCCACGCTCGTCACTGCGTGTACGCGCTGCCCCCCGAGGGGGCGCAGGTCGGCATGGGGCGGCCCGGCGCCGGCCTGAACGCCGCAGCCTCGGCGCCCTGCTGCGGCCCTGGGTGCTGCCGGCCCTGCTGCTCAGCGCCTTCGAGTGGTATGCGCGCCGCGCCGCCGCCTTGGGCAGCGATGCGCTGGCGCCGCCGAGCGCCGCGGCACGGGCCTTCGCGGCTGCAGCCGTCGACGGCTCGCTGTGGCAGGCCACCGCCTTCACGCTCGGCACCGCGGCGCTCGGCTTGCTGCTCGGCGCCGTGCTCGGCATCGGCGGCGGCATCGTGCTCGGGCTCTCGCGCCGCGCCGCCGATCTGGGCCTGCTGTCGATCGAGGTGCTGCGCCCGGTGCCGTCGGTGGCGCTGATTCCGCTGGCGATGCTGATGTTCGGCTTCGGCGTGCGCATGGAGCTCGCAATCGTCGCCTTCGCCACCTTCTGGCCGATCCTGATCCTGGTGCAGGCGGCGGTGCGGCAGGTCGACCCTCGGCTGCTCGAAGTCAGCCGGGTGCTGGGCCTGTCGCGCCGCGACCGGGCCTTCAAGATCGTGCTGCCGGCGATCATGCCGCGCCTGTTCGTGGCGCTGCGCCTGGGCGTGGCGGTGGCGCTGGTGGTGGCGGTGACGGTCGAGATCGCGGCCAATCCCAACGGCATGGGCTACGCGATGATGATCGCGCAGCAGAGCTTCGACCCGGCGCTGATGCTGGCCTGGCTGGGCTGGATCGGCATCGTCGGCTATGCGATCAACGCCGCGATGCAGCGGCTGCAGCAGCGCGTGGCGCGGCGCATGGGAGCTGCAACGTGATGAACGCCCGTCTGGGAAGCTGGCTCGGCTCGGCTGGCGTGCTCGCGGCGCTGGTCGCGCTGTGGTGGGCCGCGAGCCATGCCGGCTGGGTCAGCCGCGTGTTCCTGCCGACCCCCGAAGCCACGCTCGCGGGCCTGGCCGAAGGCCTGCGCGGCGACCTGCTCGGCTACACGCTGGCGACCGTGCGCCGGATGCTCGAAGGCTGGCTGCTGGCGTCGGTCTTCGGCGTCGTGCTCGGTGCCGCCATCGGCGTCTCGCCGGCGGTGCGCGCATGGGTGCAGCCGACGCTCGAATTCATCCGTCCGCTGCCGGCCTCGGCGCTGCTGCCGCTGGCGATCTCGATCTTCGGCCTGAACCCCGGCATGGTGCTGTTCGTGGTCGCCTTCGGCGCCATGTGGCCGGTGCTGCTGGCGACCGTGCACGGCTTCGCGGCCGTCGAGCCGCGGCTGGCCGAGGTGGCGCGCTGCCTGCAGCTGCCGCGCGCCGCCTTCGTCTGGAAGATCGGTTTGCCGAATGCGCTGCCCGACATCCTGGCCGGCATGCGCCTGTCGATGACGATCTCGCTGATCGTCGCCGTGGTCGGCGAAATGATCGCCTCGCAGAGCGGTCTCGGCCAGGCCATCCTGCTCGCGGCGCGCGCCTTCCGCGCCAGCGACCTGTTCGCCGGCATCGCGCTGCTGGGCCTGATCGGCTTTGCCAGCAACGCGCTGCTGGCATTCGCGGAAAAGAAATTGTTGCGCTGGCAGCACCCGTGAGACCTTGCGGGACAGACCAAGAAATGGCGCAGCCATTTTTGCTCTGTCCTCAACTGATTGAAACCTTGCGGGACAGACCAAGAAACTGCGCAGCAGTTTTTGCTCTGTCCCCAACTGACTAAAAGGAGCCCCACCATGACCCGCAAGTTCGTCGACCTGTCCATCTTTCTCGAAAACGACGTGATGTCCGACCCGCCGGCTTTCGCGCCGAAGATCCAGTACTTCACGCACGCGCAGACCTACGAGCAGATCGAACCCTTCTTCCCGGGCCTTCAGCGCGAGGACCTGCCCGACGGCGAGGGCTGGGCCGTCGAGCTGGTGCAGCTGTCGACCCATAACGGCACGCACCTCGATGCGCCCTATCACTTCCATTCGACGATGGACAAGGCGCTGGGCGACAAGAAGCCCGCGATCGCGATCCACGAGGTGCCGCTCGAGTGGTGCTTCCAGCCTGCCGTGAAGCTCGACTTCCGCCACTTCGAGGATGGCTACGTGGTGACGGCCGACGACGTCGAGGCCGAGCTCAAGCGCATCCGACACACGCTCAAGCCGCTCGAGATCGTGGTAGTCAACACGCGCGCCGGCTCGCGCTACGGCCACAACGACTACGTGTCGGCCGGCGCCGGCATGGGCTACGAGGCGACGATGTACCTGCTGGAGCGCGGCGTGCGGCTCACCGGCACCGACGCCTGGAGCTGGGATGCGCCTTTCGTGCACACCGCCAAGAAGTACGGCGAGACCCACGACGCCTCGCTGATCTGGGAAGGCCACAAGGCCGGCCGCGACATCGGCTACTGCCACATCGAGAAGCTGCACAACCTCGAGGTGCTGCCGCCCGACGGCTTCTTCATCAGCTGCTTCCCGCACAAGATCCGCGGCGCCTCGGCCGGCTGGACGCGCGCGGTCGCGATCTTCGACGACGCCCTGATGGCCAGCGCGTGAGCACCGCGATGCCGCTCGATCACACGCACGACCCCGCCGCCCGCAGCTGGCTCGCCTCGGCCCAGGCCGGGGGCTGCGATTTTCCGATCCAGAACCTGCCCTTTGCGGTGTTTCGCGGCGCGGGCAGCGGCGAGGCCTTTCGCGGCGGCGTCGCGATCGGCGACCAGGTCGTCGACCTGGCGGCGCTGGCCGACGCGCGGCTCCTCGAAGGCCCGGCGCTGCAGGCCGCGCGCGCCTGTGCGCAGCCGGTGCTCAACGACTTCTTCGCGCTCGGCCCCGCGGCCTGGCGCACGCTGCGGCATGCGCTGTTCGCGGCGCTGAAGGAAGGCGCTGCCGCCGCCACCGCCGATGCGATGCGCGCCTGCCTGCGACCCCAGTCGGCGATCGAGTTCGCGCTGCCGGCGCGCATCGGCGACTACACCGACTTCTACACCTCGATCGACCACGCGCTGAACATCGGCCGCCTGCTCAAGCCCGAGGACCCGATCACGCCGAACTTCCAGTGGATCCCGATCGCCTACCACGGACGGGTGTCGACCCTCGGCGTCAGCGGACAACGGTTCCACCGTCCGATGGGGCAAACGATGGCGCCGGGCGCCAAAGCGCCGAGCTACGGCCCTTGCGCGCGGCTCGACTACGAGCTCGAGCTCGGCATCTACATCGGCCAGGGCAACGCGGCCGGCGAAGCGATTCCGCTCGAGCGCGCCGAAGAACATGTCTTCGGCATCTGTCTGCTGAACGACTGGTCGGCGCGCGACATCCAGTTCTGGGAGATGGCGCCGCTCGGGCCCTTCCTGGCGAAGAACTTCGCCACCACGGTGTCGCCCTGGATCGTCACGATGGATGCGCTGGCGCCGTACCGCGCCGCATGGACGCGGCCGGCCGATCACCCGCAGCCGCTGCCGTACCTCGAAGGCCGGGCCAACCGGGAGGGCGGCGCGATCGACATCCGGCTCGAGGTCTGGCTCGAGAGCCAGCGCGACCGCGACCAGGGTCTCGGCCCGACCCGCCTGTCGGGGACCAGCTTCCGCCACCAGTACTGGAGCGTCGCCCAGATGGTCGCGCACCACACCGTCGGCGGCTGCAGCCTGAACCCGGGCGACCTGTTCGGCAGCGGCACCATCTCCGGTCCGGGTCCAGGCGAAGCCGGCGCCATGATCGAGTTGACGCGCGGCGGCCAGGCGCCGATCACGCTTGCGAACGGCGACCCGCGCGGCTTCCTGCAGGACGGCGACGCCGTCATGCTGCGCGGCTGGTGCGAGAAGCCGGGCGCGGCGCGGATCGGCTTCGGCGAAAGCCGCGGCACGGTGCTGCCGTGCCGCGTGCCGGGCTGAGGCCGCGCGCCTTGTCTGCGCCCGCCGATCGTGGTGTACTTTCCGGTGGCCGCACCTGAAAGGAACACCCATGGACGACTGTCGAAAGCTTGCACCGGGGCAGGCGCCCCTCCCTCCGGATGGCCGCCGGTGTGCGGCGCGGTCGGCCGCTGGCGCCTGATGCGGCAGCCCGGGATGGTGCTCTTTCGATTCGTCCGCATTTTCGTGCTTCTCGGGATGGCCCTGCGCCGGGGGCCTTGGCTGCTGGCCTTGCTGCTGTGCGCGGCCGGCGGCGCGGGCGCCCAGGAGGCCCCCTCCACCGGCGCCACGCTGAAGGTCTGGAACCGCACGGTCTTCGTCTTCCGGGTGCCGATGTTCGGCCTCTCGCCGCAACAGCGCGCCAGCCGGGCAGCCGAGCGCATCGGCGACATTCCGCTGACCAGCCTGGGTGCCCCGGTCGAGGTCGCGAGCTTCGCGCACGAAGGCGTGCCGGGCTACGCGGTGATGCTCGACGGCGGGACGCTGTTCGCCGTCTTCGCCAGCGACCTGGAGCCCGGCGATCCGGCGCTGGCGCAGGTGGCTGCGCAGGCCGCCTCGCGGCTGCACCAGGCACTGCTGGCGCGCCAGGCGCAAAGCAGCGGGCGCCAGTTCGCGGCCTCGCTCGGCTGGATTGCGCTCGCCACGCTG
This sequence comes from Variovorax sp. P4_B11, assembly GCF_056402355.1. NCBI lineage: Bacteria > Pseudomonadati > Pseudomonadota > Betaproteobacteria > Burkholderiales > Comamonadaceae > Variovorax > Variovorax sp. P4_B11. Next base: position 85,629 of record NZ_JBFUHO010000002.1, read on the forward strand.
GCGCTCTTCGCCGTGCTGATCGGGCTGCAGCACCTGGCCCGCGCCATCGGGGCCCGCACCCGCGGGCTGCGCGAGCGTGCGGCGTCCCGGCCGCTGTTCAACGCCCGCCGCATCGCGGTCTCGGTGCTGGGCTATGCGATCCAGTGGTTCAAGATCGCGCTGATGGGGATGGCGGCGTATGTGTGGCTGGCCTATGTGCTGACCCGCTTCCCCTACACCGCCCCCTGGGGCGAGACACTCGACACTTCGCTGATCTCCGTGGCCTCGCAGGTCGCGGTCACGGTGCTGCACGCGCTGCCCGACCTGGCGATGGTCGCCCTGATCTTCCTGCTGGCGCACCTTGGCGTTCGCGGCCTGCACACGCTTTTCAACGCCGCGCACGCCAGCGGCGTGAAGGTGGCGGCGCTGCAGAGCGACACCATCGGCGCCACGCGCCGGTTGACGGTGGTGCTGGTGTGGCTGTTCGCCGCGGTGGTGGCCTATCCCTTCATCCCCGGCTCCGACTCCAATGCGTTCAAGGGCCTGAGCGTGTTCTTCGGCGTGCTGGTGACGCTCGGGTCGTCCGGCGTCGTGTCGCAGATCATGTCGGGCTTCGTGCTGATCTATTCGCGTGCGCTGCGGCCCGGCGACTACGTGCAGATCGGCGAATCCGAGGGCTACGTGGTCGAGCTCGGCACGCTCTCGACCAAGCTGCGCAACCGGCTCGACCAGGAGGTGACGCTGCCCAACTCGGTGGTGGTCGGGACGCGCATCCTCAATTCGAGCGACACCACCAAGACCAGCGGCGGCGGCATCGCGTTGTCGACCTCGGTCACGATCGGCTACGACAGCCCCTGGCGCCAGGTGCACGCCATGCTCATGATGGCCGCCGGCCGCACGCCCGACCTGCTCAGCGAGCCGCCACCGACGGTGCGGCAGGTGCGGCTGCAGGACTTCTACCCCGAATACGAGCTCAACGTCTTCATGCGCGCGGGCGCGCCCAAGTACGACGTGCTCAGCGTCCTGCACGGCCACATCCAGGATGTGTTCAACGAGTACGGCGTGCAGATCATGTCGCCGAACTTCGTGCTGCAGCCGGCCACGCCGGTGCTGGTGACCAAGGAGGACTTGCGGGCGGCGCCGGCCGCGGCGGACTGAAATGAAACACCCCCCGAAGCGCCTGCGGCGCCTCCCCCCTCAAGGGGGGCGATACCGGCGGCCCGGCAAAGCCGGTTCCGCGGTATCCCTGGTATCGAACTGCGCCGGTTTCATGCGTCGTGGGTCGCGCCAGGCGCGGTGGAGCCGCTAGGATGAAACACCCCCCGAAGCGCCTGCGGCGCCTCGAGTCGCTGCCAGAGGCAGCGGCTCTTCGGGTCCGTCCAAGCCTGCGCAGGCAGGCTTGGAGCCGCGGACCTCAGCCCCCTCAAGGGGGGCGATACCGGCGGCCCGGCAAAGCCGGTTCCGCGGTATCCCTGGCATTGAGACGGAAACGGCGCTGATCCCGTCTTCAAGCCGCCAGCCTGAACAGGCTGGTCGCCTCGAGGTCGAGCACCGGTAGTTCGCGCTGGCTGAAGAGCCGCCAGCGCCAGCGCAGGATGCCAAGGTGCGGCCTCTTCTCCGAGCGGCGCACTTCGATGACGTCGGCCACCAGCCGCAAGATGTCGCCCGGGCGCACCGGGTTCGGCCACTTGAGGAAGGCCAGGCCCGGCGAGGCGAAGGATTCGGAGCCCGCCAGCGCGGCATCGGCGACCAGGCGCATCGCGATCGCGCTGGTGTGCCAGCCACTCGCGATCAGGCCGCCGAAGGGGCCTTCGGCCGCCGCATCGGCATCGGTGTGGAACCACTGCGGGTCGTAGGCCCGCGCGAACTGAAGCACCTCCGCCTCGGTCACGAGGTAGGGGCCGGCCTCGATGACCTGTCCCTCGTGGAAGTCGGCGAATTTCATCAGTAGGTTTCGAGGTGCAGCCGCCCCTCGCGCTTGAGGCTCGCACCGACCGTGTCCCAGTCGAGCCCGGCATCGGTCGCGACGTCTCGCAGCGCCAGCACGACGCCCTCTTCCATGCTCTTGAGGCCGCAGACATAGAAATGGGTCTGACCGTCCTTCAGCAACTCGGCCAGGTCGGCGGCGCGCTCGCGCATCAGGTCCTGCACGTAGCGCTTGGGGCTTCCCGGCGTGCGCGAGAAAGCGAAGTTGATGTCGATGAAATCCTTCGGCAAGGTCTGCAGCGGGCCGAAGTACGGCAGCTCCTGCTGCGTGCGGGCGCCGAAGAACAGCATCAGCTTGCCGCTCTCGAACTTGCCGCTCTTGCGCAGCCGCCGGCGCCATTCGGTCATCGCGCGCATCGGCGCGCTGCCGGTGCCGGTGCAGATCATCACGATGTGCGACTTCGGATGGTTCGGCATCAGGAACGAGGTGCCGAAGGGCCCGATCACCTGCACCTTGTCGCCGACCTTGAGGTCGCACACATAGTTGCTGGCCACGCCGCGCACCGGTTTGCCCTGGTGGTCCTCCAGCACGCGCTTCACGGTCAGCGAGATGTTGTTGTAGCCGGGCCGCTCGCCGTTGCGCGGGCTGGCAATCGAATACTGGCGCGCGAAATGCGCCTTGCCGTTGGCATCGGTGCCGGGCGGAATGATGCCGATCGACTGGCCCTCGAGCACCGGGAACGGCATCGCGCCGAAGTCGAGCACGATGTGGTGGGTCTGGTTCTCGTAGCCGGCCTCGGTGCAGTTGAAGTTGCCGACCACGGTGGCCGTGGTCGGGTTCTTCGGCGGATGCAGGTTGGTGTACGCATGGGCCGCCGACCAGGGCGGCACAGTGGCGCCGTACTGGGCCGAATTGAAGACCACTTCGCCGGGCGCGGCGGGCGGCTGCGGCGACGCGGCCGGCACTTGCATCAGCGCCTCCTGTGGCGCGCCCACGCCTTCGGCCTCGAGCTGCTCGGGCGTGAGTTCGGCCGGCAACTCGTCCCAGGTGAATTGCTCCTCGATCGAATAGGCGCGCACCAGGGGCATGGTGCGCCAGTTGTCGATCGAGCCGGTCGGGCACGGCGAGATGCAGGCCATGCAGCTGTTGCAGACATCGGCGCGCACGACGTAGTTGCGCTCGTCATGCGTGATCGCATTGACCGGGCAGATCGCCTCGCAGGTGTTGCACCGAATGCAGATCTCGGGGTCGATCAGGTGCTGCCTGATGACGTTGATATCGACCGCCATATCCATGTGTATCTCCTCTATCGCCCCGACGGCCAATCACCGCTCAACACCTTTGTACGCCCCGGCCGCGCAAAGCGCAGGCCCCTTCGTGAAACACCGCGGAACTGGCTTTGCCAGGCCGCTGGTGTTGCCCCCGGCAGGGGGGTGGGCGCCCGGACACGAAGTGCCGGGCAACCTGGGGGCGAGCAACATCTAACCGAACCTCACGTACTCGAAATCGACCGGCTGGCGGTTGATGCCCATCACCGGCGGTGCGATCCAGCCGGCGAACTTGCCCGGGTCGACCACGCGGCCCATCAACGATGCCACGAAAGCGAAGTCCTCGGGGGTCGGCAGCCATTCGCTCTTCTTCGCGGCCCATTCGGCCTCGTTCACCACCCGGCCTTCGGGCGACACCTTGATGCCGGCCAGGGCGCCGATCTGGCGATTGAAGGCCTTGTGCGGCACGGTCAGGCGGGTCGGGATGCCGGCCTTCTCGAGCACCTTGTTCCAGCGCTGCACGCCGGCCACCGAGTCCTTGATGAAGTCGTCGCGCAGCACTTCGTTGAGCGCGTTGAGCATCGGCACGTCTTTCTCGACGAGCTGGCCGTTCTGCACTTCGAGCACCTTGTAGGTCTGGCCCTTGAGCACGTGGTCGTCGGTGCGCTTGCCTTCCTCGTAGCGGCCCTTGAGGCCGGAGCTGTAGAAGATGGCGGCGTTGCTCGACTGGTCGGCGCCGAACAGGTCGATGGTCACGCTGTAGTGGAAGTTCAGGTAGCGCTGGATGGTGCCCAGGTCGATGGCGCCGGCCGCGCGCACCTTTTGCGGATCGTCGGTCTTGAGATCGTTCATGACCTGCGCGGTGCGCTGCAGCACGCGCGACACGCCGCTCTCGCCGACGAACATGTGGTGCGCTTCTTCGGTCAGCATGAACTTGGTGGTGCGCGCCAGCGGGTCGAAGGCGCTCTCGGCCAGCGCCGACAGCTGGAACTTGCCGTCGCGGTCGGTGAAGTACGTGAACATGAAGAAGGCCAGCCAGTCGGGCGTCTTCTCGTTGAAGGCGCCGAGGATGCGCGGGTTGTCCTGGTCGCCGGACTGGCGCTGCAGCAGGGCTTCGGCTTCTTCGCGGCCATCGCGGCCGAAGTACTTGTGCAGCAGGTAGACCATGGCCCACAGGTGGCGGCCTTCCTCGACGTTGACCTGGAACAGGTTGCGCAGGTCGTACTGGCTCGGGCAGGTCAGGCCGAGGTGGCGCTGCTGCTCGACCGAGGCGGGCTCGGTGTCGCCCTGCGTGACGATGATGCGGCGCAGGTTGGCGCGGTGCTCGCCGGGCACGTCCTGCCAGGCCTTGTCGCCGAGGGAATCGCCGAAGTGGATCTTGCGCTCCGCGTCGCCCGGATTCAGGAAGATGCCCCAGCGGTAGTCGCGCATCTTCACGTGGCCGAACTGGGCCCAGCCGTTCGGGTCGACGCTCACGGCGGTGCGCAGGTACACGTCGAAGTTGGTCGAGCCTTCGGGGCCCACGTCGTCCCACCAGTTGATGAAGTTCGGCTGCCAGCCTTCGAGCGCACGCTGCAAGGTGCGGTCTTCGCTCAGGTTGACGTTGTTCGGGATCTTCTCGCTGTAGTTGATCGTGCTCATGTCAGGTTCCTCGGGTTCGTTGCGGGCGGGGTGGATCAGACGCGGTTGAGGTCGAAGCCGGCCTTCTCGCCGGTGCCGTAGACCTTCAGCGCGCCCTTGGCGCCGACCGCGTTGGGGCGGTTGAAGATCCAGTTCTGCCAGGCGGTGAGCCGCCCGAAAATGCGGGTGTTCATGTTCTCCTTGCTGGCGAAGCGCAGGTTGGCTTCGAGGCCGGTCAGCGCGTCGGGCGACATCGCGGCGCGCTCCTCGATCGCCATGCGGATCTCGTCGTCCCAGTCGATGTCGTCGGGCGCGGCCGTGACCAGGCCGAGCTTCAGGGCCTCGTCGGCGTCGAGCGCCTGGCCGGCTGCGGCGCGTGCGGCTTCCATCGGCGCCGTCTCCTCGTAAAAGCGGCGCTGCAGGCGGCTCTGGTCGTTGACCATCGGGAAGAAGCCGAAGTTGAGTTCGTCGAGCGTCAGCCTAGGCGCCTTGGCGGCATCGTCGGGCAAGGCCAGCATGTAGGCGCGGTCGGCCGCGAAGGCGAGTTCGGCCAGCGTGCCGGCGAAGCAGGAGCCGGCCTCGACCAGCGCGAACAGGCTGCGCGACGAGACATCCAGGCGGGCCAGCGTGCGGCGCAGCGCGCCGAGCGTTTCGCGCACCAGCCAATGGTCCTTGTGGGCCACCATCGTGGCGTCGCTGGCCAGCACGGCCTGGGCGTCGCCCTCGGTCTTGAGCAGCCAGGTGCCGATGTCGAGCTCGTTGGTGCGCAGGTTGAGGATGGCGTCGTCGAGCTGGCGCGTCATCGCGAGCGGCCACCAGGCGGCGCCCGCGGCTTCGATCGCGGCGATGTCGGCCGGCTGCGCGCCCGTGGGCGCCTTCACGGTCAGGGTCGCGGTGCGGCGCGCGCGGTCGATCTCGACAGTGACGTGTTCGTAGCGCAGGCTGTCGGCGCCGTCTTCGCGCTCGAGGCGCGCGAGGCTCACGCCCTTGCCGCCGGCCGGGCGGTCGCTGCCTTCGGCCAGCTTGGCGGCGCGCTCCTGCACCGTGGCGGCGAACTGGGCCGGCTTGGCGATCGCGTCGACCAGGCGCCAGTCGACCGCGCGCTGGCCGCGCACGCCTTCGACGCTGGTGCAGAAGATGTCGGCCAGGTCATGGCGCACGCGGCGCTTGTCGGTCACGCGGGTCAGGCCGCCGGTGCCGGGCAGCACGCCGAGCAGCGGCACTTCCGGCAGCGAGACGGAAGAAGAACGATCGTCGACCAGGATGATCTCGTCGCAGGCCAGCGCCAGTTCGTAGCCGCCGCCGGCGCAGGCGCCGTTCACCGCGGCGATGAACTTCAGGCCCGAGTGCTTCGACGTGTCCTCGATGCCGTTGCGGGTCTCGTTGGTGAACTTGCAGAAGTTCACCTTCCAGGCATGGCTCGACACGCCGAGCATGAAGATGTTGGCGCCCGAGCAGAAGATCCGGTCCTTGCCGCTGGTGACGACCACCGAACGGACTTCCGGGTGCTCGAAGCGCACGCGGTTGAGGGCGTCGTTGAGTTCGATGTCCACGCCCAGGTCATAGCTGTTGAGCTTGAGCTTGTAGCCGGGGCGGATGCCGCCGTCTTCCGCGATGTCGAGCGACAGGCGGGCCACCGGGCCCTCGACGCTGAGTTTCCAGTGGCGGTACTGCGTGGGGTCGGTGCGGTAATCCACGCGAAGGGCTTGGGTGCTGTCGGTCATGCGGGTCTCCTGGGGTGTCGGGGGCTGACGAGGAACAATAGTGCATTTGTCGATCGCCAGAACATGCATCATGCTGCATGTTCTGGCGCGCGTCAACCCTCGAATGACTTTTTTACAGGCCGCGTCCGAGCACCGGCCGGCGCCTCCTGGGGGCCGCTCAGCCGGAATGGCGAATGGCTTCGCGCACGGCGCTGCGCAAGCGTTCGAAGCTGCGCGCCAGGTCTTGCCCACCGGTGTCGACGCTGATATCGGCCTTCGAATAGAACGCGGCCCGGCCGCTCAGGATGCGCCGCAGGTCGTCCATGGCTTCCTTGCTGGCCGCCATCGGGCGCGTGTCGCCCTGGGCGGCAACGCGGCCCATGTGTTCTTCGGGCGCGGCCTGCAGCCAGACCGTGGTGCAGTGGGCCAGCAGCTGGTTGAAGGTGGCCGGGTCGGAGACGATGCCGCCCGGCGTGGCGATCACCACCTCGCCGTAGATCTGCACGGTTTCCTCGAGCGCCCGGCGCTCGTAGCGGCGATAGGCGTTGGTGCCGTAGAGGTCGTGGATCTCGCGCACGCTGCAGCCGGCGACCTTCTCGATCTCGCGGCTCAGCTCGATGAAGGGCATCTCCAGGTCGTCGGCCAGCATCTGGCCCAGGGTGGACTTGCCGGCGCCGCGCAGCCCGATCAGCGCGATCCGCCGATGCCGCGCCGGGTCGCCCGCCGCGGTGCCGAGCAGTTCGCCGAGCGCGACGCGGGCCCGGCGCAGGTCGGCCTCGCTGCGGTTCTCGAGCAGTTCGCGAATCAGCAGCCATTCGGGCGAAATGGTCGTGACGTCGCCGACCAGCTCGGCCAGCGAGCACTGGAGCGCGGTCGCGACCTGCTGCAGCACCAGGATCGAGGCGTTGCCGATCCCGTATTCGAGATTCGCCAAGTGCCGCTCCGACACGTCGGCCGCCAGTGCCACCGCCTTGCGCGTGAGGCCGCGGCGCGCGCGCAGGTTGCGCACGCGCTCGCCGAGCGCCGCCAGCAAAGGGTTCTTCGCCTCCTCGGGCGGCGCGGGGACATCGGGAGAGGCGGACAGCACCACCTCCTCAGCTCGCTGGTTCATGACTCGCTTTCGCTCGGCCGGCAGTTCGGCTAAGGGTTAACACCTGTACATGCATTATATTGCTTGACACCTTTGTAGTCGGTGCTTATGGTTCATGCACAGGCAAGATACTGCACGCAGCCGATTGCCGCAAGTTCAACTCCCACGCATGAACACTTCCATGTCCAAAGACAGCTTCCACCAACTCGTCGCCGAGCTCACGGGCCAGATCGCCGGCCGCCCGCTCGACCAGGACCTCGACCGCTGGCTCAACAGCCAGCACGGCGCCGGCAGCACGCGCTTCGAGCAGCTCAAGCAGGCCTGCATCGACGGCGTCGCCGAAGGCTGGCTGTGCGATCGCGAAGGCGGCGGCATCCGCTATGGACGCGTCTTCAAGGCCGAGGACGCGCTCGGCCGATTCTCGGTCGACGTGGTCGACATGCGCGACATCGCCGGCCCGCACCACACGCATCCGAATGGCGAGATCGATTTGATCATGCCGCTGGAAGGCGACGCGACCTTCGATGGCCAGCCGGCCGGCTGGTGCGTCTATCCGCCCGGGAGCGCCCATCACCCCACCGTCGCACAAGGCCGCGCGCTGGTTCTCTACCTGCTGCCCGAAGGGCAAATCCAGTTCACCAAATGACGCACACCCCCAGGTTGGCTCACTGCGTGTAGCCGCCCACCCCCTTGCAGGGGGCAACACCAGCGGCCCGGCGAAGCAGGTTCCGCGGTGTTTCCCGAACAGACGATTGGAACCATCCGAAATGACTGAACTTCTTTCCAACTACGTCGCCGGCCGCTGGCAGGCCGGCAGCGGCGCCGGCACGGCGCTCGTCGACCCGGTGCTCGGCACCGAGCTGGCGCGGGTCGATGCCACGGGGCTCAACCTGCCCGAGGCCTTCCGCTTTGCACGCGACACCGGCGGTGCGGCGCTGCGCGCCCTGACCTACCGCCAGCGTGCCGGGCTGCTCGCCGCGATCGTCAAGGTGCTGCAGACCCACCGCGACGCCTATTACGAGATCGCCACGGCCAATTCGGGCACCGTGAAGAACGACTCGGCGGTCGACATCGACGGCGCGATCTTCACGCTCGGCCAGTACGCCAAGTGGGGCGATGCGCTCGGCGACGTGCGCGCGCTGCGCGACGGCGATGCCGCCAAGCTCGGCAAGGAGCCGGTCTTCCTGTCGCAGCACCTGCAGGTGCCGACGCGCGGCGTGGCGCTGTTCATCAACGCCTTCAACTTCCCGTCCTGGGGTCTCTGGGAAAAGGCCGCACCGGCGCTGCTCTCGGGCGTGCCGGTGATCGTCAAGCCCGCGACCTCCACCGCCTGGCTGACGCAGCGCATGGTGCGCGACGTGGTCGAGGCCGGCGTGTTGCCGGCCGGCGCCCTGTCGGTGATCTGCGGCAGCTCGGCCGGGCTCATGGACCCGCTCGAGCCCTTCGACGTCGTGTCGTTCACCGGCTCGGCCGAGACCGGCGCCGTGATCCGCTCGCACCCGGCGGTGGCGCAGCGCTCGGTGCGCGTGAACATCGAGGCCGACAGCCTGAACTCGGCCCTGCTGCTGCCCGACGCCACGCCCGGCAGCGAGGCTTTCAGCCTGCTGGTGCGCGAGGTGGTGCGCGAGATGACCGTGAAGTCGGGCCAGAAATGCACCGCGATCCGGCGCATCCTGGTGCCCGCCGCGCTCTACGACGCCGCGGCCGAAGCGCTTGGCACGAAGCTGGCCGGCGTCACGGTCGGCAATCCGCGCAACGAGAGCGTGCGCATGGGCTCGCTGGTCAGTCGCGCCCAACTCGTCGCGGTGCGCGAAGGGCTGGAACAGCTCAAGGCGCAGGCCGACGTGCTGCACGACGGCAGCGCCCGGGCACTGGTCGATGCCGATCCGGCGATCGCGGCCTGCATCGGCCCGGTGCTGCTGGGCGCGCGCGATGCCGACGCGGCGGGCCTGGTGCACGACATCGAGGTCTTCGGCCCGGTCGCCACGCTGCTGCCGTACCGCGATCTCGACCACGCGGTGGCGCTGGCCCACCGCGGCCAGGGCTCGCTGGTGACCTCGCTCTATGGCGCGGACGATGCGGCGCTCGGCCAGGCCGCGGTACGGCTCGCCGCCAGCCATGGCCGGGTGCACGTGATCACGCCCGAGGTGGCCCAGGCGCAGACCGGCCACGGCAACGTGATGCCGATGTCGCTGCATGGCGGCCCGGGGCGCGCCGGCGGCGGCGCCGAACTCGGCGGCCTGCGGGCGCTGGACTTCTATCACCGCCGGAGCGCGGTGCAGGCCAGCCCCGCGGTGCTGGCGCAGCTCGGCCTCCAGTAGGCCGCCTGCCGACGAAATGGGACCCGAGGAGACACACGATGAACCTGCCTGACACCTTCAACTTCGCCGAACACCTGTTCGCGCTGAACCGCGGCCGCGCCACCAAGGCGGCCTACATCGACGACCGCGGCGCACTCGGCTACGGCCAGCTCGAGGACCGCGCGCGCCGCCTCGCCGCCGCCCTGCTCGCCAGCGGCGTGCGCCGCGAGGACCGCGTGCTGCTGCTGATGCTCGACGGCAGCGACTGGCCGATCAGCTTCCTCGGCAGCCTCTATGCCGGCGTGGTGCCGGTGGCAGTCAACACGCTGCTCACGGCCGACGACTACGCCTACATGCTGGCCCACAGCGGCGCCACCGCGGCGCTGGTGTCGGGCGCGCTGCTGCCGGTGCTGCAGGAGGCCATGGCGAAGGACTCGAAGGGACCCAACCCTGTCCGCGCCCTGTTCGTATCGCAGCCCACCAGCGCCCTGCCCGCCGGCGCTCGGAACTTCGACTCGGCCATCGCCGCCAGCGAGCCGCTCGCGGCACCCGCCGCCACCACGCCCCAGGACCACGCCTTCTGGCTCTACTCCTCGGGCTCCACCGGCAAGCCCAAGGGCACGGTCCATACCCACGCCAACCCCTGGTGGACCGCCGAGCTCTACGGCAAGCCGGTGCTGGGCCTGACCGAAGACGACGTCTGCTTCTCGGCCGCCAAGATGTACTTCGCCTACGGCCTCGGCAACGCGCTGACCTTCCCGCTGTCGGTCGGCGCCACCGTGCTGCTGATGGCCGAGCGGCCGACGCCCGACGCCACCTTCAAGCGCTGGACCGGCCAGACAGGCCTCAAGCCGACCGTGTTCTTCGGCGCGCCCACCGGCTTTGCCGGCATGCTGGCTTCGCCCCACCTGCCGGCGCGCGAAGCGGTGGCGCTGCGCATGTGCTCCTCCGCCGGCGAGGCGCTGCCGGGCGAGATCGCGCAGCGTTTCAAGGCCCACTTCGGCTGCGAGATCGTCGACGGCATCGGCTCGACCGAGATGCTCCACATCTTTCTCTCGAACCGGCCCGGCGACATCCGCTACGGCACCACCGGCAAGCCGGTCGAGGGCTACGAGATCGAGCTGCGCGGCGAGGACGGCCAGCCGGTCGGGGTCGGCGAGGTCGGCGACCTCTACATCAAGGGTCCCAGCACGGCCATCATGTACTGGGGCAATCCGGAAAAGAGCGCCGAGACCTTCCGCGACGGCTGGACCAAGAGCGGCGACAAGTACTCGCGCGACGCCGACGGCTACTACACCTATGCCGGGCGCAGCGACGACATGCTCAAGGTCAGCGGCATCTACGTCTCGCCCTTCGAGGTCGAGGCCACGCTGATGCAGCATCCGGCCGTGCTGGAGGCGGCGGTGATCGGCAAGGAAGACGCCGACGGGCTGACCAAGACCAAGGCGTACGTGGTGCTGAAGGACGGCCGCTCGGCCACCGACGAAGAGCTCAAGGCCTTCGTGAAGGAACGGCTGGCGCCCTACAAGTACCCGCGCTTCATCGAGTTCGTGGACGAACTTCCGAAGACCGCCACAGGGAAGATCCAGCGCTTCCGCCTGCGCGAGCGGGAGCGGAAGGCGTGATGGCGCAGCCCGAATTCGCCGCCATCCGCTGGCGGGGAAAGGACGTGCGCATCGAATACCAGCGCATCGCCCCTGAGCGCGCCGACGCCCCGCTGGTCGTCTTCCTGCACGAAGGCCTCGGCTCGATCGCGATGTGGAAGGACTTCCCCGAGCGCCTGTGCGTGGCCGGCGGCTTCCGCGGACTGGTGTTCTCGCGCCCCGGCTACGGCCGCTCGACGCCGCGCGGGGCCGACGAAACCTGGGACGTCGATTTCATGCACCGGCAGGCACACGAGGTGCTGCCGGCGTTCTTCGAGGCGCTGGGCATCGCCGAGAAGCCGTGGCTCTTCGGGCACAGCGACGGCGGCTCGATCTCGCTGCTCTACGCCGCGCGATTCCCGGAACGGGTCGCGGGCCTGGTGGTGCTGGCGCCGCACATCCTCGTGGAGGACGTGACCGTGGCCAACATCGAACTGGCGCGGCAGGCCTACCTCGAGACCGACCTGCCGAAGAAGCTGGGCCAATACCACGACGATGCCGACTCCGCCTTCTGGGGCTGGAACCGGATCTGGCTGCACCCGCCCTTCCGGCAATGGAACATCGAGCCCGAGCTCGACGGCATCCGCTGCCCGGTGCTCGCGATCCAGGGTGTCGACGACGAGTACGGCACACTGCGGCAGATTCGCGGCATCGCCGAGCGCGTGCCGCAGACCCGGTTGGTGGAGATCCCGGACTGCGGGCATTCCCCGCATCGCGATCAGCCCGAAACAGCGATAGTGGCGACCGTTTCATTCATCAAGTCAGAAAACTCCTCTTGACCTGCCGGCTCGCACGCGCGACGAACCGGCAGCCCTGGGGGAAACTCTTACTTGAGTCATGAATAGTTTAGCTGTAAAGTAATTTCAATCAACCGAAGGAGAGCTTCCCATGAGCCACCGCGTCGCACGCACCACCCTCACAGCCCTGGCGCTGGCGTGTATCGCCACCCTGGGCCATGCCCAGCAGGGCAAGCTGAAGGTGGGCCTGATGCTGCCGTTCAGCGGCACCTATGCCGCGCTCGGCGTCGCCATCGAGAACGGCTTCAAGCTGCGCATCGAGGAACAGGGCGGCAAGCTCGGCGGCCGCGAGATCGAGTTCGTCAAGGTCGACGACGAGTCGGACCCGGCCAAGGCCACCGACAACGTCAACAAGCTGATCAAGCGCGACAACGTCGACGTCATCGTCGGCACGGTGCATTCGGGCGTGGCGATGGCGATGGCCAAGGCGGCGAAGGAAAGCGGCACCGTGCTGATCGTGCCGAACGCCGGCGCCGACGCCGTCACGGGCCCGATGTGCGCGCAGAACATCTTCCGCAGCTCGTTCTCGAACTGGCAGCCGGCCTACGCCATGGGCGAGGTGGCGGGCAAGCAGGGCAAGAAGAAGGCGATGACCATCACCTGGAAGTACGCGGCCGGCGATGAATCCGTGGCCGGCTTCAAGGAAGGCTTCGAGAAGGCCGGCGGCAAGGTGGAGAAGCAGCTCACCGTGCCGTTCCCGAACGTCGAGTTCCAGGCCCTGCTGACCGAAATCGCGGCGGCCAAGCCGGACGTGGTGTATTCCTTCTTCGCCGGCGGCGGGGCGGTCAAGTTCGTCAAGGACTACGCGGCGGCCGGCCTCCACAAGACCATTCCGCTGGTCGGCCCGGGCTTCCTGACCGACGGCACGCTCGAAGCGCAGGGCGAAGCCGCCCAGGGCATGCTGACCACGCTGCACTACGCCGACGGCCTGAACACGCCGCGCGACACCGCCTTTCGCACCGCCTACGCCAAGTCCTTCAAGCTGCAGCCCGACGTGTATGCGGTGCAGGGCTACGACGCGGCCCAGATGCTGGCGATCGGCCTCGCCGCGGTCAAGGGCGACATCAGCAAGAAGGCCGAGTTCGCCGGTGCCATCGAGAAGGCGAAGATCGACAGCCCGCGCGGCGCCTTCACGATCAGCAAGGCGCACAACCCGGTGCAGGACTTCTACCTGCGCAAGGTCGAGGGCAACGAGAACAAGATGGTGAGCATCGCCGTCAAGAACCTCTCCGACCCGGCCCGCGGCTGCAGGATGTAGCTCGAGCATGTAGCTCGCCCCCAGGTTGCGCGCACTTCGTGTCGCGCGCCCACCCCCTACCGGGGGCAACACCGGCGGCCCGGCGGAGCCGGTTCCGCGGTGTTTCCCGAAAGGGGAACTCACCTTTCAACGATCTCAACCTAGAAAACTGCTTGTGGACTTCGGTACCTTTCTCGTTCAGTGCCTGAACTCCGTGCAGTACGGGCTGCTGCTGTTCCTGGTGGCTTCCGGCCTGACGCTGATCTTCGGCATCATGGGCGTGATCAACCTGGCGCACGGCAGCTTCTACATGCTGGGCGCCTACATGGCCTTCGCACTGTCGCCGCTGTTCGGCGACCAGTTCATCCTGATGCTGGCGGCCGGCGTGGTGCTGGCCGCGGTGTTCGGCTACCTGCTCGAGTGGGCCTTCTTCAGCTACCTCTACCAGCGCGACCACCTGCAGCAGGTGCTGATGACCTACGGCCTGATCCTGGTGTTCGAGGAACTGCGCTCGCTGCTGGTCGGCAACGACGTCCACGGCGTCAAGGCGCCGCCCTGGCTCGAGGGCAGCTTCGCGCTCGGCGACCTCATGAGCTACCCGTGGTACCGGCTCTTCGCCTCGGCGGCCTGCGTGCTGCTGGCGGTGGGCCTGTACTTCGTGGTCAACCGCACGCGGCTGGGCATGATGATCCGCGCCGGCGCCAGCAACCGCGACATGGTGCGCGGGCTCGGCATCGACATCCGCCGGCTCTACCGCATCGTGTTCGCGGCCGGCGTGGCACTGGCCGCGCTGGCCGGCATGATCGCGGCGCCGATGTCCTCGGTCTACCCGGGCATGGGCGCGAGCGTGCTGATCATCTGCTTCGTGGTGGTGGTGATCGGCGGCATCGGCTCGATCACCGGTGCGCTGGTGGCCTCGCTGCTGGTCGGCTTCGTCGACACCTTCGGCAAGGTGTTCTTCGCCGAGCTCAGCGGCATGGGCGTGTACGTACTGATGGCGATCGTCTTGATATGGCGTCCCGAAGGATTGATGGGGCGCAAGACCTGATGATGACCAAACTGAACCACTGGCTCCCCTTGCTCTGCGCGATCGCGCTGGCACTGCTCGGCCCGATGCTGAGCCCCTACATGTCCGACCTGGTCGTCAAGGTGATGATCCTGTCGATCTTCGCGCTGAGCCTCGAACTGCTGGTCGGCATGACCGGGCTCGTGAGCCTGGGCCATGCGGCCTTCTACGGCATCGGCGCCTATGCCACGGTGCTCGGCTCCGGCAAGGAGGGCGGCTCGATCGCGCTGCTGCTGCCGCTGGCCATGGGCTCGGCCGCGGCCTACGCGCTGGCCGTCGGCGCCTTGAGCCTGCGCACCCGCGGCGTCTACTTCATCATGGTCACGCTGGCCTTCGCGCAGATGGCCTTCTTCGTCTTCCACGACACCGCGCTCGGCGGCGGCAGCGACGGCATCTACATGTACATCCGCCCGGCCCTGGGCGCGCTCGACATGGAGAACCGCGGCGTGCAGTTCTACTTCGTGCTGGCCGCGCTGGCGGCGACCTACGGCCTGCTGGCGCTGATCCGGCGCTCGCGCTTCGGCGCCGCGCTGGCCGGCATCCGCGTCAACGAGCAGCGCATGCGCGCGGCCGGCTTCCCGGTCTACGGCTACAAGCTGGCGGCTTTCGTGATCGCCGGCGCGCTGGCCGGGCTGGCGGGCTTCCTGCTCGCCTCGCGCGACGGTGTCGTCAACCCCGAACTGCTGGCCTGGCACAACTCCGGCGAGGTGCTGCTGATGATCATCCTCGGCGGCCTGGGCCACCTGCGCGGCGCGGTGATCGGCGCGGTGGCGTTCACCTTGCTGAAGGAGCTGCTCTCCACCCATGCGCTGGTCGGCCCGATGGCGGACCACTGGCAGCTGACGCTGGGGCTGGCGATCATCGCCTTCGTCGCGCTGCTGCCCAAGGGCATCATCGGGATTGCGGCGCGGCTGTCGCCGAAGGGAGCTGCGACATGAGCACGTTGCTGGCAGTCGAAACGCTCACGCGCCGCTTCGGCGGCCTGGTCGCGGTGAACGCCGTGACGCTCGACCTGCGCCGCGGCGAAGTCCACGCGGTGATCGGCACCAACGGCGCAGGCAAGTCGACCTTGATCAACATGCTGTCGGGCGAGATCGATGCCTCCGACGGCCGCATCACGCTCGACGGCGAGGACATCACGACGCGGGCCCAGTTCCGCCGCGCGCTGGCCGGTGTCGGGCGCAGCTATCAGCGCACCACGATCTTCCCGGAGTTCACGGTGCTGGAGAACTGCCGCCTGGCGGCGCAGGCCGCGACGCCGCGGCCGTGGGCCATCTGGCAGTCCTCGCGGCAGTGCGCGGCGAGCAACGCCGCGGCCCATGAGGCATTGGCGGCGGCCGGCCTCGACGGCGTGGCGGAACGCATCGCCGGCACCTTGAGCCACGGCGCCAAGCGCCAGCTCGAGGTCGCGATGTGCCTGGCGACCAAGCCGCGCGTGCTGCTGCTCGACGAGCCGCTGGCCGGGATGGGCGCAGAAGAAACCGAGCGCATGCTGGGCCTGCTCGCGAACCTCAAGGCACAGCACGCGATCCTGCTGGTGGAGCACGACATGGACGCGGTGTTCCGCATCGCCGACCGCATCACGGTGATGGTCAACGGTACGGTGATCGCAACCGGCGATCCGGCGTCGATCCGCACCAATCCCGACGTGCGCACCGCCTACCTGGGCGAGGATCATTGAGATGCTGACGATCGAAGGCCTGAACACCTACTACGGCGACAGCCACATCCTGCGCGGCGTCGACGTCGAGATCCCGGCCGCGACCTCGGTCGGCCTGCTGGGCCGCAACGGCATGGGCAAGACCACGCTGATCCGTTCGCTGATGGGCTACGTGCGGCCGGCCTCCGGCCAGGTGAAGCTGGACGGCCAGGACGTCACCGGCTGGACGCCCGAGAAGATGGCCCGGCGCGGCATCGGCTACGTGCCCGAGGGCCGCGGCATCTTCCCGAACCTGTCGGTGCGCGAGAACCTCTTGATGAGCGCGCGCGCCGGCATCGACGGCAAGCGCGACTGGACCTACGACCGCGTGATGGCGACCTTTCCCCGGCTGACCGAGCGGCTCTTGCATGGTGGCCAGCAGCTGTCGGGCGGCGAGCAGCAGATGCTGTCGATCGGCCGTGCGCTGATGACCAACCCGCGGCTGATGATCCTCGACGAGGCGACCGAAGGGCTGGCGCCGCTGATCGTGGCCGAGATCTGGCGCGTGATCGCCGACATCCGCTCGACCGGCATCGCGACGCTGATCGTCGACCGCGACTGGCGCAAGGTGCTCGCGCACACCGACCGCGCGGTGGTCATGGAGAAGGGGAAGATCGTGCGGCACGGGCCGTCCGCCGATCTCGTCGCCGAACCGGCCGTGCTCGAGGAACTGCTCGGCGTTTGACGCGCCGCGATTTTGAGCAGGGCATGGAACGCGGCGAGCTGCGCGGCGCGGATCCCCATGTCATGGCGCTGCACTTCCTGGGGATCGTGACTTCCGAGACCGACCTTCGGCTGTACCAGCAGAATCCGCCGCCGCTGACGGCTCGGCAGATCCGGGGCATGGTCGAGCGCGCGGTCGACATGTTCCTGGGCGGCGCCGCACCGCGCTGATCAGCCACGCTCGGCTGGCGCCCGGTGTTCGGCCGGGCGCAGAATACGGCCACAACTGCGTCCGATATCCGTGGAGTGGCTGATGGCTGTATTGCTGAGCGAAATTCAGTGGGGAGACCCGGTCCTGCCGGTAGCGCACGATGTGGCATGGGAAGCCGAGCTCAAGCGCCGCGGCGCCCAGGTCCTTGAAGTTGACCGCCGGGTCGCACCCAGCCGCTGGTTGCGCGAGGCCGCCTACGAAACGATGAGCTATGTGCCGGTCGCCCTGCCGGAGCGGCTGTACCGCATCGGCAACATGGTGACGGCACAGGAGAATTCGTGCCGTTACTGCTATGGCGCGACCCGCGCCTACATGAAGGTGCTGGGCTATTCCGAGTCTTTCATCCAGCAAGTCGAACGCGACGTGCAGACGGCCGAGCTGGACGACAAGGAGCGCGCGTACATCGCCTTCTGCCGCAGTCTGGCTCGATCGAGGCCACGCCCGGCTGCGGCCGAGCGTGCCGCCCTGCTCACGCTCGGCTACACCCCGGAGCAAATAGGCGAGATCGCCTTCGCGATCTCGCTCGGGTGCTTCTACAACCGCGTCAGCACCCTGCTCGCGTGTCCGCCGGAACAGAAGTTCGAACGCATGGCCAGCGGACCGTTGCGCTGGCTGCTCGCGCTCGCGATCCCGTTGATGAAGAAGCTCGCGCCGAGAAGGCCGGTGGAAGCGGCGCTGGATCGGGCTGCGCTGGCTGCCGGACCCTTTGGCGTGGTGGTGGCGCCGCTTGCCGGTCTGCGTGCAGGTCGGGTCATGAAGGCGGCGCTCGACGGCGCGTTCGAAACGGGGGTGCTGAGCCGCAGCGCCAAGGCGCTGATGTTCGCCGTGGTGGCGCGCACACTCGGCTGCCCGCATTGCGAAGCCGCGGCGACGCAGTTGCTTCTCGCAGAGGGCCTGGGTCAGACGGAAATCGACAGCGCGATGGCGACGCTTCGTTGCCCCCGCCTGGCGCAACGCGAAGCCGGCCTCCTGGCCTGGGCGCGCGACACCGTGTACTACGAACCTTCGTCGATCCAGCAAGAGACACGCGCCCTCGGTGCCGAACTGGGCGCCGACGCGTTGCTGGAAGCCATCGGCGTGGCATCGCTGGCGAATGGGACCGTCCGGTTGGCCATGTTGCTGGAATGATGGCGCTGGCCTGGGTCCTTGCCGCGGTCGGGGCCTTCGTTCTCTCGGGCCTGGCAGTGCTCGTCCTGCGCGGCCGCCGCCAGAACGACCAGCTCGAGAAGCTGCTGTTGGCCGCCGATGAAAAGCTGGAGCGACTGCAACGTCAGTTCGAGCGTTTCGCGCCGGCGGACGTGGTGGAGCGGCTCACTCGTCCCGGTGACGCCTTCGCGCCCGAGCGACGCCAGGTGACGATGTTGTTTGCCGACCTGCGCGGCTTCACGGCCCTGTGCGATCGGCTCGACCCCGCCGTCACGGTGAGCATCCTGAACGACTACTTCCGCCACATGACGATTGCCATTGCCCATCATCACGGCCATGTCACCGAGTTCGTGGGCGACGGCTTGCTGGCCCTGTTCGGCGCCATGGAACCCAACCCCTGGCAGGCGCGAGATTCCGTGCTGGCCGCTCTGGAAATGCGCGCGGAGCTGGCGCGCTACAACGCCATTTTGCGTGAGAAGGGACTGCCCGAACTGCGCTTCGGCATCGGCATTCACGGTGGGGAGGTGGTGGCAGGCGTGATCGGCACCACCGGGCTGTCGAAGTTCAGCGTCACGGGCGACCCGATCAACGTCGCCTCCCGGGTCGAAGGGCTGACCAGCAAGTACGAAGTCGATCTGCTGATCACAGAGGATATTCGCCGCGCGATCGATGATCAGTTTCGCCTGCGGCCCATGCCACCGGCACTGGTCAAGGGCAAGGCGGAGCCGATCCGGACCTATCACGTGGAGGCCAAAGCGTAAGGGGCTGTTGTTCGGCGAGCCCGGCGCGCAACGCCTCGGGCGTGGAAACTTCGGTCGTGGTCATGGTTCGGCGCGGCGGCTCAAGGCCGCCACGCCTTCTTATCGGCAGCGACCGGATCTTCTTGAAGGCCGGCTACGGCCGCGGCTTGCGCGATCTGCTGGTCAGCACCAGCGCGATGCCGCCGAGGATCGCCCCGGAGGCAAGGGCCAGGCGCGGCGTGATCGACTCCGCCAGGAACAGGACCCCACCGAACGCGGCGATGGGCGGCACCGACAACTGCACCGTGGCGGCGCGCATGGCGGACAGCCCGGGCAGGGCGGCATACCAGATGACATAGCCGATGCCGGACGTGAGGGCGCCGGAGGCGATGGCCAGGGCGAGCCCGCCGGCATCCGCCTGCGCTCTGGCCGCGAGCATCAGGCTCAGCAGCAGCGCCATCGGCGCCGCCCGCGCGAAGTTGGACGCCGTCGCGGCCAGCGGATCGGCGACTCCGCGGCCGCGGAGCGAATACACGCCCCAGGCCACGCCGGCGATGGCCATCAATGCGGCACCCAGCAGCGGCGGCGCGGCCACGCCCGGCGACACGAGGTAGACCAGCCCTGCGACAGCCAGCACCAGACCGGTCCACGCGATGGGTCCGAAGTGCTCGCCGGCGCGCAGTCCCACGCTGAACATCGTCAACTGAACGGCGCCGAACAGAATCAACGCACCGGTGCCCGCAGACAGGCTGAGATAGGCGAAGGAGAAGAACGCGACATAGGCGAACAGCATCGCCGCGGCGAGCCAGTCGGTGCGCCCCTGCGACGGCCGGCCCGGCCGGACATGGACGATGACGGCGAGCGTGAGCGCTCCGGAAACCAGCCGGACGCTGCTGAAGCTGGCCGGATCGATGCCTTTGCGCTGCAATGCGAGCCGGCACAACAGCGAGTTGGCGGCAAAGGCGAGCATGGCCGCAGCGGTGAGGAGGATCGTCCGCAGCGCGGGCAGGTCGCCGCGCGCCTCACGCATGGGTCGCCACCAGGACGATGGCCCAGGCCAGCAGGGCGATGCCGACCGGCGTGCTGAGACGCCGGCCCCAGCGAAGGTTCTTTTCGACCGCCATCACGGCAGCGAGCAGCAGCATCCAGCCGAGACTGCCGGCGCCGAGCGCGAACATCAGCAGCATCAGCGCCCAGCAGCAGCCGACGCAGAACACGCCGTGGTGCACGCCGAGCATGAAGGCATGACGCGCCTGCGCCTGCCCGCGCCAGTGCTGGATGACGAAACTCAGGGGCGTGCGGCACTTGTCCAGGCAGCGGTGCTTGAGCTTGCTGAACTGGAAGGCGCCAGCCAACCCGATCGTCGCGGCGCCGATCATCCAGCCATGCCAGGCGAGCGCGGGCTCCCTGGCGAGCAGGAACAGCATTGCGCTGTGAAGCCCATGCGCCAGCAGCCCGAAGCCCCCCCACGCCGCCATGTAGCCCAGGCCGAGCAGCACCAGGAGGCGCCCATGGTCCGGGCGCTGGGCCGTCAACCGATCGAAGGCGTTGAACAGGGACAGCGTGGTCGGCAGCATCATGGCGGCCGTCATGAGGATCCACGCGGCGGCGTAGAGCACCAGCGGCACCACCACGTCGCCGGCCGGCACGGCACGGCACAGAAACGCCGCCGGTCCCGACGACGTCCACTCGTCGTGCGCGAGATAGCGGCCGTACGGGCTGCGCGCCCAGGCCCACAACACGAGCCACGCGAGCGAGACCAGCGCGGCCAGGACCGGCAGGAACACCCGGCGGTGGCGGGAGGCGCTGCTCGGCGATGGGCGCGCCGGCGTGGCGCTCATTGGCAGCACGTGTTCAGGCGTCGAAGACGAAGGTGCTCTGCAGGGCGTTGTGGTTCTTGATGTCGACGTCGATGCCGAGGGCGGCGTTCTTGGACCGATAGGACGGGGCCTTGCCGACGAAGACCGGAGCGCCCGGCACGGTCGAGAACACGGTGTCGGAGAGGGTGGTCTGGCCGCCGGTCGCGCCGCGATAGGGTTCGAGTTCGGCGTAGTAGTCCTTGCCTATCTCCAGTTCGCCCTTGCCCTCGTTCACCGTGAAGCGGATCGGCGCCCGCTCGACCGACACCACCTGGCCGATGAGCTTGGCGAGGTCGGCAATCGGCCCGCCGGCCTGGCCGGTGTAGACCTTGAGCAGGGCCTCCTCCTGCGCCTTCGAAGCCTGGTCGTCGACAAAGATCGCCGCGGTCCAGTTGCCTTGCAGGATATTGCCCGGCACATGCGCCACGGCTGCGATGGTGTTGCCGCCCACGTCGACGCCGTCGATGGTTCCCTTGTCGACGCGCCAGGCGATGATGGTGTCGCAGGTTCCGTTGTCGGGGTCCTCGCCGATCCAGCAGGGGCACAGCACATTGCAGTTGCACACCTCCAGGAGACGTCCTTCCAGGTGATAGCTCATACGAACCTCCATTGAAGCCGCACGCATATCGCCTTGTCGCCGCGGCTCGGGCGGCAAGGGGCCCGACGATGCTACGCCGCGAGACGAACCAAGTCCAGTTCGATGCCCCGCCCCTCAGATCTGATCCACGAAGCGCCGCAGCCCTTCCAGATCCACCACCGTGATCCCCCCATAGTCGATCTGCAGCAGCCCCGCGGCGCGCAGCCGGTTCAGTGCCGCATTGCAGCGCTGCCGCGACAGCCCCGACAGATTCGCGATCTCCTCCTGGGAAGTCTCCAGGTGCGCCTGCCCCAGCGGATGCAGCCAGGGGTGGAACAGCCCGGCGATCGCCCGCGCCACCTGGCTGTCGGCATCGAGCAGCCGCTGGGCCGCGTAGTTGCCCATGAACCAGTGCAGGCGCTCGTTGATCTGCACCAGCAGGAAGTGGTTGAAGCTCATCTGCGTGCGGTGCAGCCATTCGAAGGTCTCGATGGGCAGCACCGCCACCCGGCTGTCGCGCAGCGCGATGATGTCGGCCGTGCGCGGCACGGCGCGCAGCAAGGTGCCCTCGCCGAACCAGCTGCCGACCGAGAGGCCGCCGAAGGTCACCGAACGGCCGTCGTCCGAGGTGATCGACCACTTGAGCAGGCCTTCCAGCGTGCCGTACCAGTGCAGCGGCGTCTCGCCGCGCCGGCAGAGGGCGGCGCCGGCGGCGACATGCTCCTCGCGCATTTCGTCGAGCACGCGCGCCTGGGCCTCGGCGTCGAGGTCCGGGAACCAGCCCGAGACCTCGAGCAGGCCCGGGATGGACAGCGATAGCGCGGCGTGTTGTCTCTGTGTCGGCTTGTGGGGCATGAACGCTTTCGCCTCGTAAACCCTGATCCCAAATGTCGTTGCGATGACTGCACGGGTGTCGGCAGCCAAAAATAATACTCCGCTGTTCACAGGAGACACCCATGTCGAAGCGCAAAGTGATCGTGACCATTGCCCCCACCGGCGGCATGGCCCACAAGTCGCAGAACCCCCACCTCCCGACCCAGCCGGCCGAGATCGCCGCCGACGTGGTGGCCTGCTGGCGCGCCGGCGCCAGCGTGGTCGCGCTGCACGCCCGCCGGCCCGACGACGGCGCCACCTGCAACGCGGACGTCTACCGCGACATCAACAGCCGCATCCGGGCGGCCGGCTGCGACATCGTGATCAACAACTCGACCGGCGGCGGCGTGCACGGCGACATGATCAAGCCGCTGCCCGGCGACCGCTGGGAGATCGCCTTCGAGGAGCGCATCAAGGGCATGGACGCCGGCGCCGAGATGTGCACGCTCGATGCCACCACGCTCAACCTCAGCTTCGAAGGCCGCGAGATCCTGATGGATACGCCGCTGACCAAGGGCCGCGAGCTGGCCGCCGGCATGAAGGCGCGCGGCATCAAGCCTGAGTGGGAGGTGTTCAGCCCGACCCACATCCTGCAGGACACGAGCACGCTGATCCAGGAGGGCCTGGACGACGAGCCCTACTTCATCAACCTGGTGATGAACGTGCACCGCAACTTCCAGAACGCGATGCCCTACTCGCCGCGCAACCTGCAGATGATGGTCGACACGCTGCCCAAGGGCGCGATCTTCGGCGTCAGCGGCATCGGCCCGTCGCAGCTCGAGGCCAACATCGCGGCGCTGCTGCTGGGCGGCCATGCGCGCGTGGGGCTCGAGGACAACCTCTACTACCGCCACGGCGAGCTGGCGACCAACCTGCAGCTGACCGAACGGATCGTGCGGGTCATCCGCGAGATGGACATGGAGCCCGCCACGCCGGCCGAGGCGCGCGAGATCATGGGCCTGCCGCGCGTGGGCGCGCCGCGGCCCGAATTCGCGCCGCGCTGAGGTTCCCACACGGCAGCCGCACCGCATACGACAAGACCTTCCGGAGACAAGACACCCATGCCCCCCGCACGCACCGCCCTCGCCCTGGCACTGGGCGCCGCCTTCACCGCAGGCGCCTCGGCCCAGGTATCGGACGAGGTGATCCGCATCGGCTTCATCAGCGACATGTCGGGCCTCTACCGCGACTACGACGGCCCGGCCGGCGCGGAAGCGATCCGCATGGCGATCGCCGACATGGGCGGCAGCCTCGACGGCAAGAAGATCGAGCTGGTCACCGCCGACCACCAGAACAAGCCCGACATCGCCGCCGCCAAGGCGCGCGAGTGGTTCGATGTCGACAAGGTCGACATGCTGATCGGCGGCGTCAACTCGGGCGCCGCGATCGCGATGGCCGGCGTCGCGGCCGACAAGAAGAAACCGTACTTCGTGGTCGGCGCGGGCGCCTCCAGTCTGACCAACGAGTTCTGCTCGCCCTACACGCTGCACTACGCCTACGACACGGTGGCGATGGCGCGCGGCACCGCCGGCGCAGTGGTCAAGGCCGGCGGCAAGAGCTGGTACTTCGTGACCGCCGACTACGCCTTCGGCGCCGCGCTGCAGAACGACGCCGGCAAAGTCGTCGAGGCCAACGGCGGGACGGTGGCCGGCGCGGTCAAGCACCCGCTCGGCGCCAGCGACTTCTCATCCTTCATGCTGCAAGCGCAGAACGCCAAGGCCCAGGTGCTGGCGCTCGCCAACGCCGGCGGCGACACGGTGAACGCAATCAAGTCGGCAGCCGAATTCGGCATCAACAAGAAGATGAAGCTGGCCGGCATGATCATCACGATCAACGACGTGCACGCGCTGGGGCTCAAGACCTCGCAGGGCATGTACCTGACCGACAGCTGGTACTGGAACCAGAGCCCCGAATCGCGCGCCTGGGCACACCGCTTCTTCGACAAGAACAAGCGCATGCCCTCCTCCTTCCAGGCCGGCGACTATTCGGCCGCGCTCCAGTACCTGAAGGCAGTCAAGGCAGCCGGCAGCGACGACGGCGACAAGGTGATGGCGCGGTTGCGGAAGTCGAAGTTCGACGACATGTTCGTCAAGGGCGGCTGGCTGCGCGACGACGGCTTGATGGTGCACGACATGCAGCTGATGCAGGTCAAGACGCCCGAGGAATCGAAGGAGCCCTGGGACTACTACAAGGTGGTCGAGCCGATTCGCGGCGAGACCGCATGGACCACGCGCGCCGAGAGCCGCTGCGCGCGCTGGAAGGCATCATGAGCGGGGCGGAAAGCGACGTGAAACGGGTGGCGGTGGTCGCCACCGGCGTCATCGGCGCCAGCTGGGCCGCCTGCTTCCTGGCCCGCGGACTCGATGTCGACGCCACCGATCCCTCGCCGGGCGCCGAGGCGCGGCTGCGCGAGGCGGTGGCGCAGCACTGGCCGACGATGGTGCGTTTCGGGCTCGCCGACGGCGCCTCGCCCGAGCGGCTGCGCTTCCACGCGCGGCTCGAGGACGCGGTGGCCGGCGCCGACTTCGTGCAGGAGAACGGGCCCGAGCGCCTCGACCTCAAGATCGACCTGTTCCGCCGCATGGACGCCGCGGCGCGGCCGGCCACGCTGCTGGCGTCGAGCTCGTCGGGGTTGGCGATCAGCGCGGTGCAGTCCGAATGCCGGCACCCGGAGCGCGTGGTGCTGGGCCATCCCTTCAACCCGCCGCACCTGATCCCGCTGGTCGAAGTGGTGGGCGGCGAGCGCAGCTCGGCCGACGCCATCGCGCGTGCGATGGCCTTCTACACCGCGATCGACAAGCGGCCGATCCACGTGAAGCGCGAGGTCAAGGGCCATATCGCGAACCGGCTGCAGGCGGCGCTGTGGCGCGAGGCCTTTCACCTGGTCGAGCAAGGCGTGGCGTCGGTGGCCGACATCGACACCGCCATCGCGCACGGCCCGGGCCTGCGCTGGGCGCTGATGGGTCCGTTCATGAACCTGCATCTCTCGGGCGGGGCCGGCGGCATCGCCCACCTCCTCGACCACCTGGGCGGGCCGATCGAGGACTGGTGGCACGACCTCGGCGCACCGTCGATGACGACGGAACTCAAGCAGCAGGTGGCCGACGGCGTGGCGTCCGAACTCGGCGAGCGCAGCCGCGCCGAGCTCGAAGCGGCACGCGACACGCTGCTGCTGGACCTGATCCGCGCCAAGGCCGCAGTATTCAGCGAACCCCGAGGCTGCTCATGACCCATCCCGGCTTCTTCGACGACGAAAGCCAGCTCGCGGCGCCGCGCACCGTGCGCATCGATTTCGACGACGGCTCATTCGCGCTGCGCTCGCCGGTGGCGCTGCGGCCCTACGCGCGCTGCGTCGGCGAATGGCTCGAGCGCTGGGCACGCGAAACACCCGACGCGCTGGCGCTGGCCGAGCGCGACGACAACGGCGAGGCCTGGCGCACGCTCGACTACCGCGCCTTGCGCCATGCGGTCGGCGCGGTCGCGCAGAGCCTGCTCGACCTCGGCGTGCCGAAGCACCGGCCGGTGGTGATCCTGTCGGACAACGCGATCGACCATGCGGTGCTGATGCTGGCGACGATGCACATCGGCCGCACCGCCTGCTCGCTGTCGAGCGCCTACTCGCGCATGGCGAAGGACCCGGCCCGGCTGCACGGCATGCTGCGCGCGCTCGATCCGGCGCTGGTCTACGCCTCGGACGCCAAGGTCTACGGCGCGGCGCTCGGGGGCTGCGGGCTCGACGCGCCGGCCGTGTTCAGCCGCCATGCCGACATGCGGCCGGGCGCCCTCCCCTTCGCGCAGCTGATGCGGACCGAGGAGACGCCGGCCGTGATGCAGGCCTTCGACGCGATCCTGCCCGACGACCCTGCCAAGTACCTGTTGACCTCGGGTTCGACCGGCCGGCCCAAGGTGGTGATCAACACTCACCGCATGCTGTGCGCCAACCAGCAGATGATGGCCCAGACCTGGCGCTTCCTGAGCCACGAGAAGCCGGTGCTGGTCGACTGGCTGCCGTGGAGCCACACTTTCGGCGGCAACCACAACTTCAACATGGTGCTGTGCCACGGCGGCGCGCTCTACATCGACGAGGGCCGGCCGGCCCCCGGGCTGATCGAGAAGACGCTGCGCAACCTGCGCGAGGTGCGGCCCACGCTGCTGTTCAACGTGCCGCGCGGCTTCGACATGCTGCTGCCCTTCCTCGAGGCCGACGCGGCGCTGGCCGCCGAAGTGACGTCGCGGCTGCGGCTGGCCTTCTATGCCGCGGCGGCCCTGGCGCCCTCGACCTGGCAGCGGCTCGAAGCGGTGGCCCGGCGTGCGCGCCCCGACAGGCCGCTGTGGCTCACCACGTCATGGGGCGCGACCGAAACCTCGCCGGCCATCACCTCGGCGCACTGGCGGCTCGACGGCGCCGGCTGCATCGGCGCGCCGCTGCCGGGACTGGAGCTGAAGTTCGTGCCGAACGGCGACAAGCTCGAGATGCGGGTCAAGGGCGTGTCGGTGTTCCCGGGCTACCGCAACGCGCCGCGCGAGACCTCCGAGGCCTTCGACGACGAAGGCTACTACCGCATCGGCGATGCCGGCTTCCTCGCGGATCGCGAACGGCCCGAGCGCGGCGTGATGTTCCACGGCCGCGTGGCCGAGGACTTCAAGCTCGCGAGCGGCACCTGGGTCTCGGTGGGCACGCTGCGCGTCGAGCTGGTGTCGCGGCTCGCGCCGCTGGTGCAGGACATCGTGGTCACCGGCCACGACCGCCACGAGATCGGACTGCTGGTGTTCGCCAGCCCGCAGGCCGCGGCCCAGCCGCGCGACGCCCTGCACGCCGCCCTGCTGGGCGCGATGCGCGAGTTGCGCGATGCCGGTGCCGGCTCGTCGCAATGCCCAGTGCGGGCGCTGGTGCTCGACGCACCGCCCGACATCGACGCCGGAGAGATCACCGACAAGGGCTACATCAACCAGCGCGCGGTGCTCGCGCGGCGCGCCGCGGCGGTCGAGCGCCTGCACACGGACGCGCACGACCCGGAGGTCGTCCGGCTGGCGTGACGGCGTCGCCGGGGGTGCGGCGCGCACGGCCGCGCGCGCCAAGCTACCCCAGCGGCTCCAGCACCATGAGCCCCGCCGCCGTGTTCGAGATCGGGATGTGATAGTTGGCGTGCACTTCGCGCACCTTCTCGGGCAAGGCGCCGCGCGCGACCATCCAGTTGAGCAGCTCCACGCCCTGGGTGCCCGCCAGCCGCACCAGTTCGACGGTCGAGAAGCGGGTGGCCCAGGCCGGGTCGGAGCGCATGCTCTCCATGAACTTCAGGTCGAAGTCCTTGTTGATGAAGCCGGCACGCTCGCCATCGAGCTGGTGCGACAGCCCGCCCGTGCCCATCACGACCACCCGCTCGTCGCCCGGCCATGCCGCCACTGCGCGCGCGATCGCCTGGCCGAGCCTGTAGCAGCGGGCCGCGGATGGCAACGGCGCCTGCACCGTGTTGACGCACACCGGCAGCACGCGCACCGGCCATTTCATGTCCGGCCAGCACAGCGCCATCGGCAGCATGGCGGCATGGTCGAGCATCATCTCCTGGCAGGTGGTGAGGTCGAAGTCCTCGGCGACCAGCGACTCGATCAAGCGCCAGGACAGCACCGGATCGCCCGGCAGCGGCGGCAGGCTGGGAATGCCCCAGCCTTCGTCGCCGTTGTGATATTCCGGGGCAGCGCCGATCGCGAAGGTCGGCATCTTGTCGAGGAAAAAGTTCAGCCCGTGGTCGTTCGAGACCAGCACGACGACGTCGGGCCGGACTTTCGCGAGCCAGTCGCGCACCGGCGGGAAGCCGTCGAAGAACGGCTTCCAGTACGGATCGTTCTGCAGGCCCTTCTCGATCGCCCGGCCGATCGCCGGCACGTGGGAGGTGGTGATGCCACCAACGATTCTTGCCATGGCTCAACCCCTCGCGGCCAGCAGCCTGGCCTTGAATTCGTCCTTCGTCATGCCGGTCTGCTGGGCCCCGATGTCCTGCATGTCGAGACCGAAGATGCCGGCGAACTTGGCGAGGTAGTACGCATTGCCGCCGGCCTCGATCAGCTGCAGCACGTTGCGGTTGCGGATCGCCTCGCGCTGCTCGGGGTTCAGCCCGTAGGCCGCGCAGTAGGCATCCTCGTCCGCGACGAAGGCGGCCCGGTTGGCGGCCTGGTTGAATGAATAGCACATCTTGTTGAGCGCATACCCCTTGCGGGCCTGTTCGCCGTCGAAGATGGTGGTGCCCGGTATGGGCTGCCTTGGATTGGCTGTTGGCAAGAAAGTCTCCTTGGTGGTTGTGCGTAGCGCCTTGATCCGAATCAACTTTCGCGCGACATGTCGTTGCCGGCGCGATGGGTTCAGTATCAACTCGGGGGCATCGCCCGATCAACGCACGGATACTCATTCCAGCCATGAGCCGATTCGATCATTTGGACCTCGACGGCCACTTGCTGCAACTGCTGCTGGCGGTGCTCGAAGAAGGCTCGGTCACGCGTGCGGCGCAGCGCCTGGGCGTCACCCAGTCGGCCGTCAGCCATCTGCTCGACAAGCTGCGCGCCATCGTCGGCGATCCCCTGTTCGTGAAGTCCGGGCGCGGCATCGTGGCCACCGCGCATGCGCATGCGCTGGCATCGCGCGCACGCGTCATGCTCGACGAGCTGCGCAGCTTCGGCAATGCCGCCGGCTTCGATCCGGCCACGCTCGTCGCCACGGTGACGATCGCCGCCAACGACCTGCAGCGCGACCTGCTGCTGCCCGCGCTGCTGCGGCATGTTCGACGACAGGCGCCGGGCTTCGCGCTGCGCGTGATCTCCTCCGGCGCGCCGACGGCCGAGATGCTGCGCGACGAACATTGCCAGCTCGTGATCACGCCGCGCCCGCCGTGCGCCAGCGACGTGCTGCAGAAGCGCCTGTTCGAGGACCAGTACCGGGTCTTCTACGATGCCAGCCAGCGAGAGCCGCCACACACCCGGGACGAGTATCTGGCCGCCGAACATGTGACGGTGCTGTACGAGCCTCGGCGCCGGCTCGACATCGATGAGGTGCTGGCCGATCGCGGTCTGCAGCGGCGCTTCGTTGCGCAACTGCCGAGCTTCGCGGGCATCGGTCCATTCCTGCTGGGCGGCGTTTCGATCGCCACGCTGCCCAGCCTGCTGCGCACCCATCTGCTGCGCGACCTCGACATGGCGCCGGTGCCCGTGGCGTGTCCGTCGATGCCGATGTACATGGTCTGGCACCTGCGCCACCAGGCCGATCCGATCCACCGCTGGCTGCGCGAGCAGCTCGAGCGGGTGGTGGAGCCGGCACTGGCCGCTGCAACCGTCGCCACCCCTGCCTAGGACGCCTATGCCAGGCTCGCGGCCGCGTTCGACAGGTGGCCGTTGGTGCGCGCGTAGTGCAGCGCCTGGGTCCGGCTGTTGACGCCGATGCGGCGGTACAGGCGCCACATGTGGACCTTGACCGTGTCCTCGCTGATCGCCAGCCGCTCGGCCATCTCGCGATTTCCGAGTCCCTCGGCGATCAGCTGCACCAGCTGGACCTGGCGCGGGGTCAGCCGGGTGCCGCTCTCGGGCCCCGCAGAGGATGCGTCGTCCTTGTCCTCGCCGGTCTTCAGCACGCTCTTGAGCCCCCTGATCAGGCCGGCGGCATCCGAGGCCTTCTCGATATAGATATCGGCGCCGGCCGAAAGGCACAGCGCTTCCATGTCGGCGGCGGGCAGCGCGGAGTAGACCGCGATCGGCACCTCGGGGTGCTCGCGCCGTGCCGCCTGCACGCCGGCGCAGCCCTGGGTGTCGGGCAGGTTCAGGTCGAGGCAGATCAGGTCGGCGGCGCCATTGCGCTCGACCGCGCCGGCCAGCTTGTCGAGTCGATCGATCTCGACGATGCCGGCGGCCGGTTGCAGCCGCCGCAGCATCAACGCAATGGCGTCCCTCATCATCGGATGGTCGTCGACCACATAGAAGACGTTACGCGCTTTTCTCATTGCCAGAATCTTTCCGCCGCTCGACAGGTCACGGCGAATCAGATCGCCAAAAGCGCCGAGATTAGTGGACGAAACAACCGCTGGGTCGCTTCTCGCGGCATCGCGATCGCGGCGAGCGCGACGAAAGTCTCAATTTTCGGGACTCCGTCGGCTTCAGAAAGTGCGAAGGGTTGCCGAAATGCGGTGACTGCAACCCACCCACAGCGAGATAGAAATGTCCAGACTCATCGTCCTGACCCGCCACGGCAGCGTCCGGCAGGTCAACATCAAGGGGCCGATCACGACCATCGGCCGCGACCCGGCCTGCGGGGTTCACATCGACAGCCTCGGCGTCAGCCGCCATCACGCCGCGATCCACTGGACCGGCGACCGCTTCGTGCTGACCGACCTGGCCAGCCGCAACGGCACCTTCGTCAACAAGACGCGGATCCGCGAGCGGGCGCTGGCCAACGGCGACGCCATCAGCGCCGGGGACTGCCAGCTGCGCTTCCTCTACGAGAACCGGACGCTGCCCCACGACGAGGCACTGCGGCTGATCACGCTGTCCGACGACCCGGTCGACATCGACGCGGTGCGCGAGCGCAGCGACTGGGGCACCTTCTTCCGCCAGGGCAGCGGGGGAAGGCTCGGCGAGGCGCATCGAGGCGGCCGCGGCGAGCGGCGCGTATGAAGGCAAAAAAATGGCCCGCACGAAGCGGGCCGAATGATCTCTGGTGAGAAGATCCCTGGAGAACCAGCCTTGATATCGACAGCCCGACGGGAAACTTGAGGGCGGAACGCCGAGTTCGAGTTCGACGGCGAAGGCACGCAGGCGCCGATCTACGGCATCGCCTTCCAGACCAACATCCTGGCGCTGAACGCGGCGGTGGAAGCGGCGCGGGCCGCCTGATCGGGGTCGCCACGGGCTGTCGCCCCTAGACATCCTCGCCATCGCCGGCATCGGGATGGGCCTCGCTGAACCGCCTTTCCGCGGCAGTCAGGTGGGTGGTGAGCACATGCGAGATCAGGTTGATGCCGATGCCGGCGAACAAGGCCGGCAACAGGTAGAGCGCCACCCGCACCTCCGACACGAAGAGCACGTCGTCGGCCAGGGACGGCGTGATCGCCGCCAGCGTGGCCAGCCGCTGCAGGAAGTAGACATTCACGGCCGCGATCGCGACCAGCGTGACGCCGAGCAGCAGCACGGTCCAGCGCGAGATCGCCTGCTTGGCGATCATCACCGCGTAGATCCCGAAGGGCAGCACCACCGAGAACGCCACCATGAGCCAGAAAGTCACTTCCGTGAAGACCGAATTGCTGAACTGCATGGGATGGACCTCGGGACGAGCGGCAACTGAGAACTGACGACCGACGCGGACGTCGCGTCCGGCGCGATTTTCGCCGTTGTCGAAAGCGGGCGCCGACTTCGGCCGCGAGCTTGCCATCGGTGGGCAGCAGCGCATCGAGCAGCCGCATGCCGCCGCCCGGCCAGCGCACTGCAGCGGCGACTGTCGTTATAGTTTTGACAATCCCGACACGGAGCCATCCCATGCGCATCTGGAAGAAAGAGATCTCGATCGAAGCCCTGACCCTGAGCCACGCGAACACCGTGGTGTCCTTGCTGGGCATCGAATTCCTGGCGGTCGGCGACGACACCATCCGGGCCCGCGTGCCGGTCGACCGCCGCACCGTGCAGCCCTACGGCATCCTGCATGGCGGGGTCTCGGTGGTGCTGGCGGAAACCCTGGGCTCGTGCGGCGCCTTCTACTCCGCGCCGGAAGGCCAGCGTGCGGTCGGGTTGGACATCAATGCCAACCACATCCGGTCCGTGACCTCGGGCTGGGTCACCGGCACGGCGCGCCCGGTGCATCGCGGCCGCACGACGCAGGTCTGGCAGATCGACATGAGCAACGACGCCGGCGACCTGAGCTGCGTCTCGCGCATCACCATGGCGGTGCTGGCCCCGCAGGCCGGCTGAGCACCACCGGCGCGCGCGCCGGCCGAAGAACAACCACCGAGGAGAAGAAGAGCATGACCGATTCCTACCTGCCCCGCTGGCGCCAGGTGAGCGCCACGGCGGGCACCGTCGTCGCACCCGACGAACGCCTGCCGTGGCCGCAAACGGCCGCAATGGGCGTCCAACACGTGATCGCGATGTTCGGCGCCACGGTGCTGGCGCCGATCCTGATGGGCTTCAACCCCAACATCGCGATCCTGATGAGCGGCATCGGCACCCTGCTGTTCTTCCTCATCACCGGCGGGCGCGTGCCGAGCTACCTGGGCTCGAGCTTCGCCTTCATCGGCGTGGTGATCGCGGCCAGCGGCTATGCGGGCAGCGGGCCGAACGCCAACCTGGGGGTCGCGCTCGGCGGCATCATCGTCTGCGGCGCGGTCTACACGCTGATCGGCGTGCTGGTGGCCTTGACCAACGAGCGCCACACCAAGGCGGCGCCGGTCAAGGGGCTCGAAGGCCTCGAGGTGGAAGAGGTCGAGCAGGACGTCGCGGTGCACTGGATCGAGCGCCTGATGCCGCCGGTGGTCACCGGCGCGGTGGTCGCGGTGATCGGGCTCAACCTGGCGAGCGTGCCGATCAAGAACATGGCGCCGACCGGCTTCGACACCTGGATCCAGGCCCTGACCTTCCTCTGCGTCGGGCTGATCGCGGTCTATGCGCGCGGCATGGTGCAGCGGCTGCTGATCCTGATGGGCCTGATCGCCGCCAGCCTGATCTACGCCGTGCTGACCAACGGCATGGGCCTGGGCAAGCCGATCGACCTGGCACCGCTGGCGGCAGCGCCCTGGTTCGGGCTGCCGACCTTCTCGAAGCCGGTGTTCGAAGTCAACGCCATCCTGCTGATCGCGCCGGTGGCGATCATCCTGGTGGCCGAGAACCTCGGCCACCTGAAAGCCGTCGGCGCGATGACCGGCCGCGACCTCAATCCCCTGCTGGGCCGTGCCTTCATCGGCGACGGCGTCGCCACCATGGTGAGCGGTGCGGCCGGCGGCACCGGCGTCACGACCTACGCCGAGAACATCGGCGTCATGGCGGCGACCAAGATCTACTCGACCGCGATGTTCGTGGTCGCCGCGCTGATCGCGCTGGTGCTGGGCTTCAGCCCCAAGTTCGGGGCCCTGGTGCAGGCGATTCCGCTGCCGGTGATGGGCGGCGTGAGCATCGTGGTGTTCGGCCTGATCGCGGTCGCGGGCGCCAAGATCTGGGTCGACAACAAGGTCGACTTCTCGCAGAACAAGAACCTGATCGTGGCCGCGATCACGCTGATCCTCGGCACCGGCGACTTCACGCTCAAATTCGGCCAGTTCGCGCTCGGGGGCATCGGCACCGCGACCTTCGGCGCGATCCTGCTGTACGCGTTGCTGTCGCGTTCGCGCGCGTAGCCGGGGCGATGCGAATCCTCGGCTGAAGCGTCCGAGGTGAACCGTGAACCCCGCCAATCGGAGCGCCGGCACGCGATGATTCTTTGACCCAGCGCAAGGCTGTCGGACGCAACTGCTTGAAGCTAGGCCTTGGCAACGCAGGAACCATTGGGGAAGGTTCGTTGCCATCTCCGAGATGAGTGCCCGGTGAAAGGAGCGCGCTATGTTCAAGCATTTGTTGATACCCACCGATGGTTCGGCCGCGTCCGAACAGGCCATTCGCAAGGCGCTGGAGATCGCTGGCGAAGGCAACGCCCGGGTCACCGGACTGCATGTGATCCAGCCATTCCACCTGGCTTCGTACCACGTCGACATGGTCGAGGACACCCGCGCAAGCTACGAGGCCAATGTGTATTCACGGGCACGGGAGTACCTCGTGCCGATCGAGCAAGGTGCGAAGGAAAGGGGTCTTGGCGTCGACACGCGCACGGTCGTCGCCGATCACCCTTACGAGGCGATCATCAATGCGGCGCGGGATGCGGGCTGCGACCTGATCGTGATGGCATCGCATGGCCGGCGCGGCTTGCAGGCCGTCCTCTTGGGCAGCGAGACGCAGAAGGTCCTGACGCACAGCACCGTGCCGGTGCTGGTGTTGCGCTGAAGGACGATGAAGCCCCGCGCGAGCGGGGCCTTGACGAGCGGATCCGACAGGATCCGCGGCAGTTGTTCGGCCCGCTAACGAACTGTTACAGCCGTGCGAGGCGTCAGTCAGACTGGCAGCGGGGCCTGCGAAGTGCAACCTGGTGCAAGAAATGTTGTCCGGCGGGCGTATTGCGCCGCCCTTTTGCGACGCGAAGCCCAGTGCCCGTTAGACTCCAACGCTTTTCGCACCAAGCTTTTCCATGGCAGATGCATCCGCCGCGCGCACCAAGGCGGTATTCGAATTCAAGAGCGCCACACTGCCGCTGATCGCGGTCATCCTCAAGACGGCCGATCTCGAGGTGCTGGCGGAAGCGCTCGACGCCCAACTGGCGGACTCGCCCGACTTCTTCGAGCAGGAGCCGGTGGTCATCGACCTCTCGCTGTTGCAGGAAGACAACGCGCAGGCGGGCCGCACGCTCGACTTCGCCGCCCTGCGCGGTCTGCTGGCGCGCCACCAGACCCAGCCGGTGGCGGTGCGTGGCGGCAGCGACGCCCAGAACGCCGCCGCCCGCGCCGCCGGCCTGTCGATCACCGCGATGCCGGTGGCGCCGGCCCCGCGCCCGGCGGCTCCGCCGGCCGAAGCCGCGGCCGAGGCGCCGCAGATCGTGCGCGAGGTGCCGGTGCCGGCCAACGGCACGCTGGTGATCGACAAGCCGTTGCGCTCGGGCCAGCAGGTCTACGCCCGCGGCGGCGACGTGATCGTCACCGCGGTGGTGAGCTTCGGCGCCGAAGTCATTGCCGACGGCAATGTCCACGTCTACGCGCCGCTGCGCGGCAAGGCGATCGCCGGTGCCCGCGGCGATACTGCGGCCCGCATCTACACGACCTGCATGGAGGCGCAGCTGGTGGCCATCGCGGGCATCTACCGCACCTCGGAGGTGGCGCTGCCGGCGGAGATCGCCGGCAAGCCGGCCCGGATCTCGCTTGACGGCAAGAAGATCGTCATGGAGCCGATCCTCTGATCGATGGGCGCGCTCGGCAACCGAACAACTGAAACATACGAACGAAGAAGGAATGGCATGGCCAAAATTGTGGTGGTGACCTCGGGCAAGGGCGGCGTCGGCAAGACGACCACGAGCGCGAGCTTTGCATCGGGACTGGCATTGGCGGGCAAGAAGACGGCCGTGATCGATTTCGACGTCGGCCTGCGCAACCTCGACCTGATCATGGGCTGCGAGCGGCGCGTGGTGTACGACCTGATCAACGTGATCCAGGGCGAGGCCAACCTGCACCAGGCGCTGATCAAGGACAAGCAGTGCGACAACCTGTTCGTGCTGGCCGCCTCGCAGACCCGCGACAAGGACGCGCTGACCCAGGAAGGCGTCGAGAAGATCCTCAAGGACCTCGACGAACAAGGCTTCGACTACATCGTCTGCGACTCGCCCGCGGGCATCGAGACCGGTGCGCTGATGGCCATGCACTTCGCCGACGAGGCGCTGGTGGTGACCAATCCCGAGGTGTCGTCGGTGCGCGACTCGGACCGCATCCTGGGCATGCTGGGCTCCAAGACCAAGCGCGCCAAGGAAGGCGGCGAGCCGATCAAGGAGCACCTGCTGATCACGCGCTACAACCCGAACCGCGTGGCCGGCGGCCAGATGCTGTCGCTGGAGGACATCCAGGACATTCTCCGGATCAAGCTGATCGGCGTGATCCCCGAGTCCGAAACCGTGCTGCAGGCCTCCAACCAGGGCGTGCCCGCGATCCACGACACCGGCACCGACGTCTCGCAGGCCTACAGCGACGTGGTGGCGCGCTTCCTCGGCGAAGACAAGCCGATGCGCTTCGTCGATGCCGAGAAGCAGGGCTTCTTCAAACGAATCTTCGGAAGGTAGCCATGTCCCTGTTTTCCTTTCTGCTCGGCGAGAAGAAGAAGACGGCGAGCGTCGCCAAGGAACGGCTGCAGATCATCCTGGCGCACGAGCGCAGCGGCCTGGGCGCCAAGCGGCCCGACTACCTGCCCGAACTGCAGCGCGAGCTGATCGCCGTGATCTCGAAGTACGTGTCGATCAAGGCCGAGGACATCAAGGTGCACCTCGAGAAGCAGGACGACCTCGAGGTGCTCGAGGTCAAGATCGAGCTGCCGGACGCGCTGGCGGCACGCGGCTAGGCCTTCATCCGCGACCTGCCGCGATGCTTGTCGCAGGTCAATGAGTCCCTCGCGCGGGAGGGCTGGCTAGCCTTGTGTCTTTCAATGACGCGCCAGGCATCCCAGTCGAACAACCTGCCGCCGTCCCTTACGCCATCGCGCGGCAGGAAGCAGTTCCAGACGTGCGCGTCGCCCTGGATGATTGTCATGTGGCGATGCGTTTGGTAGCGTGCGGCTAGGCGCGGCGCGGCTTCGAACAAGTGCTCGTAAAGCGCACGTCGATCCTCGGAAAGCCGATCGCCCATTTCGTCGGCGAAGCGCGCAAACTGCGCCATAAGGTTCTTTGTCGCTTCATCGGAAGCGCTCGCATCCTGCCAGGAGCCGACCGTGACGCCGAGTCGCGGGTTGTCCCACCACGCAGCCTGGAATCGGGCTCGCGTGCGGACGATGGCCTCGCACTGCGCAAAGGTGGGTGGCAGGGGCCAGCGCGTCGCAACGGCGTGCGAGTCTGTGAGGTCTTCAAGCAATAGATGCCAGGTGCCCGTGTCGGCGTTCCATTGGGCGTCGAAGCAGTGCGGCGCGATGTCCGCGGGCATCGCAGGCGCAAGTTCCCG
The DNA here is from genome assembly GCF_056402355.1 of Variovorax sp. P4_B11. Taxonomy (NCBI): domain Bacteria; kingdom Pseudomonadati; phylum Pseudomonadota; class Betaproteobacteria; order Burkholderiales; family Comamonadaceae; genus Variovorax; species Variovorax sp. P4_B11. The sequence continues at coordinate 122,825 of NZ_JBFUHO010000002.1, forward strand.
ATAAAACGCGACCTCGTGCCGGCCGCCAAACCACGGTCCGCCGTGGCGGTCCGCTAAGCCGGCTTTCAAGATGAGCGTTGCGGGCGCACCGGCAGCCGCGTTGGCATAAACGAGGCGCAACCTGAAGATGTGTGAAAGCACGGTTGCGAACGAAGCCTCGATCGACACGCCGGCCACGCGACCCCCGTCGAGTGCCCCGGACTTGAGCAGCGCCTTGGTGAGGCACGCAGGTTCGGCGGCTTTCGGCAGTGAAGGATTCGTCATACCGAATTGTGATCTGCGTCGGAACGGCTACTCCGGGGCGTCGGGATTGAATGTCCGTTCCTGGCGCATCCTGCCACATCCGCGTCGGCGCCAGCGGGCCCATTGCGGATGAGGAGCGCCAGCGTCATGCGGGCTGAAGTACGACTGAACTTTTACGCGCACAGCAGCGGTTTTTATGATTTTTTTACGAGTGCAGCCATACGCTTTCGGCATCCCAAGCATCCATCAATATGAAACACGAATTCGAAAAGGCTTTGCTCGCCGCGTCTGCCGCCCGCATGGGGCAGTCAGTCAGGAATTGTTCAGCAATGCGCAAGAGCATCGAGCGATCAGCGTGGCGAGTTCGCGTGCAATTGATCGATTCCAACCTCGCGATTCGCGCGAGCAACACCGGCCCAAGCGGTTCGGACTGAGGCGCTGCTGCAATGAACGGATCTCGCTCCTCCCTTGCGGCGCTCAGCCTCGGCGCCATCGGCGTGGTGTATGGCGACATCGGAACATCGCCGCTGTATGCGTTCAAGGAGGTGTTCGCCAGCGGCCAAGTGGCGGTCACGCCCGACAACATCCTCGGCATCCTGTCGCTGTTCTTTTGGACGCTGACGATCGTCGTCTCCATCAAGTACGTCGGCCTGATCATGCGCGCGGACAACCATGGCGAAGGGGGCCTGATGGCGCTGCTCGCGCTTGCTTCTCACTCGGTCCACGATCGGCCGCGGGTTCGGCGCGCGCTGATGGTTTGCGGCATTTTCGGGCTTGCCCTGTTCTTCGGCGACGGGGTGATCACGCCGGCCATCTCGGTGCTTTCAGCCGTGGAAGGCTTGGAGATCGTGACGCCGGCGGCAAAGCCCTATGTGCTTCCGATCTCCTTTGCCGTGCTGATTGCGCTGTTCCTGGTCCAGAAGCATGGCACGGCACAGATCGGGCGCTACTTCGGCCCGATCATGGTGCTCTGGTTCCTGACCATCGCGCTGTGTGGCCTCATGCCGGTGCTGCGCAATCCGTCCGTGCTGTGGGCCCTGTCTCCCCACCACGCCCTGCGATTCGGACTTGAGAATATGCGGCTCGCGTTCGTGCTGCTCGGCGCCGTGTTTCTGTGCGTCACCGGTGCGGAGGCCCTTTATGCCGACATGGGGCACTTCGGCAAGGCTCCGATCCAATGGGCCTGGTTCGGCCTGGTGATGCCTGCGCTGGCGCTGAACTATTTCGGCCAAGGGGCCCTGGTGCTCGCCGATCCGAAGGCGATCGAGAACCCGTTCTTCCTGATGACCCCGACCTGGGCGTTGATCGGAATGGTCGGTCTTGCCACCGCCGCCACCGTCATCGCCTCACAGGCGCTGATCTCGGGTGCGTTCTCGGCCACCAAGCAGACCATTCAGCTCGGCTATCTGCCGCGCATGACGATCCTGCACACGTCGGAGCACGACAAGGGACAGATCTACGTCCCCGCGGTGAATCTGGCGCTGCTGGTCGGGGTGGCGCTGGCGGTGGGCATGTTCCACTCGTCGTCGGCACTCGCCGCGGCCTATGGGATCTCGGTCAGCCTGGTGATGGTGATCACCACCGCCATGACATTCTTCGTCATCCGCTATGGCTGGGGCTATCCGTTGCCGCTGTGCATCGCAGCCACCGGATTCTTCATGGTGATCGACATCCTGTTCTTTGCGTCGAACCTGCTCAAGATCGCGGAAGGCGGCTGGTTCCCGCTGCTGTTGGCCGCCGCGCTGTTCATCATCCTTGCGACCTGGAGCGACGGCCAGGCCATTCTTGCCGGCAAGCGGAGCGCCGAGGCGCTGGACCTGAAGGAGTTTCTGGAGCTCGTCACCAGCGATCCACCCACCCGGGTTCCGGGCACCGCGGTATTCCTCACCGCGCAACCGGACATGGTCCCCAATGCATTGCTGCATAACCTGAAGCACAACAAGGTACTGCACGAGCGCAACCTGTTCGTGACCGTGCGCACACACGAGGTCCCGCGGCTGCCGCCCGACCAGCGCGGGGAGGTCGCCCGGATTTGCCAGGACTGCTGGCGAGTGGAGCTGGACTTTGGCTTCATGCAGAACCCGGACGTGCCTGGGGCGCTCGCACATGTCATGCGCGGCAGCCTTCCGTTCGACCCCATGACCACGAGCTACTTCCTTTCTCGCGACATCGTGGTGCCGACCGTCGGCGACGGCATGGCCGACTGGCGCGAGAAGATCTTTGCCACCATGCATCGCGGCGCGAGCGCGGCGGCCGAGTACCTCTACCTGCCCAATAATTCGGTCGTCGAACTCGGGTCGAAGGTGGAGATTTGAATCGTGGATCGCTAACCAGGCGCTTCTGACTGCGTGGTCCATCGCCCGCGCCGAGAGGACTGCCCGCCGCCAAATCGACTCACCGAGTTCCTCATGCTCCTCGACCGCCTTCGCGGCATCGCCAAGGGCCATGAAAGTTACGAGCTCAGCCTCTCATTCCTGAGCGAATTGGCTTCTTTGACACGTTGCGAGGTGGTATCGGAAGCCCGCAAAAGGACGTGCAGACGACGTGCTCCGCGCGATGAGATCCTCGGAGGTCGGCCTCACCGGGTGATGTGGGGAGGCCCTACACGTCGAACCCGAGTAGTCGCGGCGAAAGCCGTTGGCCGCATTGATCCTCTTCCTCAATGACCGCTTTCGAGCATCGGGTCTTCCGCATGCAGCGATCACCGATCAACCCCTGCTGCGACCGCACCTCACGCCCTGGCTATACTTTCTCGGTCACGTCAAAAAAGGCGTGACCGGGTTTAGCAGCCTGAAGCAGTTCTGCGACGCAAGCCGCAGCCACTACCGCAGTAGTCCTGCGGCTTCGTCGTTCGTGCCCCATTTTTGGCGGCTCGAGCGGGGAGCCGCGAGGCTCGCCGGTTCTCGCAAGAGCTGCCCGGTCTGCTAACCCGTTCGAGTCGCCGCCATCGTTTAGCAGCGGTGCGGCGGTTTGTGCAAACCGCAGCTCTTGGAGTCCACTCATGGCTCGTCCCGCCCCCGCCCCCGCGAAACCTCGCAACATCCGCGTCCGCACCAAACCTCCCCCAGCCAAGAAGGCCCGCAAGCCAAAGGCCCAAGGCCCAGGAATTCCGCTGCCCGACCGCCTGAGCAACATCGCCAGCCTCGCTTTGGACGTCTCCGACGAACTCAGTGAATTGAAGGAGACGTACCGCGCCTTTGGCTGCCTCGAAAGCCTGCTCGTCCCCGTCGAGATCCAGCGCAGTGACGAGTTCTACGTCACCCCGACCGAATTGCGCGCCCTGGTGGCGCTGGTGCACGCCGAGTTCGGGCGCCGCATCGATGCCGTCGGCCTTGCCGTTGATGCGCTCCAGACGGCAAGCTCGACGCTTCGCACCGCGCAAGCCAAGGTGCAAACGATCAGGGCGAAACCGTGACTTCGTTGCGCGCCGCTGCCAGGCCGGCAGACTCGATGCGGCGCAGCCAATGGACCACGCGCGGCGCCCAGCGCGCGTCTTCCGCGCAGCCAGCGGGCCAGATGGTTGCCACCGACAGCAGCGCATGTACGCCTTCGGCATCGCCCGCATGCTGGCGGGCCAGCGCCTGCAGGGCAGCCGCCTGCGGGTCCGAGATGTCGTAGGCGCGCCCGGCTTCGTCTTCGCCCCGCAAGTAGCGCATCCAGGCCGCGCAGGCCAGTGCCAGGGGCTCCAGCTCGCGTCCCGCCGCCAGGGCATCGACGAGCGGCGGTCCCCAGCGCAGCGGGATCTTCAACGAGCTGTCGCTCGCAATCTGATGCACGCGGTGACGCAGGTGCGGATTGGCAAAGCGCTCCAGCAGCGCGTCGCGGTAGGCGGGCAGCCCGGGCCGGCTCAGGCTGGGCATGGCCACGCGCGACATGAAGGCGTGCACGAAGCGCCGCACGCCGGGCTGGGCGATGCCATCGGCCACGGTGGCCCAACCCTGCACGGCTCCGATCATGGCCAGCGCCGTGTGGCTGCCGTTGAGCATGCGCAGCTTGGCGTCCTCGAAGGGTTTGACGTCCTCCCAGATGGCGTACTTCGCCGTCACGGCCGGCCTCGGCCAGGGCGATGTCGATGCTGTCCTTGTGGACGTCCAGGCCAGCGTACACAGTGGCCGCGGTGGTGGTAGATTGACTCATGGCCCGTCTCCTTGCTCGTTGACACGCTGTCCGCCCCTCGGGGTGCAGCGTTGTGGCTCGGCGCACCCACGGTGCGCAATCCACGGTAGTCCCGGAGACGGGCCACCTCAACGGCTCAAGCCATTCTGTCTAGACCTGCGATCGCTCCGATGTCAAACCCGGCGCGCCTCTAGCCGCACCGTGGAGTGCCCCTGAACGTGCGGGAGGCCGATCGCCATGTCGGCTTCAGACTGACTGCCGTCGTTCGCCTTCGCCTGTCGAATGTCGGCGGCTGACGAAACCAGACCTTGGCGTCTTTCCTCGCGAACGGCCGGTCTATCTTCGGAACTTGACCTTTGCCGACATCGCCGATGAATTCGGCTTGGGCGGCAACGGACGATCAGGACGACATCGTGCGCGGACGACAGCTTCCGCACCTCGCGAATTGAAGCTTCGGGCCCAGACCCGACTTACAGCGGACCCCAGGATCGCCGGGTGCAATCTGTTGATTGACCGCGCCGCACAAAATGTCAGAATTTAGTGTTACTTTTGCAAGGGACCGACGGCGATGGCATCAGAGACCGCGCCGTGTCGTACATCACGAGCAGCGCGAGTCTCGTCACCGGAGGTCAAAATGGACGCATTCGTTTCATTTCCGCACCCCATACTGGCTGACTGGTTCCTGACCATTACCAAGGTGCGCTTAGCGGATGGGGAGTCGATCCTCTATGTGGGGGAGATCTCGTACAAGGACAAGCCACTTGGCCGAATCACTTCCGCCGGCAGCAAGGCAAATGCAGACCTGGTCAGCCAGTTCGAGAGGTGGGTGAGTGACTACGTGGTGTCGACCGCCAACCTGAATCGACCTGTCGTAGATGGCGACCCGCGCATGGGGGAAGCACTTACCGGGTGAAAGTCCTGGCACCCGTGCCGGCTGGCTCTCGGGGTTTTCGTCGATCGGCCCAAACGTCTTCGGATTGGAACCCTCGCCCGTGGGCCGCGATCGCGATGTGGCAGCGATGCGTGAGGCGGTCCATCAGCGCCGCAATCATCGTCGAGAAAGGCCTTTCGTCGTGCATGGCATCGAGGACATCGGCACGCTGCCGGTGTCGTATCTCTCTGTCGTCTTCAGCTTGCGCAGCTAGGCCTTCGTTCGCGACCTGCCGCGATGCTTGTCGCAGGTCAATGACGCCCTCGCGCGGGAGGACTAGCCTTGTGTCTTTCTATCCAGGAGAGAACACATGTCAGCCTCGGATCGGTCCGGCGCACTGTCGCTCGACTTGCCTTTCATGGACCAGGCCCGCGAGGCCTTCGTCGCGCGGCTGGCGATCGCCGACGCCGCCGACGACGCGCAACTGCCGGCGGCCTGGCGCGAGGTGGTCGCCTGCACCGCCGCGAACTTCGCCCGCGAGGATCTCTGGATGCAGACCACCGGTTTTTCCTCGCGCAAGGACCACATGCTGCAGCACCGGGTGGTGCTGGAGGTGATGCGCGAAGGCATCGTCCAGGCCGACGAGGGCCGCCTGCTCCAGGTCCGGCAGATGGTGTGGCAGCTGCGCGACTGGCACAGCAAGCACGTGCAGACCATGGACGCCGCGCTGGCGCTCCACCTGCGCGGCGTGCGCTTCGACCCCGCGAACGGGGATCGGGGGCCGGGCAGCCTGGCGGCGGCGGCGCGCGCCTGAGGGCGGCTAGGACCCGTTGAAGACCGGCTTGCGCTTGCCGATGAAGGCTTCGCAGCCCTCGTGCGCATCGTCGCTGTCGAACACCAGGCTGATCATGGCGCGCTCGTATTCGAGCGCCGCGTCGATCGGCATGTCGGCCCCGTGCAGCATCGACTTCTTGAGCAGGCGCAAGGCCACCGGGGATTGCTCGGCGATGCGCCGGGCCAGCGCCATCGCCTCGCCCTGCAGCCGCTCGGGCGCGACCACCGCGTTGACCAGTCCCATCGCCAGCGCCTCGCGCGCCTCGATCGGATCGCCCGCGAACATGAGCAGCTTGGCCTGGCACAGGGGCAGCTGGCGCATCAGGCGCTGCGAGCCGCCGCCGCCCGGGAACAGGCCGAGCTTGATCTCCGGCAAGCCGATGCGCACGCCCTCGCCGATCAGGCGGATGTCGATGCACAGCATCAGCTCCATGCCCCCGCCGAGCGCCCATCCGTTGACGGCCGCGAGCGTCGGCTTCGGGCAGCTCTCGAAGCGGCGGAACACGCGTTGCACCACGGCGCCGAACGCCTGGTAGTGCGCCAGCCCACGCCGGCTGTTCAAGTCCTTGATGTCGCCGCCGGCGACGAAGGCCCGATCGTCGGCCCCGGTGACGACGATGGCGCGCACCGCATCGTCGGCCTCCAGCGCGGTCAATGCTGCCTCCATGGCGAGCAGCATGGGCAGGTCCAGGGTGTTGAGCCACTGGCCGCGGTTGAAGCGCATGACGCCGACGGCGCTCTCGACATGGATCAGTACGGGATCGGACATGCGATCAGGCTCCTTGTGCGTGGGGGGCCGGCGGCAGGCGGCCGTCCAGCCAGGCGTCGATCTGCGGCAGGCGGTCGACGCCGAAAAAGGCTTCGCCATCGATCACGATGAAGGGCGAGCCGAAGACACGCTGGCGCACGGCCTCTTCGACCTCCTGGCGAAGCAGCTCCCTCGCTTCGGTGCCCCCGAGCCGGTGCTCGACATCCTTTGCATCACCGAGGGCGGGCGCTGCCTCGCAGGCCCAGCGCGCCACCTGGCCCGCGTCGTCGAGTGCCGCCCCGTCGCGGAAGTAGCCGCGCATGGCCACCCGGGCGAAGCGCACGGCGGCCGCGGGTTCGCTGCGGTCGAGGAGATGGAAGGCGCGCGCAGCATGCGGCGCGATCGCGGGAAAGCCATCGGGCAATCGGAAAGGCACACCGAGAAAGCGCGCCGAGCGTTCGAAGTCGCGCCACATGTAGGCGCGCTTGGTCTCGCTGGCCAGCGGCGCCGGCAGGTCGAGCGCCCGCAACACCGCGAACAGCAGCACCGGCCGCCAGCGAACGCTGCGCCCGTGCCGCGCGGCCAGCGCATCGATCTTCTCGGACATCAGGTAGCCATAGGGCGACGCGAAGTCGAACCAGAAGTCGATCGGTGCCTGCGCGCTCACGTCGATGTCCCGGCCAGCGCCGGACTCGGGCCGGGGGTGGCGCCGCGCTTCTTCAGGGCCCGCAGGTCGCGCATGCCGGCCAGGCCGCGCGGATCGATGCCCGGCGGGAAGATCTGGTGCTTCTGGATCTTCTGCGTGGCGGTGGTCGGGATGCGGTCGGTCACCCAGACCCAGCCCGGCGCCTTGTAGTAGGCCAGCTTCGCGTGGCAGAGATCGAACAGCGCGCGCACCGCGGCATCGACATCCGCGCCGGCCTCCGGGCGCAGCACGACGCAGGCGAGCACCTCCTCCTCCCGGACGTCGTCCGGCAATGCCAGCACCGCCACCTGGTCGACCCACGGATGCGTCTGCAGCAGCGCCTCGACCTCGGCCGCGGCGATGTTCTCGCCCGAGCGCCGGATGATGTTCTTGCGCCGGTCGACGAAGTGCAGCATGCCGTCGGGCGTACGCCGGACGATGTCGCCGGTGTGGAACCAGCCGCCGCGCCACGCCTGCTCGGTGGCGCCGGGATCGTCGAGGTAGCCGCTGAAGAAGTCCTTGCGCGGCGTCGCGGCCGAATGGCGGATCAGCATCTCGCCGTCGGTGCCGTCGGCCACATCGATGTCGGCGTCGTCGACCACGCGGACCTCGAGCCCGGGCTGCGCGCGGCCGAAGGCCCGTGTGCCGACCCGGCGCGGCGCCTGGTTGTCGACCAATGCGCGCGCGATCTCGGTCATGCCCCAGATCTCGATCAGCGGGAAGCCGAAGCGCTGCTCGAAACTCGCATGCCGCTGCGGCTCGACGCCCGCGCCGATGGCGAAACGCACGGCGTGTTCGCGGTCCAGCGGGCTCGGCGGCTGGCCCAGCAGCATCGGCACCACCACGCCCAGGTAGTGCACGACCGTCGCGCGCGATTCGCGCACCTCGGTCCACCAGCGTGAGACATGGAAGCGGTCGGTCTGCACCTGGCAGTTGCCCTTGAGCATCGCGCAGTAGAAGGAGAAGATCGACGCGTTCACGTGGAACAGCGGCAGCGGGTTGTAGATTCGCTCGCAGCCCTCGCCGAAGTCGGCCAGGCCGCCGCGCGTCGCGTACCAGGCGCCGAACGCGAGCTCGCTGCGGTGCGACAGCACGCAGCCCTTGGGCCGGCCCGTGGTGCCGCTGGTGTAGAGCACGCTGGCCGGGGTCTGGCCGTCGGGCGTGGTGGATGCGGCGGCTCGCGCCGCACGCGGCAGGCCTTGCTCGAAGGCATCGAGGCGCACCACGCCCGGCCGCTGCGCGGCCTCGGCCAGCGCGGCCTGCAGCAGATCGTCGAGCGCCGCGACGACGACCACCAGCTCGACCTTCGCATGGTCGATCACGAAGGCCAGCTCGCCTGCCCGATGGTCGGGATTGAGCGGCACGCAGCACACGCCCAGCGCGTTCATCGCGAGCTTGTGCAGCAGGTGCTCGGGCCGGTTCTCCAGCAGCAGGCCGATGCGGTGGCCGACGCCGTAGCCCGCGGCGGCATAGGTTCGCGTCAACGCCTGCACGGCCTGCGCCGCGGCGCGGTAGCTGATCTCGACACCTTCGGCCGCGTAGGCGCGCGCGGGGTTGGCGGGCACGGCCAGGAAGACCTTGTCCGCATACCTGTCCGCGGCCCTGGAGAAGGTGTCGCCGATGGTGCTGTTGTCGTCGATCGCGATCATGTTCCGTCGTCTCCTTCTTCGCCGCGCGGCGGCTCAGAGCCTGAGCACGCCGTAGCCCACGTCGTCGCTGAACGGCGCGTTCAGCGAGGCCGCGATCGCCATGCCGAGCGCATTGCGCGTGTCGACCGGATCGAGGATGCCGTCGTCCCACAGCTCGGAGGTCGAGTGGTACGCATCGCTCTCGGCCTCGAAGCTCTTGAGCACCGGGTCGCGGATGGCCGCGATCTCCTCGTCCGACAGCGCATGGCCGTTGCGCTGCAGCTGGCGCACCTTCACATCGGCCAGCGTGTTGGCCGCCTGCTCGGCGCCCATCACCGCGATCTGCGACTGCGGCCACATCCAGAGGAAGCGGCCGTCGAAGGCGCGCCCGCACATGCCGTAGTTGCCGGCGCCGAAGGACCCGCCGACGATCACGGTGAACTTGGGCACCGTGCAGCCGACCTGCGTCATGATCATCTTGGCGCCGTCCTTGGTGATGCCGCGCTCCTCGTACTCGCGCCCGACCATGTAGCCCGTGATGTTCTGCAGGAAGACCAGCGGCGTGCGGTCGCGGTCGCACAGCCGCATGAAGTGCGCGGCCTTGAGCGAGCTGTCGTTGAAGAGCACGCCGTTGTTGGCCAGGATGCCGACCTTGCAGCCCCAGATGCGCGCATAGCCGCAGACCATGGTGGTGCCGTAGTCCGGCTGGTACTCGTGGAACCGGCTGCCGTCGACGATGCGCGCGATCACCTCGCGCATGTCGAAGCCGGTCTTCCAGTCGGTCGGGATGATCCCGTAGAGTTCCTGCGGGTCGTAGTGCGGCGGCTCGGCCTCGATGCGGTCGATCGCCTGCTTGCGGCCGGGCGTGGTCTGGGCCAGGATGTCGCGCGCGATCGACAGCGCATGCGGCTCGTCGTCGGCCGCGTAGTCGCAGGTGCCCGAGACCGTGGTGTGCATCTGCGCACCGCCCAGCGCCTCGGCCGTGACCACCTCGCCGGTCGCCGCCTTGACCAGCGGCGGCCCGCCGAGGAACACGCCGCCGTTGCCGCGCACGATCACGCTGTAGTCGCACAGCGCCGGGATGTAGGCGCCGCCCGCGGTGCAGTGGCCAAGCACGACAGCGATCTGCGGCACGCCCATCTTCGACAGCGTGCACTGGTTGCGGAAGATGCGGCCGGCCGCATGGCGGTCGGGGAACAGCTCCGACTGCAGCGGCAGGAAGCCGCCCGCGCTGTCGCAGAGGTGGATCACCGGCAGCCGGTTCTCGATCGCGATGTCGAGCGTGCGGACGATCTTCTTGATCGACAGCGGATACCAGGCGCCGCCCTTGATGCTCGGATCGTCCGCATGGATCATCACCTCGCGGCCCTGGACGATGCCGATGCCCGAGACCTGCCCCGCACCATGCACCTCGCCCTCGTACGCGCGGTTGGCGGCCAGTGCGCCGATCTCCAGGAACGGCGTGCCCGGGTCGAGCAGCAGATCGAGCCGCTCGCGCACGGTCAGCTTCTTCTGCCGGTGCAGGCGCTCGATGTCGCGTTCCGGTCGCTCGTAGCGCGCGCTGTGCAGCTTGCGGCGCAGCGCATCGACGCGTTCGGCCATGGCCGCGTGGTTCTGCCGGAAGCTCGCGCTGCCGGTGTCGATCTGGCTCTGGATGCGGCTCATTGCGATGGCTCCTGCGTGCGCACCAGCACCGCGCCGCGCTGGAAGGTCTGGCCGACCGCCAGCGGCAGTTCGGCCACCACGCCGTCCGCCGCGGCGCCGATGGTCATCTGCAGCTTCATGCTCTCGATCACCAGCAGCGCATCGCCTTGGCGCACCGCCTGTCCGAGCGTGGCCTGCAGCGAGACGACGACGCCCGGCATCGGTGCCAGCGAGGCGCCCGCAACGCCGGCCGCGGCACCGTTGCTCGAGCGGGCGGGATCGACGCGGTCCATGCGCCAGGCCCGTCCCTTGAGCTGCACGTAGACCGAGTCGCCGTGCGCCACGGCATTCAGGCGCTCGCTGCGGCCGTCGACCGTGGTGACGAAGCTGCCGCCGCCGGCGGCGCGCACCGCGAGCCGGACATCGTCGACTTGCACCGCTTCGGCGTGGGCGTGGACGCGGTGCCGCACCGCGGGCGCATGGCTGAACAGGAAGGTGGTCATGAATGAGGCCTAGTGAAGATCAGTTGCGCCAGGCACCCATCGAGGCGTAGGGCTCGGGGACGGTGCGGGCGGCGCGGTCGGGCGCCGCCGATGCGGCGACTGCCAGCAGCGCGTGGCGCTCGCCATCGGTCAGCGCGGCCGGTGCCAGCGCCTCGCGATGCCGTTCGAGGAAGCCGGTGTCGGTCTCGCCCTGGGCGAAGGCCGGATGCTGCAGCACCCGCGCCAGGAAGTCGTTGTTGATCGTGACGCCCAGCATCGTGGTCTCGGCCAGCGCCGTGCGCATGCGGGAGATCGCGAGGCGGCGGTCGGCGCCGTGCACCACGAGCTTGGCGAGCATCGAGTCGAAATCGGCGGTCACGGGCGCGCCTTCGGTGACACCGACGTCGAAGCGCACGCCCGGCCCCTGCGGCGCGTGCAGCAGCAGCACGCGGCCGGTGTCCGGCACGAAGCCGGCGTCCGCGTCTTCCGCCAGGATGCGGCATTCGATGGCGTGACCGGCGCTCGTCACCTGCGCCTGCGCGATGCCCAGCGCTTCGCCCTGCGCCACGCGCAGCTGCAGCTCGACGAGATCCAGGCCGGTGACCATCTCGGTCACCGGATGCTCCACCTGCAGCCGCGTGTTCATCTCGAGGAAGAAGAACTCGCCCTCGGGCGAGACGATGCATTCGACCGTGCCCGCGTTGACGTAGCCCGCCGCCGACGCCAGGCGCACGGCCGCGGCGCAGATGCGCTCGCGCAGCGCCGGCGGCAGCCCGGGTGCCGGCGACTCCTCGATCAGCTTCTGGAAGCGGCGCTGGATCGAGCACTCGCGCTCGCCCAGGTGGATCACGTGGCCGTGGCTGTCGCCGAAGACCTGCACCTCGATGTGGCGCGGCCGCTCGACGAAGCGCTCGGCGAACAGGCGGCCGTCGCCGAAATAGCGCTGGCTCTCGGCGCGCGCGATGTCGATGGCGGCGGCCAGTTCCTGCTCGCGCCGCACGATCTGCATGCCCTTGCCGCCACCGCCCGCGGCGCCCTTGATCAGGAGCGGAAAACCGATGCTGCGCGCGCGCTCGGCAAAGCTCGCAGGGTCGTCGGCCTCGTCGGCCGAGGGCGTGACCGGCACGTCGTGCTGCACCGCGAAGCGGCGCGCGCTGATCTTGTCGCCCATCAGCTCGATCACGCCCGCGGGCGGACCGACGAAGACCAGGCCGGCATCCGCCACGGCCTGCGCGAAGGCCGCGTTCTCCGACAGGAAGCCATAGCCCGGATGGATGGCGTCGCAGCCGCTCTGGCGCGCGGCGCGGATCATGGCCTGGGCATCGAGCCAGGCCGCGACCGGCGGCTCGCCGAAGACCTCCACCGACCCGGTGGCGGCGAGCAGCGCGGGGCCAGCGCGGTCCTGCCGGTGCCAGGGGACCACGGTCTCGATGCCGAGACGGCTGGCCGTGCGCACGATGCGCAGCGCGATCTCGGCGCGGTTGGCGATGAAGAGCTTTCGGATCGGGGTCATGGGAGGTCTTTGCGTCGCTTCGCTGTCGGGGCTGCGGGAGCCGGCGGCAGCACGCCGCCGGCCACGATCCGTTCGAGCCGCGCGAGACGGGCCTCGATGTCGCCGTTCGCGCGCTGGGCCGCAGCGGCCGTGCCGGGCGCGAGGTCGAGCGCGGCTTCGCGCGTCATCAGCATGCCGCCCAGCAGCATGGCCGTGCAGCGGTCCGCGGTGGCTTCGATGTCGATGCTGCCGCGGCCGTACAGCTGCGACCACATGCGGTGCTCGATGCCGCCGTAGAGCATGCTGCGGATCAGCTCGACGTCGGTGTCGGCGGGCAGTTCGCCCTCCTCCACCGCCTCGCGCACAGTGCGCACCAGAAAGGCGGTGTAGCGCACCTGCAGGTCGTGCAGCACCGACTGGAAGTAGTCCGGGCTGGTGCGCACCTCGTGCAGCACGATGCGCGACAGGCCCGGCTCCTCGACGTACACGCGCAGGTGCCGCCAGACCAGGAAACGCAGCCGGCTGCGGAAGCCATGGATGCGCGCGAAGCCATCGGCGATGTCCTGGATCAGCGGCTCGTACATGCCGCGCAGCACCTCGTTGAGCAGGTCGCGCTTGGTCGGGAAATAGGTGTAGACCAGCCCTTCGACGACGCCGACGCGGGCCGCGATCTCGGCCACCGAGGAACGCTCGAAGCTCTTCTCGAGGAACACTTCGCGCGCCGCGGCCAGGATCTCGGCCGCGCGGCGCAGCCGGCGTGGCGTCTGCTTGCCGGCGGCGATGGGGGCCGGGGATTCGCCCGGGATCGCGCCGGGCGAACCCGCCGCGTTCGGGCTGCCTTTTCTGGCAGGTGCTTTGGACTTTGTGGCTGTGGATTTCATGAAAGGCTTTGTACCAAGTCGGCCGGCACGTCGAGTTCCAGGTCGAGCAGCATCTGCGCCAGCGCCTTGCCCTGCGGGTCGTAGCGCAGCGAGGCGATGCCGCCACCGCCGAGCGCGTTCTCGAGCGTGAAGTTCAGCGCGTGAAAGCCGGGCAGCGGGTAGCGCCTGACGCGGCCCTTGGCCACGTGCGCGAAGTAGGCCGCGACGGTGTCGGCGTCGAGCGCGCGCAGCAGCCATGCATAGGCTTCGGGCGAGCGTGCGATGACGCCGATGTTGGCCATGTCGCCCTTGTCGCCGCTGCGCGCATGGGCGATGCGGATCAAAGGGACACGCACGGTGTCGGCCGCCGGCGCTCCGGCCGGCCGCTCCTCGGCGGCATCGAGCGCGGCGACCGGCTGGCCGAGCTGCAGCTCGTCGAAGGGCAGCGCCTGCCCGTCGAGCGAGACCCGTGCCGGCACCGCCGCACGGTCCACCTGCAGCGAGAACAGCCGCACCACCGGCGAAGGCGACGGCCGGCCCGCGGCGAAGCCCGTGATGCCTTGTGCCATGGAAGTCGCCGACGGCGCGATCTCGCGCGCCAGCAGCTCGAGCGCGGCGCGCGATGCATGCCGCGCGGCCAGCTTCAGCACCACCTCGCGGCTGTGCCGCGTGCGCGCATGCGGGCCGTAGGTGCTCTCCGCACCCAGCACCTCGATGTGGGCTTCGCTGAAATCGGCCAGGCCGCGCTCGGCCAGCAGCCGCCGGCAGCGCGCCAGGATCGCCTCGCCCACGCGTTGCGCCTTGCGTGCCGCTTCCGGCCCGCCGATCATCAGCGTGCCCAGCAGGCGCCAGCCGTCGGCATGGGTGGCGCTGGCCTTGTAGCTGGGCGGCGCCGGCCGGCCGCGCGCGCCGCTGACGCGCACGCGATCGGGCCCGTCCTGTTCGAGCCGCACCTCGGAGAAGTCGCAGCACACGTCGGGCAGCAGGTAGGCGCGCGGGTCGCCGATCTCGTAGACGATCTGCTCGGCCGCGGTGGCGGGGATCACCAGCCCGCCCGTGCCGGGCGGCTTTGTCAGCACGAAGCTCCGGCCGTCGGGCGGGCATTCGACGATCGGGAAGCCCATGTCGTCCCAGCCGGGCACCCGCTCCCAATCGGTGAAGAGGCCGCCGGTGGCCTGGGCGCCGCATTCGATCAGGTGGCCGGCCAGGCTGCCGGTCGCGAGCCGGTCCCAGTCCTGCCAGCCCCAGCCGAATTCATGCACCAGCGGCGCCAGCGTGACCGCGCTGTCGACCACGCGGCCGGTGATCACGATGTCGGCCCCGGCCGCCAGCGCGGCGACGATCGGCTGCGCGCCAAGGTAGGCATTGATGCTGAGCAGCTCGGCCGGCATCGGTGCGCCGCTGAACATCTCGCGCGTGCCGGCCGCGCGCAGTGCATCGGCCTGGCCGGACAGGTCGTCGCCCTCCACCACCGCGATCCGCAGCGCGATGCCCTGGGCTTCGAGTTCCTTCTGCAGCGCCAGCCGGCAGGCGGCCGGATTGACGCCGCCGGCGTTCGACACCACGCGGATGCCGCACGCACGCAGCTCGGGCGCGAGCGCCGCCACCACCCGCACGAAATCCGGCGCATAGCCGGCGTCGGCCGACTTGGCCTTGGCACGGGCCAGCAGCGACATCGTGATCTCGGCCAGGAAGTCGAAGACCAGGTAGTCGATCTCGCCAAGTCGCACGAGCTGCGAGGCGCCGCTCTCGGAGTCGCCCCAGAAGCCGCTGGCGCAGCCGATGCGCAGCGGACGGGTTCGGCGTTCAGGCAAGGTGTTCATCGTCCGGGCCACTCCGGCGCGCGGCGTTCGGCAAAGGCCTTCATGCCCTCGCGCGTGTCCTCGCTCTGCGACAGCACGGGCAGGATGGCCTGCGCGAGATTCAAGGCGTCGTTGAAGGACAGGTCGGTGATCGCGCCGATGGCGCGGCGGCCGATGCGCAGCGCGACCGGCGAATTGGCCGCGAGCTTGGCCACCAGTTCGTCGACCGCGGCATCGAGCTCCGCGGCCGGCACCACGCGGTTCACGATGTCGAAGCGCTCGGCATCGCCGGCCGGGAAGCGATGCGCGAGGAAGCACATCTCGAGCAGCCGCCGGCGCGGGATCACGCGCATCAGCAGCGGCAGGATCATCATCGGGAACACGCCGACGCGGGCTTCGGTGGTGCCGAACATCGCGCCCTCGGCGGCGATCGCAAAGTCGCAGGCGCAGACCAGGCCCAGCCCGCCACCGAAGGCGCCGCCATTGACGCGCGCGATGATCGGCAGGTTGCAGCGATCGAGCGCACGGAACAGTTCGGCCACCGGATTGTCGAAGCGGCCGGGCTCCAGCGCGAACGGCGAGCCGTCGGCGGTCGGCTTGAGCTGGCCGCCGGCACAGAAGGTCTTGTCGCCGGCGCCGGTGAGCACGATGGCGCGCACGCCTTCCATCGCCTCGGCCTGGCGCAGCGCCTCGGTCAGCGCGACCATTACCGTGTCGGTCATCGTGTTGTGCGCCTCGGCACGGTCGATGGTGATGCGGCAGGCGGCGCCTTGCCGTTCGACCCTGACCTGTGCCGGCGTCGGATGGGTGCTCATGCTCATGGGGTTTCCTCGTCCTCGCCCGGCAGGTCGTCGAAGGTGGCCGGCGGCTGGTACTGCGGGAAGCCGTCGTAGGCGAAGCTGCGCGCCGCCGGTTCCAGCTTCCAGGTCGGCCGTGCCGTCGGCACGCCGCCATCGACGCGGATCACGGCGCCGCTGATGAATCCCGCGGCCTCCGACAGCAGATAGACGACGGCCGAGGACAGTTCGGCCTCGGTGCCGAAGCGCTGCAGCGGCACCTTGTTGCGCAGCCCGCGCAGCAGGTTGCGGTAGTCCTCGTCGTAGGTGTCGATGCCGGCCGAGGCGATCCAGCCCGGCGCCACCGCGTTGACCCGCACGCCGGCATGCCCCCACTCGCAGGCCGCGGTCTCGGTCAGCGTCAACACGCCGCCGCGCGCCGCGCCCGAATGGCCCATGCCCGGCAGCCCGCCCCAGATGTCGGCCAGCATGTTGACGATGCTGCCGCCGTTCGCCTCCATCCACTGCACGAAGCATTCGCGCGAGAACAGGAAGGTGCCGTGCAGGTTGTTGCGCACCACCGCATCCCAGCCCTTGAGCGAGATGTCGCGCAGCCGGGCCGGAAACTGCCCGCCGGCGCAATTGAAGAGCCCGTCGAGCCGGCCGTGCCTCGCAATGACCTCGGCCACCGTCGCCTGGACCGCCGCCTCGTCGCGGATGTCGCAGACATGGGTCGTGACGTCGCCTGCGCGCTCGGGGTAGATGGCGGCGATCTCGGCCGCCACCGCCTCGAGCTTGCCCGACTGCCGCCCGACCAGCGCGAGGTGCGCGCCGAGGCTCGCGAGCTCGTGCGCGGTGCAGCGGCCGAGCCCGCTGCCGCCACCGGTGACGACCACCGTGCGGCCGTCGAACAGGCCGGGACGAAAAGCCGAACGGTAGCGCTCGGTGCTGGCGGAAGAAGAGGCGGCGCTCGACATCGGATGAAGGCTCAGTAGGCGACGAAGTCGGTCAGCGACTTCACGGTGCCGCTCTGCGGATCGGTCTGGAACAGCTTGATCGGCATCACGGCCTGGCCCTTCGGGTTGTCGAAGGAGACCGGGCCGCTCAGGCCGCCGATCTTGTAGTCGTGCAGCTTGTCGAGTTGCGCGATCACGCAGGCGCGCGTCACGTTGGCGCCGCAGCGGCGCACGCCCTCGGCGAAGACCATCGTGCCGACGTAGCCGCTCACGGTGTAGCGGTTGAAGTTGGCGTAGTCGTCGGCGCTCAGGTACTTCTTGGCCGAACCCATCAGCGCCGCGCCCGCCGGGTCGTAGTTGGAGGCGTAGTAGTCGGGGATCAGGTACTGGTAGCCCGACGGCGCCGCCAGCTTGACGGCAGCCGGCAGCTGGCCGGCCCACAGCGTGCCCAGCGTCACGTCCATGTCGAGGCGCCGCAGCTCCGACATGATCGAGGCCGACTCGGTGGTCAGCGTGCCGAGGTAGAGCGCGTTGACGCCCTTGTCCTTGAGCGTCAGTACCTCGGCCGAGAAGTCCTTGGCCCCGCGCTTGAAGGAGATCTCGGCCACGCTCGAGAGGCCGAATTCCTTGACCGCCTTCTGGTAGCCCGCGAGCAGGGCTTTGCCGAAGTCGTCGTCCTGGTAGAGGATGCCGAACTTGGCGCCCTTCTTGTTCATCTTCTCGACCATGTAGCGGACCGGCACGTAGCCGGCATAGTCGTAGTCGGGCCCGATCATGAAGACGCTGGGCCGCCGCGGCGACACCACGGCCGGATTCGGCGCCATGTGGACGATGGTCGGGATCTTCGCCTCCTCGATCGCCGGCAGCATCGCCACCATGTGCGAGCTGCCGGTGGTGCCGGTGATGCCGAACACCTTGTCGGTGTCGATCAGCTTCTTGACCGCCGACACCGAGCGCGCCGGCACGTAGCCGTCGTCCTCGTAGATCGCGCGCAGCTTGCGGCCGTTGATGCCGCCGGCGGCGTTGATCTCGGCGATGGCGAGCTTGGAGCCCGCCGCGCCGGCCTTGCCGATCAGCGAGGCCGGGCCCGACATCGGCTGCACCTCGCCGATCAGGATCTCGCTGGCCGTGACGCCGACGTCCTGCGCCTGCGCGCCGGCCGCGGCCGCGAGCATGCCCGACACCGCCAACGCACGCACCACCATCGCCTTGCCTTCTTGCTTGCCCATCGTCGTCTCCTGTTGTGATTCGGTTGTCATTGGGACAGCGGCCACTGCACCCAGAAGCGCTTGGCCTTGCGCCAGATGCCGGCCAGTCCCTCGGGTTCGAGCCGCAGGAACAGCAGGATCACCACGCCGTACATCAAGCCCTTGACCTCGTAGATGCGGTCGGCCATGAGCGTGCGCACGCCGTCGCCCGCCGCTTCGAAGCCGAAGTTCAGCAATTCGGGCAAGAGCAGGATCAGCGCCGCGCCCAGGATCGCGCCATGGATGCGGCCCATGCCGCCGACGATCACCATCGCCAGCGCCTCGATGCTGATCAGGACGCTGAAGGTGTCGACATTGACGAAGCGCGTCTGCAAGGCCACCAGCGCGCCCGCGACGCCGGTGTAGAAGGCGCTCACCATGAAGGCCAGCAGCTTGTAGCGCATCAGGTCGATGCCCATGGCGCGCGCCGCGATGTCGTGGTCGCGCAGGGCCAGCCAGGCGCGGCCGATCCGCGAGCGCATCAGGTTCAGCGTCGCGAACACCGCCAGCACCAGGAAGAACAGCGCCGCGTAGTAGAAGCGCTGGTCGCCCTTGAACGACACGCCCAGCACGCTGAGCGGCTCGACCGGCATGCCCGCCGAACCGCGCGTGATGCCCTCGGCGAACAGCACCACGTGGCGCACGATGAAGGTAAAGGCCAGCGTGGTGATCGCCAGGTACAAGCCCTTGAGCCGCAGCGAGGGCACGCCGACGATCAGGCTGGCGAGGGCCGCGACCAGCCCCGCCAGCGGAATCGCCAGCAGCGACGGCACGCCGTAGTCGGTCGTCAGGATCGCCTGCGCGTAGGCGCCGATCAGCAGGAAGCCGGCATGGCCGAGCGAGATCTGGCCGGCCACGCCCGACAGCAGATTGAGCCCGAGCACGCCGACCGAGACCACGAAGATGCTGGTCAGCATGTTGAGCCCGTGGGCGCCGAACCAGGCCGGCGCGATCAGCAGCAGGCCGAGCCCGGCCAGCGCCCAGCACCAGGTGACGCGCTGGGGAGCCAGGGCGACCAGGCCGGCATAGGAGGTCTGGTAGGTTCTGCTGCGCATCAGACTCTTTCGATTTCACGTTGGCCGAACAGGCCGTAGGGCTTGACCATCAGCACCACGATGATCAGCACGAAGCCGGCGATCTCCTTGAGGCCGCGCCCCAGGTAGCCGCCGGCGAGGTTCTCGAAGACACCGATCACCAGCCCGCCGAAGGCGCCGCCGACCACCGAGTCGAGGCCGCCGAGGATGGTCGCCGGGAAGCCGCGCAGGCCCATCTGCGAGATCTCGGGCTCGAGGCTGAACATCAGGCAGAACGCCAGGCCGGCGAAGGCCGCGAACACCGCCGACAGCGCCCAGGCGACGGCGCTGATGCGTTTCACGTTGATGCCCATCAGGAGCGCGGTGGTCTCGTTGTTGGAGGTCGCCCGCATCGCGATGCCGATGCGCGAGCGCGAGAAGAAGAGCCACATCAGGCCGCACAGCACGGCCAGCGAGACCAGCGCGAAGATCTGGCCCGGATAGAGCGCAAGGCCCGCGAACCGGATCACGGCGTTGCCGAAGGGGCGCGGGAAGGCGGTGGGCTCGACGCCCCAGATCAGGATCACGGTGGAGCGGATCACCACCGCGAGGCCGATGGTCACCATCACGCGCGAGAACATCGGCTCGCCGAGCATCGGGCGGATGAAGATGCGCTCGATCGCCAGGCCCAGCAGCACCGACACCGCGAGCACCGCCACCAGCAGCGGGCCGAAGCCGATGCCCGGGATGGTGGCCAGGCTGAAGCTGATGTAGGCGACCAGCATCATCACCTCGCCTTGCGCGAAGTTCACCATGCCGGTCGCCCGGTAGACGATGGCGAAGCCCATCGCGACCAGGCCGTAGAGCGCGCCGATCACCAGGCCCGAGGTGACGAGGTTCAGGAAGTAGTTCATCAGGCCGTCGCTTTCTCGGCGCCGTAGATGTGCGCGACCTCGGCCGCGAACTTCTGCTCGATGACCCGCCGGCGCACCTTCATCGTGGCCGTGAGCTCGCCGTCGTCGTGGTCGAGCTGCTTTTTCAGCAGCGCGAACTTGCGGATGCTCTCGACGCGCGAGAAGCGTTCGTTGACGCGCTTGACGTCGTCGGCGATGAGCTCGCGCACCGCCTCGAGCTGCGCCAGCGTCTCGTAGGTGGTGTAGGCCATGCCGCGCTCCTGCGCCCACTTGCCGACCGTGTCGAGGTCGATCTGGATCAGCGCCGAGACGAAGTGCCGGCCGTCGCCGAGCAGCACGGCCTCGCTGATGTAGAGGCTTTCCTTCAAGGCGTTCTCGATCAGCGAGGGCGTGATGTTCTTGCCGCCGCTGGTGATCAGGATGGCCTTCTTGCGGTCCACGATCTGCACCTGCCCGGTGGCCTCGTCGAGCTCGACGATATCGCCGGTGCGCAGCCAGCCGTCGTCGAAGGCGGCGCGCGTGGCCGCCTCGTCGTGCAGGTAGCCGTTGAAGACGATCGCGCCGCGCAGCTGCAGCTCGCCGTCGGCGGCGACGCGCTGCTCGACCACCCCCGGCAGCAGCGGGCCGCACCAGCCCAGGCGCGACAGCGCCACGGATTGCGAATGGCTGGCGCCGCTGGTCTCGGTCATGCCGTAGATCTGGTAGATCGGCACGCCCAGCGCGCGGAAGAAGAGGATCACCGAGGGCGAGATCGACGCGCCGCCGGTCATCGCGACCCAGGTGCGGTCGAGCCCGACGCCGGCCAGCAGGTTGCTGAACACCGTCACCCGCAGCAGCCAGGCGACGAAGGCGTCGCGCCGGCTGACCGCGCGGCCGCCGTTGGCGATGCTGCGTTCGGCGATCGGCGTGGCGATGGCCATCGCCTTCGTGAAGGCGCGCCGCGCGATCGGCCGCGCATCGCGCGACTTGATGAGGATCTCGTACTGCAGCTTTTCCCAGATGCGCGGCACGCCGAAGAAGAAGCTCGGGCCGATCTCGCGCAGGTTGTGGGTGACGGCGTCGATCGACTCGGCGAAGTTGACGATCGAGCCGTAGACCAGCTGCATCACCGGCGACATCAGGCGCTCGGCGACATGGCACAGCGGCAGGTAGCAGACCACCGTGAGCGGCCTGCCGGCGAAGCCCTGCACCGCACCCAGCGCCGCGGCGTCGGACACGATGCCGGCGTGCGAGAGGCGCGCGCCCTTGGGCATCCCGGTGGTGCCCGAGGTGTAGACGATCAGCGCATCCTGGCCGGCATCGAGCGCATCGAGCACGGCCTCCCAGGCGGCGCTGCGGCCCTCCTGCTGCGCCAGCGCGCGGCCTTCGGCGAGCGCCTGCGCGAACGGCATCAGCATCGGCTCGTCATAGTGGCGCAGGCCCTTCCAGTCGACCGTGAGCACGCGCTCGAGGTCCGGCAGGCCGCCGTCGCGTCGCATCGCCTCGAGCACCTTGTCGGTCTGCTCCTGGTCGCCGCACACCGCCACCTTGGCGCGGCAATGGCGAACGATGTACTGCAGCTCGGGCCAGGGGTTGGTCGGATAGATGCCGACCGTCACGCCACCCAGCGATTGCGCCGCCAGATCGGCGATGAACCACTCGGGCGTGCCGTCGGAGGCAATGACCAGTTTGTCGCCGGCACCGAAGCCGGCCCGCTGCAGGAACAGCGCGAAGGCGCGCACCTGCTCGAAGTAGCCGGACCAGGTCGTTCCCTGCCAGATGCCGCGCGTCTTCTCGCGGAAGGCGATGCGCTCGGGCGTCTGGCGCGCGCGATGACGCAGCAGGCCCGGCATCGTCGCCCGGCCCTCGGCCACGCCGGGCGGCAGTGCGGCATCGGCCAGCACGCGGTGGTCGGAGGTCTGCGCCGGCTTCATGCTGCGACGGGCGCGGCAACGCCCAGGTAGGCCGCGATGACGGCCGGGTCGGCCGCCACCTCGGCGGGTGTGCCATCGGCGATCTTGCGGCCGAAGTTCAGCACGCAGACGTGGTCGGAGATGTCCATCACGATGCCCATCTCGTGCTCGATCATCATCACCGTGACATTGCGCTCCTCGCGGATATCGAGGATGAAGCGGGCGATGTCCTCGGTCTCCTCCTGGTTCATGCCCGACACCATTTCGTCGAGCAGCAGCAGGCGCGGCTGCATCGCCAGCGCGCGCCCCAGCTCGACCCGCTTCTGCAGGCCGTAGGAGAGCGTGCCGACCGGCAGGTCGCGGATGGTCTCGATCTCGAGGAACTCGACGATCTCCTCCGCGGTCTCGCGGGCCGCGATCTCGGCGCGCCGCGCGGAACCCCAGAACACGGCGGCGCCCAGCACGCCGGTGGTGAGCCGCGCGTGCAGGCCGGTCAGGATGTTGTCGATCACGGTCTCGTGCTTGAAGACCGCGAGGTTCTGGAAGGTGCGTGCGATGCCGCGCTTCGAAAGGCTGTGGGCCGGCGCGCCCGCGATGTCCTCGCCGTCGAAGACGATCCGTCCCGTGCTGGGCGCGAGCAGGCACGAGATCAGGTTGAACAGCGTGGTCTTGCCGGCGCCGTTGGGCCCGATGACGCTGAAGATGTGGCCGCGCTGCACTTGCAGGTCGATGGCCGACAAGGCCTCGAGGCCGCCGAAGCGCTTGCCCACGCCCTGCAACTCGAGCAACGCCGCGCTCACGAGAGCCACCTCTTGCGCCGCTTGTAGTGCTTGATCTCGCGCATGCTGCGGCGCTGGCCGCCGGCCTGCACGCCCAGATAGAACTCCTTCACGTCGTCGTTCGCGAGCAGCTTGGCGGGCGTGTCGTCGAGCACGATCCGGCCGCGCTCCATGATGTAGCCGTAGTCGGCGAGCGAGAGCGCCAGCTGTGCGTTCTGCTCCACCAGCAGCACCGTCAGGCCGCGCTCGTCGCGCAGGCGGCGAATGATGTCGAAGATCTCCGCGATGACCTGCGGCGCGAGTCCGAGCGAGGGCTCGTCGAGCAGCAGCAGCTTCGGCTCGCCCATGAGCGCGCGGCCGATCGCCACCATCTGCTGCTGCCCGCCGGACAGGTAGCCGGCCACGCGATGCCGATGGGCCTCGATCGCGGGGAACAAGGCGTAGATGTTGGCCAGCGCCTGGGATTCGTCGGTGCCGGGCCGCAGGTAGCCGCCCATGCGCAGGTTCTCCTCGACCGTGAGCGTGTCGAACAGCCTGCGGCCTTCGGGCACCTGGACCAGCCCGCGCCGGACGATCTCGTGCGGCGCGCAGCGTTCGAGCGAGGCGTTGTCGTAGCGGATCGCACCGCCCGTGATCTCGCCGTCTTCCGGATAGAGCACGCCGCTGATCGCCTTGAGCACGGTCGACTTGCCCGCACCGTTGCTGCCCAGCAAGGCGACGATGCGGCCCTGGTCGAGTTCGAGCGAGACGTCGCGCACGGCCTCGACCGCACGGTCGTAGAACACCTGCAGGTTGGTGATGCTCAACATGGGCAACGGCCCCGGCCGAACGAGGGATGGTGAGATTCCAAGGCTTGTCTCCGCGCCGGTCGTGGCGTCTGGTTGTGGGGCGGATATTGCGGCGTCGATTTCCCCCTGTCAACAGTTTTCTGACCCTTACTCAATTTGTTGTTCTTCGAATTCCTCCGCCGGAACATCTCCCGCTTCTCTTTGCTGTCTTAGGGTTAAACCTAGCATTTCATCTCTTCTCAAACGAAGCCAACCGGTGTCTCATTGGCACCGCATCAACGGACTTTATTGAGTCTAGGTCAACTCGATGCGGCACACCCCCGGAGACCCATGGACACGCATGACCCCGTCTGCATCGACTTCCACGACGAAGTCGCGACGATCGCGCTGAACCGCGCCGATGCGCTCAATGCGCTGGACTATCCAGCCGCCGAGGCGCTGCATCGCGCGATCGAGAAGGTGGCTGCCGCGCCGGGCGTGCGGGCGCTGGTGCTGCGTGGCGAAGGCCGGTCGTTCTGCGGTGGCGGCGACGTGGCCGCGATGCATGCGCACCGGTCCGAGCTGCCTGCGTTCATCGCCCGCATGATCGACAGCTTCCACGCCAGCGTGATGGCATTGAATCGCCTCGCGGTCCCGGTGATCGCCAGCGTCCATGGCGCGGTGGCCGGCGGCGGCATCTCGCTGGCGCTGGCCTGCGACATGGTGCTGGCGGCGCGCGGCACTCGCTTCGTCACGGCCTACGCGCAGCTCGGCGCGCCCGCCGATGGCGGCCTGAGCTTCCGCCTGACGCAGCGCCTGGGCGCCGCGCGCGCCTTCGATCTGCTCACGCTGCGCAGCACGATGGATGC
Organism: Variovorax sp. P4_B11; assembly: GCF_056402355.1. NCBI lineage: Bacteria > Pseudomonadati > Pseudomonadota > Betaproteobacteria > Burkholderiales > Comamonadaceae > Variovorax > Variovorax sp. P4_B11. The sequence goes on from NZ_JBFUHO010000002.1 coordinate 147,443, forward strand.
GGAAGAAGCGCTGGCGCTCGGGCTGATCAGCCGCATCGTCGACGCCGAGCGTGCCGACGCCCAGGCGCAGCGCTACGCGCGCGAGCTCGCGGCCCTGCCGGCGCAATCGGTGCGCGAGCTGAAGGAACTGACCGCCGTCCAGTCGCGTGAAGGCCTGCAGGCGCAGCTGGCGCGCGAGAAGGCCGCCTTCCTGCGCTGCGCCGCCAGCGCCGATTTCGCCGCCCGTGTCGCCGCATTCGCCGAGCGTGGCGGCCACGGCGCCTGAACCGCCTTCCGTCTTTTTTTCCTTCCATCCCCCGGAGACCCATGAACACCACCGCTTCCGCTCCAGGCGCCGCCCAGCGCTTCTCGGGCCTGTCCGACGACGAGCAGCAGATCCTCGACCAGGCCGATCGCTTCGCGCGCAACGAGCTCTACCCCCTGTCCAGCCGCATGGACAACGAGGAGTGGTGGCCGCCCGAGGCCTTTGCGCAGATCGGCGCCACGGGCTACTTCGGCATTCCGGTGCCCGAGGCCTATGGCGGCGCCGGCCTCGATCTCTTCGCCAGCGGGCTGGTGGTGCAGGCGTTCTCGCGCTGGAACCACGCGCTTGCGCTCAGCTGGGTGGCGCACGAGAACCTGTGCCTCTACAACATCTACCGCAACGCCGACGAGGCGCAACGCAAGGCCTACCTGCCGGGCCTGTGCAGCGGCAAGACCATCGGCGCACTGGGCCTGACCGAGCCCGGCGCGGGCTCCGATGCGCTGGGCTCGATGCGGACCACGGCCACGCGCGACGGCGACGACTACCTGCTCAACGGCAGCAAGATCTTCATCACCAACGGCGCGGTGGCCGATGTGGTGCTGGTCTACGCCAAGACCAACAAGGAGCGCGGCGCCAAGGGCATCTCGGCCTTCATCGTCGACACCCGCAGCGCCGGCTTCAAGGTCGCCCAGAAGCTCACCAAGATGGGTTTTCGCGGCAGCCAGACGGCCGAGCTGGTGTTCGAGAATTGCCGCGTGCCGGCGCGCAACCGGGTCGGCGAGGAGGACCGCGGCGTGCAGGTGGTGATGAGCGGGCTCGACCTGGAGCGCGCGATGATCGCGCCGATCTGCCTGGGCATCTGCGAGCGCGCGCTCGAACTGGCGCTGGACTATGCGCGCACCCGGCAGCAGTTCGGCCAGCCGATCTCGAACTTCCAGATGATCCGGGCCAAGCTGGCCGACATGTACGTGTGGATCGAATCGATGCGCGTCTTCACCTACCAGGCGCTGCGCGCGGCCAACGATCTGGAGATCGGCGGCGGCGGGCGCGGCGACATCCACATGATCACCGCCGCCTCCGTGATGTTCGCCTCGGAGACCATGAACAAGGTGCTCAACGAGGCGGTGCAGATCCACGGCGGCACGGGCTACATCTGGGAATCCGAAGTCAACCGGCTCTATCGCGCCATCAAGCTGCTCGAAATCGGCGCCGGCACCACGGAGGTCCGCAAGATCATCATCAGCGACGAACTGCTGCGCCGTTGAGCGTCGGCAGCCGGAGCCCGCCACGTCCGGTGAGCCGTGCCGTGATCGCGGCCTTCAGCGGCGGCAGGTGCTGCGCGCCGCGCAGGATCAGCTGGCGCGCCAGCCGCTGCGGCGCGCCGTCGTTCGCATAGAGCTTCGCCACGGCGTTGGTGCCGTGGTACATCACGGCGGCATCGCGACGGTGCTTGCGGCCGTAGCCGGCCAGCACGCCGGCGTCGCCGATGTCCAGCCCGGCCGCGCGCGCATCGCACAGCGCGTGGGCCAGCGTTGCGACGCTCTGCAACCCGAGGTTGTAGCCATGCGCCGTGACCGGATGCATGCCGACCGCGGCGTCGCCGATCAGCGCGCTGCGCGTGGCGCTGAATCGGCGCGCGAAGGCCGTGACCAGCGGATAGGGAAAGCGATCGCCGAGCAGGCTCATGGCGCCCAGCCGGCCACCGAACTGCGCCTCGACAAGCGCCGCGAATTCGCCGCCGGGCAAGTCCATCAGCCGCGCCGCGGCCGCAGTGTCGGTGGTCAGCACCGCGGAGCAGATGTCGCCGGCCAGCGGCAGGATGGCCAGCGTGCGCTCGTAGCCGAAGCACTCATGGGCCACGTCGCGGTGCGGCAGCGTGTGGCGCATCCGGCAGACGATCATGGTGCGGCCGAGGTCCTGCATGTCGGCAGCGATGCCGAGCTGGCGGCGGGCCCACGAGAAGCGGCTGTCGGCAGCGATGAGGAGGCGCCCGTGCAATGACTCCGGCAGCGCCTCCTCAGCGCGCTCGACCTCCAGCTCGACCTGCGCGGCCGAGGTGGTGACGCGCAGCAGCCGCGACCGGGTGCGCACATTCAGCCCGGGCCGTTCGGTCGCGGCCTCGAAGCTGATGCGTCGCAACGCATGGTTGGGGACGATCCAGCCGAGCGGGTCGCGGGCCTTGAAATGCAGGGCGGCGTCATGCCCGCCGCCATCGGTCACCCGGGCCTCGCGGATGCGCCCGATCTCCTCGGGCCGCAGCCGCTGCCAGAGGCCCAGCGCGCGCAAGGTCTCGACGCTGGAATGCGTCAGCGCGATCTCGCGGCCGTCCTCCGCGGGTGCGGCCAGCGCGTCGCGCGACTGCTGGTCGAGCACGGTCGCAGCGAAGCCGGCATCGGCCAGCGCGATGGCCATGGCCAGGCCGGTCGGGCCCGCGCCGACGATCAGGACTTCAGGGTCCAGCGACATGCATCTGCTCCTTCAACAATGCGGCGATGAGCCGATCCTTCTGCGCCCACTGCCCTTCGGTCCATTCGCGCAGGCGCTGCCGATGCGCCTTGTCGCGCAGGGCATCGGCTTCGAGCAGCGCCGGCGGAATCTCGCGCCGCCGCACGTCGACGGTCACCGCCTCCAGCCGGCCGGACAGCAGCGTCCAGAAATCGGGCGGCCCCTGGGGGTAGACGATGGTGACGTCGAGCATCGATTCGAACTGCTCGCCCATGGTCTCCAGTGCCACGCCGAGCCCGCCAATCTTGGGCTCGAGCAGGTGCCGGTAGCGGCTGTTCTGCCCGTCATGCTTGGCCGCGGTGAAACGCGTGCCCTCGACGAAGTTGATGACCGCGGTCGGGATGCGCTTGAACTTCTCGCAGGCCTTGCGCGTCGCAGCCAGGTCGCCGCGCCGCGCGCCGCGGCCCCGGCCGCGCTTCATGAACGGGAAATCGAGCGCCCACCAGGCCAGGCCGATCACCGGCACCCAGATGAGCTCGCGCTTCAGGAAGAACTTCAGGAACGGAATGCGGCCGTGAAACACCCGCTGCAGCACCAGGATGTCGACCCAGCTCTGGTGGTTGCTCGACACCAGGTACCAGCCGCGCGGGTTCAACCCATCGAGGCCGCGGACCTGCCAGGGCGTCCGGCCGGCGGCCGCGATCCAGGCGTTGTTGACAGCGACCCAGCCGGCCGCCACCGCGTTCAGCAGCCGGTCGCAGCCGGAGCGCGCGCGCTCGACCGGCACCAGCAGCTTGACCAGCGCCGGCAGCACCATGAGCGAGAAAGCCAGCAGCGTGTTCAGGCCGAGCAGCAGGCCGTTGGCGGCGCCGCGCACGGCGGGCGGCAGACTCATCCGCAGCTTCCGAGATGCCCGCACTGGGTGCAGAAGTCGCAGCCGTCCTTGCGGATCATCGCGTGGGCGCCGCACTCGGGGCACTTGTTTCCGGTTGCCAAGGGCATCGCACCGGTGACGACCGATGGCGTGGCATCGTCCTGCGCGGAGCCCTCCGCCCCGCTGCGCCGGACGATCAACTGCTGCACCGCATAGGCGATCGCGGCCACCTCGGAGTCGTGCCACAGCGGCACCCGGCTGCCGTCGGCCTTGCGGTGGCTGCCCAGGCGCACCGGCCCGCGGTCCCAGGCGACCTTGCGCATGTCGGCCAGCGCGCGTTCGAGGAAGCCGCCGCGCGCGGCCAGCGACAGCAGCCGCATGCTGGCGGTGATCCATTGCTGCGACTCGCCGCTCTGGCCCACCGGCATGAAGAACTCCACGGCGCGCTCGCGGCCATCGGCCACCGGCAGGAAGGAGACCACGAGGTAGAGCGTCTGGCGGCCCTGGTGCGTCCAGTACTCGATCTTCTCGGCGACGGCGTCGAGCGCGCCGGTCGGCCGGCTCTCGATCATCGCGCGCATCGGATCGGCGGCGGCACCGTTCGGCGCGCCGGCAGCCTCCGGCGCCGGCACGACCTCCAGCACGGCGCCGAGGATCGCGTTCGGCCGGTAGGTGGCCAGGCCCTTCAGGCCGGCGCTCCAGGCCTGCAGGTACAGCCCCTTGAAATCCGCGTAGGGAAACTCGGCCGGCACGTTGACCGTCTTCGAGATCGCGGTATCGACATAGGGCTGCACCGATTCCATCATCGCCAGGTGCGCCTCGGCCGGCATCGACAGGGCCGAGACGAAGTAGTCCGGCAGGCGATCGGTGTCGCCGCCGAGGAAGCGGTAGAGGCGCCAGGCATGGTCCTCGACCTCGTAGACCGAGGTGCTGCCGTCGGCCTCGCGCTTCTTGCGCTGGTAGGTCCACGAGAACGCCGGCTCGATGCCGTTGGAGGCGTTGTCGGCGAAGGCCAGGCTCACGGTGCCGGTCGGCGCGATCGACACCAGGTGGCTGTTGCGGATGCCGTGGGCGCGGATCTGCGCCTGCAGCGCCGGTGCCAGCCGGCTGGCGAAGGTGCCGGGCGCCAGGTAGCGCTCGGCGTCGAAGACCGGGAAGGCGCCCTTCTCGCGCGCCAGCGCCACCGAAGCCGCATAGGCCGCGTCGCGCAGCGTGCGCGCGATGCGCACCGCCATCTCGCGGCCGTCGGCCTGGTCGTAGCGCAGGCACAGCATGGCCAGCGCATCGCCGAGCCCCGTGAAGCCGACGCCGATGCGCCGCTTGGCCATGGCTTCGACCCGCTGCTGCGGCAGCGGCCAGAAGCTCAGTTCGAGCACGTTGTCCAGCGCGCGCACCTGCAGCGCGACGGCGGCGCCGAAGCCGTCGAAGTCGAACTGCGCCGCGCCGCCGATGCCGAACGGATGGCGCACGAAGCGCGGCAGGATGACCGGGCCGAGGTCGCAGCAGCCGTAGGGCGGCAGCGGCTGTTCGCCGCAGGGGTTGGTGGCGACGATGCGTTCGCAATAGCCCAGGTTGTTGTCGTTGTTGATGGTGTCGGTGAACAGGATCCCGGGCTCGGCGAATTCGTAGGCCGATCGCATCACGGTGTCCCAGAGTTCGCGCGCCGGCAGGCGGCGGTAGACCCAGGCCTCGCCCTGCTGCACCGCGCCCTGGGCGATCAACGCCGGGCCTGGACGGGCGCTGTGCACCAGTGCCCAGTCCTCATCGGCCGCGAGCGCACGCATGAAGGCGTCGCTGACCGCCACCGAGACGTTGAAGTTGTTCCAGCGCCCCGGCGTGCGCTTGGCGGTGATGAACTCGAGCACGTCGGGGTGGTCGATGCGCAGCACGCCCATCTGGGCGCCGCGGCGCGCGCCCGCGCTCTCGACGGTCGAGCATGAACGGTCGAAGACGTCGATGTAGCTGCATGGGCCCGAGGCCAGCGAGGCCGTGGCCCGCACCTCGGCGCCGCGCGGCCGGATGCGCGAGAAGTCGTAGCCGACCCCGCCGCCGCGGCGCATGGTCTCGGCCGCTTCGCGCAGGGCTTCGTAGATGCCGGGCTGGCCGCCCGCGTCGTTGCCCTGGATGCAGTCGCCCACCGGCTGGACGAAGCAGTTGATCAGCGTGGCGTCGAGCCCGGTACCGGCCGCGCTCATGATGCGGCCGGCACCGATCGCCCCGGCCCGCAGGTTGCCGAGGAAGCGCGCCTGCCACGCCGCGCGCTCGCCTTCGGCCTCGACCGAGGCCAGCGCCGCCGCGACGCGCACGAACAGGTCATCGGCGTTCTGCTCGGCGCCCTTCAGGTACTTCTGCGCCAGCACGTCGCGACTGATGGCCTGCACCGGCGGCTGGCCGGTCACTGCGTCGTCGCGCTTCATGCGGCGGCGCCGCCGGCATCAGGCTGCGGGCGCAACCCGCCCAGCAGCCACTGCATCAGGTCCAGCACCGGCCGGATCTCCTTGCCGAAGGGCAGCCGGCCGGCACCGCGGAAGAACAGCCCCTGCCCGGTGCGGCCCGCGAGCGCATGGCCCAGCATCTTGTCGATGCAGAACTTGCCCCAGCCCGGCGTGCCGTCGCGCAGGCCGCAGTGCGCCAGGCAGTCGAAGCGCATGGTGCATTCGGTCTCGCGGTGGGTCTTGGCCATCAGCCGCGGCTCGAGCCGCAGGTACTTGGCCAGCCAGGGCGTGCGCACGGCGCGCGCAGGCAGGCCCGCCACGCTGGTGAACTCGACCAGGTCCTCGGGCCCGGCGTCGGCGAGCACGCGCTTGAACGCCGGGTCGGCGTCGCATTCGGCGGTGACCGCGAAGGCGGTGCCGAGCTGCACCGCCGAGGCGCCGAGCGACTGCAGTCGGCGGATGTCGTCCAGGCTCTCGACGCCGCCGGCGGCGATGAGCGGGATGCGGCCCTCGATGCCCGCAGTCCTGAAGAAGGCCTGCACCTGCGGCAGCACGACGTCGAATTCGAAGCGCGGGTCGTTCAGGTCGCCGACCTTGGCGGCGCCGAGATGGCCGCCCGCCAGACGCGGATGCTCGATCACGATGGCATCGGGCAGGCGCCCCTTCTTCTCCCACTTGCGCACGATCAGCTGCACGCCGCGCGCGTCCGACAGGATCGGGATCAATGCGACGCGCGGATACTCGCGCGCCAGTTCCGGCAGGTCCAGCGGCAGGCCGGCGCCGACCACCAGCGCATCGGCCCCGCAGGCCATCGCGTGCCGCACCTGCGCCTCGTAGGCGCTCAGGGCCTTCATGACGTTGACGGCCACCAGGCCCCGGCCGCCGGCCAGCTGCCGGGCCTTGGCGATCTCCCGGCCCAGGGCCTCGAGGTTGGCGGCGTCGATGCGCGCCCCGGCATCGGGCGCGTCCTCGAGGTGCGAGGTCTGCGCCCACAGGTCGGGATGCAGGCGCCGGAGGTCGACCGAGGACACCGTGCCGATGCCGCCCAGGCCGGCCACCGTGCCGGCCAGGCGGCCCGCCGAGACGCCGACGCCCATGCCGCCCTGCACCACCGGCAGCAACTCGCGGCCGGCCAGCGTCCAGCTTCGAAGGCCCGATGCCGAGGCGAGCGCCTCGAGGCTGCGGGCAGCGACCGCCACTTCGTTGGTTTCGTCCGTCATCGAGGCCGCCGCCGGGCCGCTCCCAAGGCGGCCTGCGCCCCCTCGGGGGGCAGCGAGTACACGAAGTGACGCAGCATGGGGGCCCATCTAGCGAAGCACCAGCACCGGCAGGGTGGAATGGGTCAGCACATGCTGGGTCTCGCTGCCGATCAGCAGGCGCCCGAGGCCCTTGCGGCCATGCGACGCCATCACGATGAGGTCGCTGGCGTGCTTTTCGGCGGCGGCGATGATCGATTCGGCGACCTGGTTCGAATGGGCCACCAGCGGATGGCAGGACACGCCGCTGGCGCTCGCCCGCTCGCCGATCGCGGCCACCATGGCCTGGGCCTTCTCGAGCCGCAGCTTGTCGATGTGCTCGCTGTCGGTCGTCTGCTGGAGCGACGTGCCTTCCATGTAGCTGTGGGGCGGCCGGCGGGCCACGGTGAACGCGACCAGTTCGGCGCCGTGCTGCCGCGCCAGTTCGATGGCGCTCTCGACAGCCTTGTCGGACAGGGAGGAACCGTCGGTCGCGACCAGGATTTTCTTGAACATGATGGAAGTCTCCAAATGGAAGGCCTCCAGTCTCGGCCAGGCCAGGGCCGGGCGAATTGACAGGGATCAAGCTTGCATCGCTTGCCGGCTCGGCTTGCCGGGGGCCAGCGCGGGGCCCAGGCCGATCGGCGTCGGCACGGCATTGACGATGCGGGTGAAGAGCGCGCGGTACTCGTCCTCCGGCTCGTTGCCGGCGAACGGATCGCGGTGGGCGCCGAAGACGGCGTCGAGGTCGCGCCAGTCTTCCTCGGTCAGCACGCGTTCGGCCAGCGGCAGGATCTCCTTCTCCTCCAGCGCCATGTGGGCCAGGTAGAAGTCGGTGTAGCGGGCGACCTCACGCTCGAAGGGCTCGCGGTGGGCCTCGCCGAGCATCTCGTAGACCAGCAAGGCATGCTCGACCTCGCGGATGTTGCGCTCGCCGCGCGCGTGGTCCTGGTCCAGGTGGTCCAGCAGGTCGCGCGACAAGGGCGTGCGGGCACGCAGCTTGGGGAACAGCAGCTCGGTCTCGTGGCGGTGATGCCGCTGCTCCGGGAACTGGTCGACGTAGAACAGCATCGCCCGCAAGGCGGAGAAGTCGGGCGCGCTCTGCTGTCTTCGATGGGCATCGAGCAGCAGCAGGATGGACCGCAGCATGGCCGAGAGGGCCGCGTGCTCGTCCCGGATGATGCGGGTGGTGGCGTGTGTCATGTTTGTCTCCGTTGGATGAAGCAGCTTTTCACGCCGCCGGCCTCGCCACCTTGCCGCAGATCAAGAAACGCTGCATTCGACGCGCCAACCGGCGTCACCGGCGTCGTCTTGACCGAGGTCAACGCGGCGGCTCGCGCGCGTGCAGCCGCCGCGAAAGCCGGCGCATGATGCGTGCCTGCTGTTCCTGCCGAGGCCATCCATGAGCATCCGCCACCTCGACCGACTGTTGTCGCCGCGATCCGTCGCCGTCTTCGGCGCCTCGAACCGACCCGGCGCGATCGGCGCCACGGTCTGGCGCAACCTGCGCGCCGGCGGCTTCGCGGGCCCGGCCTACCCGGTCAATCCGAAGCATGCGCGGCTCGGCGACGAGCCGGTGTTCGCGCATGCGGCCGACCTGCCCGCGCCGCCGGACCTGGCCCTGATCTGCACGCCGGCGCGGACGGTGGCGCGCCTGGTGGCCGAACTCGGGGCCCTCGGCACCCGGGCCGCGGTGATCCTCAGCACGGGATTGAGCGCCGCAGAGAAGCAAGCCGCGCTCGACGCCGCGCGCCCGCACCTCATGCGCCTGCTCGGACCGGGCAGCATCGGCCTGCTGAGTCCGCGCCTCGGCCTCAATGCCAGCCTCTCCCCGGTCGACGCCTTGCCGGGCGAACTGGCATTTGTCTCGCAGTCCGGCGCGCTGGCGAGCGCCATGCTGGACTGGGCCAGGAGCCGGGGGGTCGGCCTGTCGCACCTGGTGGCGCTGGGCGAGCACTGCGACGTCGACGTCGGCGACCTGCTCGACCGGCTCGCGAGCGACGGCCGCACGCGCGCCATCCTGCTCTACATCGAATCGATCGAATCGCCGCGCAAGTTCATGTCGGCCGCGCGTGCCGCCGCGCGCAACAAGCCGGTGATCGTCGTCAAGGCCGGCCGCGCGGGCCAGGGCCTGCGCGCCGCCGCGTCGCACACCGGCGCCCTGGCCGGTTCGGACATCGTCCACGACGCGGCCATCCGCCGCGCCGGCATGCTGCGCGTGGACACGCTGCAGGAGCTGTTCATGGCGGCCGCGACGCTGGCGCGCTTCCGCGGCAACCAGAGCGAGTCGCTGACCATCCTGGGCAACGGCGGCGGCGCCGGCGTGATGGCGGCGGATGCAGCGGCCCGTGCCGGCATCCGGCTGGCCGAACCCGGCGCCGCGCTGCTGGAACAGCTCGGCGCGATCCTGCCGCCGAACGCGTCCTGCGCCAATCCGATCGACATCCTCGGCGACGCCCCGGCGGAACGCTACGCAGCCGCCCTGTCGGCCCTGCTGGCGGAGCCGTCGACCGGCGCGCTGCTGCTCGTCCACGCCCCGACCGCGGCGCTGCACGGCGAGGACGTCGCGCGCGCCTGCGCGCCGCTGCTGCGCAGCGGCAACCCGCGCCTGATGGGCTGCTGGCTCGGCGATGCCGAGATGGACCCGGCGCGCCGGCTGTTCGATGCCGCCGGCGTTCCCGACTACCCGACGCCCGAGGACGCCGTCCGGGCCTTCGGGATGCTGCAGACCTACCGCCGCAACCAGGCGCTCCTGATGGAAGCGCCCAGCGCGAGCGAGAACCCGGCGCCCGACGTGCCGGCGGCACGGCGGCTGCTGGAAGCCGCGGCCGCCGACGGCCGCGAATGGCTCGGCGAGCATGAGGCCAAGGCGGTGCTGCAGGCCTACGGCGTGCCGGTGGTGCGCACCCAGATCGTCCCGGCGTCGGGCGAGGGCCTGCTGGAGGCGGCCCGCGAGCTCGGCTATCCGGTGGTGCTCAAGATCGTCTCGCGCGACGTCGCGCACAAGACGGACGTCGGCGGCGTCCGGCTGGACCTGCGCGATGCGGCGGCGCTCGAACGCGCCGCGATCGAGATGCGGCAGGCGGTCGAAAGCGCGCAGCCCGGTGCCCGCATCGACGGCTTCACGGTGCAGCCCATGGTGCACCGGCCGCATGCGCAGGAAGTGATCGTCGGCGCCAGCATCGACGAGGTCTTCGGCCCCGTGGTGCTCTGCGGCGGCGGCGGCATCGCCGTGGAGGTGACGGCCGACGTCGCCGTCGCCCTGCCGCCGCTCAACCGCAGCCTGGCGCGCGAGCTGCTCTCGCGCACCCGGGTGTCGCGGCTGCTGGCCGGCTACCGCGACCACCCGCCGGCCGACCTCGACGCGCTGCACGATGTCCTGATCGCGGTGTCGCAGATGCTGGCCGACCTGCCGCAGCTGGCCGAGCTCGACATCAATCCGCTGTGGGTCGACGAGCACGGCGCGCTGGCGCTCGATGCGCGGCTGCGGGTGGCGGCCGCGCCGGTCGCCGGTGCCGCCCGCTTTGCGATCCGGCCCTATCCGACGCAATGGGTCCGGACGATCGCATGGAACGGCCGCACCCTCGTCCTCCGCCCGATCCGGCCCGAGGACGAGGCGCAGCACCTGCGCTTCCTGGCGAAGCTCGATCCGGAGGACATCCGCATGCGGCTGTTCCAGGCCCGCAGCGAGTTGCCGCGCAGCGAACTCGCCCGCCTGACCCAGATCGACTACGACCGCGAGATGGCCTTCATCGCCGAATCCATCGGCGACGACGGCCTGCCGGAAACGCTGGGCGTGGCCCGCACCATCTGCGACCCCGACAACGTGGAGGCCGAATTCGCGCTGGTCGTGCGCTCGGACCTCAAGGGCGGCGGGCTCGGCAGGCTGCTGTTCGAGCAGCTGATCGCCCATGCGCGCAGCCGCGGCACCCGGCGCCTGGCCGGGCTGATCCTGCGCGAGAACACCCGGATGCTGAAGCTGTCGCGTGCCCTGGGCTTCGTGCGCGCGCCCAGCGAGGAAGAATCGTCCGACGTGTTCCACGTGGTCATGAATCTGGACGAGCCCGCGCCCGGCGCCTGAGGCGCCGCGAAGAAGGCGAAGCTCAGCGGCACCAGATCTCGATCTGCTGCGCGAGATCCATCCGGAGCGCCTGCAGGGCCACCGCGGCGAGCAACACGCCCGCCAGACGCGTGCCCCACTGCTGCGACATCCGGCCGCCCCCCGAACGCAGACGCTCGAACAGCCACGGCGCCAGCAGCAGCGACACGGCACTGCCAGCCGCGAACGACGCCATGACGGCCGCGCCCTCGAGCACGCCGTTGCTCAGGGCCGCCAGCATCAGCGCCGAGTACAGGAGGCCGCAGGGCATCGCGACCCACAATGCACCGGCCGCCAGCACGCCGAAGGGGCTGCGGGTCATGGGCCGCAGCCGTGCCGCGGCCCATCGTCCGAAACGATGCGCCCACGCCGGTTGCCGGCCCGAGGCGGCGAGCAGAAGGCCCCAGGCGAAGACGAAAACATGCAGCAGCATCCAGGCCGGGCGCAGCGCGCTCAGCTGCCCGCCCGCCAGCGCCAGGCCCTGCACCATGGCGGCAGCCGCTGCCCCGGCAGCCGCATAGCCCGCCACGCGCCCGGCGTGAAACAGCATCCCCGCCGGCAGCGAACGGGCCGAGGGCGCCAGCACGGCGGCGCCGCCGCCGACCGGCGCCCGCACCAGGCGGACCACGCCCGCGCAGGCGGCACCGCACATCGCGACGCAGTGCGGGCCGCCCACCAGCCCCATCACCAGCGCGGAGGCCAGCAGCGCCGCCTGCATGGCTCAGTTGTCCATGGCGCTGCGCGCCACCCACAACGCATGAAACCGGCGCAGCCCAATGCCAGGGATACCGCGGAACCGGCTTTGCCGGGCCGCTGGTATCGCCCCCTCGAGGGGGGCGCCGCAGGCGCTATCGGGGGTGGGCTTCACTTCAGACGATGCGCGAGAAGCGCGTCCGGTTGCGGTCGGCCTGCAGGTAGCGGTCGAACACCATGGCGATCGCGCGCACGAAGAACCAGCCGAGCGGCGTGACCTCGATGTGGCGGTCGCTCAGCAGCACCAGCCCCTGCGCCTCGAGCGGCTCGAGCGCTTCGAGTTCGGCGGCGAAGCACTGCGCAAAATCGACCAGGTGCGCCGCACCGATGGTTTCGAAGTCGACCCGCCCCTGGCACATGATCGCCATGATCACGGACCGCCGCAGCACGTCGTCGCGCGTCAGTGCCAGGCCGCGCACCACCGGCAGCCGCCCCTGGTCGAGCAGGTCGTAGTACTCCTCGAGCGTCTTGGCGTTCTGGCTGTAGGTGGCGCCGATGCGGCCGATCGCCGACACGCCGAGGGCCACCAGGTCGCAATCCGGCTGCGTGCTGTAGCCCTGGAAGTTGCGGTGCAGCCGACCCTGACGCTTGGCCACGGCCAGGGCGTCGCCGGGCAGCGCGAAATGGTCCATGCCGATGTAGACATAGCCGGCCGCGGTGAGCGCGGCGATCGAGCGCGACAGCATCTCGACCTTGGTCGCCGCGTCGGGCAGGGTCTCGGTGGCGATGCGGCGCTGCGCCTTGAAGCGCTCGGGCAGGTGGGCGTAGGCGTAGAGCGCGATGCGATCGGGCCGCAGCGCGCAGACCTGCGCCAGCGTGCGGTCGAAGGACGCGGCGCTCTGGCGCGGCAACCCGTAGATCAGGTCGACGTTGACCGAATCGAATTCCAGCCCGCGGGCGGTGGCCATCAGGTCGAAGACCTGTTCGGCGGGCTGGATCCGGTGCACCGCCTTCTGCACGTCGGGGTCGAAGTCCTGGACGCCGAAGCTGAGCCGGTTGAAGCCCAGCGCGGCCAGCGTCACGAGGCGCTCGCGGTCGACGGTGCGCGGATCGATCTCGATCGAATGCTCGCCGTCGGGCGACAGCGTGAAGGCATCGCGGAGCATGGCCATGAGCTGGCGCAGGGAGGCGTCGTCGAGAAAGGTGGGCGTGCCGCCGCCGAGGTGGAGCTGGCGAACGACTGCACCGCGGCCGAGCTTCTCGACCTGCAGCGAGATCTCGCGGGCCAGGTAGTCCAGGTACTCGCGGCCCTTGCTCTTGTGCTTGGTCACGATCTTGTTGCAAGCGCAGTAGTAGCAGAGCGATTCGCAGAACGGGATGTGCACGTACAGCGACAGCGCCCGGGCGCTGGCGCCGGCCCCGCCGCGCTGCTCGAGCGTCTGCGCATAGTCCTCGGCCGTGAAGGCGTCGACGAAGCGGTCCGCTGTCGGATAGGAGGTGTAGCGCGGCCCTGCCACGTCGAATTCCTGCAGCACGGCCGGCGTGGGCACCGGAACGGACGGTGTGAGAACGGGAGCGGAGGCAATGAGCATCGCGGACGGCGGCAAGGGCTTTGGTGTGTCACTATGCCGCTGTCGCGACCCGCTAATCTTGACCTGGGTCAAGCATCCGGCCCAGCCCCCATCGGAGAATCCCCGCATGACCTCGACTGCATCAATGAAACCAGAAAATATCAAGGTCGCCTGTTCCAACTGCAACCTGCGCGAACTCTGCATGCCAGTGGGCCTGGCGCCCGGTGAGCTGCAGCGCATCGACGATATCGTCGCCACGCGACGCAAGGTCAAGCGGCGCGAGACCCTGTTCCGCAACGGCGAACCCTTCACTTCGCTCTATGCGATCCGCACCGGCGTCTTCAAGACTCGGGTCACCAGCGAGGATGGGCGCGACCAGGTCACGGGTTTCCAGATGGCCGGCGAGATCATCGGGCTGGACGGCATCGTCAACGACCAGCACACCTGCGACGCCGTGGCGCTGGAGGATTCCGAGGTCTGCGTGATGCCCTTCGACCGCATCGAGGAGCTGTCGCGCGAGGTCACGGCGCTGCAGCGCCACGTGCACCAGATCATGAGCCGCGAGATCGTGCGCGAGCACGGCGTGATGCTGCTGCTCGGCAGCATGCGGGCCGAGGAGCGGCTGGCGGCCTTCCTGCTGAACCTGGTGCAGCGGCTGCATGCGCGCGGCTTCTCGCGCTCCGAGCTGGTGCTGCGCATGACCCGCGAGGAGATCGGCAGCTATCTCGGGCTCAAGCTCGAGACCGTGAGCCGGACGCTGTCGAAATTCGCGGCCGACGGCATCGTCGAGGTCGAGCAGCGCAACGTGCGCATCCTCGACCCCGAAGCACTCCGGCACATCGTCAATCCGCCAGGTTGTTGATCTCCCGCGCCGGACGGGTCAGCATCAGCGTCAGCGCGCCCGACCCCACGGCCAGCAGCCAGAAGGCGAAGAAGCCGACCGTGTAGACGGCCTGCCGCGAGGCCCCGAGCGTCTCGCCGCGCCAGTGCAGGTCGCCCGGGTCGACCAGCGCGAACACCAGCACCTCGAGCGCGCAAGCCAGCAGGAAGGCCGGCCAGAGAATCCACATCCAGCGCTGCGCTCGCATGGCCTCAGCGCCTCGGGCCCGGCACGTCGGCGCCCGGCGTCACCGCGTGGTTGCGACCGGCCACCGCCGGCATCAGCTTCTTGTCGGGCAGCGTGCGGTTGATTTCCACGCCCTTGCGGTAGTAGTCCTCGTCGACCACCGGATCGGGCGTGCGCAGGGCCAGCCACAGCGTGGCGAAACTCGCGATCACCACCACGCCCGGCCCGCCGATCACCATCCACACCAGCGGAAAGCGGTACCAGGGCGGACAGGGGCGGAGCGCGTCGTTCTCGTCGGTCATCATCGTCTCCTTGGAAGCCAGGGGATTCATCGCGGGACCAGGAACACGGCCTTCTCGGACACGCTGCCCAGGCCGCCTTCCGCACGGACATCGAAGTGCACCTTGTGCGAACCGGCCGGTGCCGCGCCATAGGGCAGCTGCAGCCGGACCGCCACCCAGCGCGACTGCGCCGGCGCGACCTCGACCACGGGTTCCGAGGACACGTGCAGCCCTTCGAGGCCGCTCGCCTCGATGCGATAGCGCTGCACCTGCTCGGTGGCATTCATGATCTGCAGACGATAGACATTCTCGAGCTGGCCGCCCTCGACGATGCGCGCCAGCGACGCGCGATCGCGCACCACGTCGACCTTGAGCGGCGTGCGCGTCACCAGGCTGGCAAGCAGGCCGATGCTCAAGGCGGCCAGGATCGTGGTGTAGATCAGCACCCGCGGCCGCAGCACGCGGCGCAGCACCTGCTGCGGCGTCCAGCGTCCGGCCATGCCGTTCTGGGTGGCATAGCGGATCAGGTCGCGCGGGGTCTCCATCTTGTCCATGACGATGTTGCAGGCGTCCACGCAGAGGCCGCAGCCGATGCATTCGTACTGCAGGCCCTGGCGGATATCGATCCCCGTGGGACAGACCTGCACGCACAGCTTGCAGTCGATGCAGTGGCCGAGCGCCGGCGCCGTGGCTGCCCGCGCCTTGGACGGCACGCCGCGCGGCTCTCCGCGCGCGGTGTCATAGCTGACGATCAGCGTGTCGCGGTCGAACATCGCGCTCTGGAAGCGCGCGTAGGGGCACATGTACTTGCACACCTGCTCGCGCATGAAGCCGGCGTTGCCGTAGGTCGCGAAGCCGTAGAACAGCACCCAGAAGATTTCCCAGGAGCCCATGCGGGTCTGCAGGAACTCCATGGCCAGCTCGCGGATCGGCGTGAAGTAGCCGACGAAGGTGAAGCCGGTCCAGAGCCCGATCGAGATCCAGACCACATGCTTGAACCACTTCTTGACCAGCTTCTCGGTCGAGAAGTCGCCGCTGTCGAGTCGCATCCGCGCGATCCGGCTGCCTTCGATCTTCTCCTCGACCCACATGAAGATCTCGGTGTAGACGGTCTGCGGACAGGCATAGCCGCACCACAGGCGGCCCGCCACCGCGGTGAACAGGAACAGCGACAGGGCCGAGATCACCAGCAGCCCGGTCAGGTAGATCAGGTCCTGGGGATAGAGCACCAGCCCGAACAGGAAGAAGCGCCGAGCGCCGAGGTCGAACAGCACGGCCTGGCGCTGGCCCCACTCCAGCCACGGCAGTCCGTAGAACACCAGCTGCGTCGCGAACACCAGCGCCCAACGCCAGCGAGCGAAATAGCCGCTGACGCTGCGCGGATAGATCTTCTTGTGGGCCGCGTAGAGTCCGACGCTCTCCTCGGCCACCGCGATCGGGATCACGGTGCGCGGCTTCTGTGGTGTCGGTTCGGTCATGGAAGCGCTCATCGGGGAACTCAGTCCATCGGCTTCATTGCGTCGCAGCGGCCGGCTTGTTCGACAGGCCCCAGACGTAGGCGGTCAGCACATGGATCTGCGCCTCGGTCAGGCGGCCCTGCTGCGCCGGCATCTGATTGGTCTTGCCGCCATTGATCATCGCGATGATCGCCTCCTGCCCGTAGCCGTGCAGCCAGATCTTGTCGGCCAGGTTCGGCGCACCCAGCGCGGGGTTGCCGACGCCGCCGATGCCGTGGCAGGCTGCGCAGGCCGTGAACTTGCTCTTGCCGAGTCCGGCGCGCACCGAGTCGTGCGGGCTGCCCGACAGGCTCAGCACGTAGTTGGCGAGGTTCTTCACGTCCTCGGTCGATCCGACCGCTTCGGCCATCGGCGGCATCACGCCGATGCGGCCGAGCGCGATGGTCTCGTGGATCTTCTCGGGCGTGCCGCCGTGCAGCCAGTCGCCATCGGTCAGGTTCGGAAAGCCCTTGCTGCCGCGCGCATCCGAGCCGTGGCACTGCGCGCAGTTGTTGAGGAACAGGCGCTCGCCGATCGCCAAGGCACCGGGATCGGTCGCCAGGCGCTCGACCGGCTGGGCCGAGTAGGCGGCGTAGACCGGTGCCAAATCGGCATTGGCCTTCTCGACCTCCTTCGCGTATTCGCCCTGGGTGCTCCAGGCCAGCGTGCCGCGGTAGCTGCCCAGGCCCGGGAACACCACCAGGTAGCCGATGCCGAACACGATGGTCAGCACGAACAGTCCCATCCACCAGCGCGGCAGCGGGTTGTTCATCTCGCGCAGGTCCTCGTCCCAGACGTGGCCGGTGGTGTTGTCGGTGCTGGCCGGGCCGCGGAAGCGCGCGGTCCACCACAGCAGCAATGCGCAGGCCAGGATGCCGCCGAGTGCGATGGCGGTCACGAAGTGCGACCAGAAGCCGCTGGTGAAGTCACTCATGAGGGGTCCTCTTCGAAGGGGAGTCGAGCGGCCTCTTCGAAGGCCTTCGCGTTGCGGCGCGAATAGGCCCAGACCAGGATGCCGATGAAAGTGGCGAACGACGCCAGCGTGGCGGCGATCCGCAGGGTGGTGATGGTGTCCATCGTTGCGCTCCTGCTTACTTGAGTGCGAGACCGAGCGACTGCAGGTACGCGACGATGGCGTCCATCTCGCTCTTGCCCTTGACCTCGGCCGCCGCAGCCGCGATCTGCGCGTCGGTGTAGGGCACCCCGACCCGGCGCAGCGCCGTCATGTGGGCCGCGGACTCGGCGCCGTCGAGCGGCGTCTTCTCGAGCCAGGTGTAGGCCGGCATGTTCGACTCGGGCACCACGTCGCGCGGGTTGTTCAGGTGGATGCGGTGCCATTCGTCGCTGTACTTGCCGCCGACCCGTTGCAGGTCGGGACCGGTGCGCTTGCTGCCCCACTGGAAGGGGTGGTCGTAGACGAATTCGCCGGCCACCGAGTAATGGCCGTAGCGCAGCGTCTCGGCACGGAACGGCCGGATCATCTGCGAGTGGCAGTTGTAGCAGCCCTCGCGCACGTAGATGTCGCGGCCCGCGAGCTGCAGCGGCGTCAGCGGCTGGACGCCGGTGACCGCTTCGGTGGTCGACTTCTGGAAGAACAGCGGCACGATCTCGACCAGGCCGCCGACCGCGATCACCAGCAGGATCAGCACGATCATCAGGAAGTTGTTGGTCTCGATCTTCTGGTGCGAGAAGCCGGCCGGGGGGGTATTCGAACTCATGGTGTGTCCTCAGGCGTGGGCAATGGCGGTCTGCGGAATCGGCGACGGCCTGGAGAAGCCCGAGATCACCGTCATCCAGACGTTCCATGCCATCACCAGCATGCCGCTGAGATACAGGACGCCGCCGAGCACGCGCACCACGTAGTAGGGATAGGTCGCCTTCACGCCTTCGACGAAGGTGTAGGTCAACGTGCCGTCGGTATTGACGGCGCGCCACATCAGGCCCTGCATCACGCCGGCGATCCACATCGCGGCGATGTACAGCACGATGCCGATGGTCGCCATCCAGAAGTGCAGCTCGATCGCCTTCACGCTGAACATCTCGGTGCGGCCGTACATGCGCGGGATCAGGTAGTAGAGCGAGCCCATCGAGATCAGGCCGACCCAGCCGAGCGCGCCGGAGTGCACGTGGCCGACGGTCCAGTCGGTGTAGTGCGAGAGCGCGTTGACGGTCTTGATCGACATCATCGGGCCCTCGAAGGTCGACATGCCGTAGAAGGACAGCGAGACGATCAGGAAGCGCAGGATCGGGTCGGTGCGCAGCTTGTGCCAGGCGCCCGAGAGCGTCATCACGCCGTTGATCATGCCGCCCCAGCTGGGCGCCAGCAGGATCAGCGAGAACACCATGCCGATCGACTGGGTCCAGTCGGGCAGCGCCGTGTAGTGCAGATGGTGCGGGCCGGCCCACATGTAGGTGAAGATCAGCGCCCAGAAGTGCACGATCGAGAGCCGGTACGAGTACACCGGGCGGCCCGCCTGCTTGGGCACGTAGTAGTACATCATCCCGAGGAAGCCGGCGGTGAGGAAGAAGCCGACCGCGTTGTGGCCGTACCACCACTGCACCATCGCGTCCTGCACGCCGGCGTAGGCCGAGTAGCTCTTCATCCAGCCCGCAGGCATCTCCGCGCTGTTGACGATGTGCAGCAGGGCCACCGCGATGATGAAGGCGCCGTAGAACCAGTTGGCCACGTAGATGTGGCGCACCTTGCGGATGCCGATGGTGCCGAAGAAGACGATCGCATAGGCCACCCACACGAGCGCGATCAGGATGTCGATCGGCCACTCGAGCTCGGCGTATTCCTTGCCGCTGGTGTAGCCCAGCGGCAGGCTGATGGCGGCGGCCACGATCACCGCCTGCCAGCCCCAGAACACGAACGAGGCCAGCGCCGGCGCGAACAGCCGGACCTGGCAGGTGCGCTGCACCACGTGGAAGCTGGT
Source organism: Variovorax sp. P4_B11 (assembly GCF_056402355.1). NCBI lineage: Bacteria > Pseudomonadati > Pseudomonadota > Betaproteobacteria > Burkholderiales > Comamonadaceae > Variovorax > Variovorax sp. P4_B11. The sequence continues at coordinate 166,818 of NZ_JBFUHO010000002.1, forward strand.
GGCCATCAGCGCGCAGCCGCCGAAGGCGAAGATCACCGCGTTGGTGTGCAACGGCCGCAGCCGCCCGTAGCTGAGCCAGGGGATGCCGAAGTTGAGGTCAGGCCAGGCCAGCTGCGAGGCGATGATGACGCCCACCAGCATGCCGACCACGCCCCAGACCACCGACATGAGAGCGAACTGACGCACCACCGTGTCGCTGTAGACGGGCGCGGAAGGAGTTGGAGCATGCATCGCAGAGCCTTCATTTATGAAACGAGCCCAGTGTCCCGGCGCCACGCGCGCGCGCGCTTGATGCAAGTCAATCGTTGCGCAGAATTCGCTCGCCTTCGCCCTCGACGTCGTCGAATTGACCACGGTCCACGGCCCACCAGAGGCCGGCGAGGATGAACAGCACCAGCACCACCGAGAACGGGATCAGCAGGAACAGGATGTCCATCAGGCGGTCTCCGCGCCAAGCGGACGGCCGGCCAGCCGCGCCGCGTTCAGCACCACCATCAGCGAGCTTGCAGCCATGCCGAGTCCCGCGAGCCATGGCGGCAACCAGCCGGCGATCGCGAGCGGCACGCACACCGCGTTGTAGCCGGCCGCCCACCACAGGTTCTGCCGCACCACCTGCAGGGTTCTGCGCGCCTGGGCGATGGCGCCCGGAATGACACCGAGCGAATCGCCGAGGACGACGAAGTCGGCGTTCGCACGCGCCAGCGGCACGGCCCGGCCGAAGGCGAAGGACGCATGCGCATGGGCCAGCACCGGCCCGTCGTTGAGTCCGTCGCCCACCATCGCGACCGCCCGCCCCTCGGCCTGCAGGTCCTTCAATCGGCGCAGCTTGTCCTCGGGCGTGCAACCGCCGAGCGCCTGGGCGATGCCGGCGCGCTGCGCCACCTCGCGCGCCGCGGCACCGCTGTCGCCCGACAGCAGCCGCACCGACTGGCCCTGTGCGTGCAGCGCCGAGACCGCGGCAGCGGCGTCCTCGCGCAGGTCCTCGGCAAGCACGAAGCTCGCCACCCAACCCTCGTCGTCGCAGAGATGGACCTGGGCCGCCTCCACCTGCAGCGGCGCCACGCCGCAGTGCGCGGCGGAGCCCAGGCGCAGGTGGCGCTCGGGGGCACCGGCGCCACGGCTCAGCGCGCCTTCGAGGCCTTCCCCCGCGCGTTCCGCGAGCCGCAGCAGCGTCCAGTCCGGTGCCGTCCGGTGCTGCTCGTGCCAGGCCCGGACCAGCGCCCGCGACGCCGGATGCAGCGACTGCGCCGCCAGCGCGGCCGCCAGTTCGACCGCATCGCCGGGCCGCACGCCCTTGCGGCTGTAGACGCGCTCGAGGCGCGGCGTGTCGCGCGTCAGCGTGCCGGTCTTGTCGAACACCACCGTGTCGACCGCGGCCAGGGCCTCCAGCGCCTGCAGGTTGCGCACCAGCACCCCGCCGCGCGCCAGCGTGCCGGCGCTCGCGAGCATCGCCGCCGGCGTGGCCAGCGACAGCGCACAGGGACAGGTCACGATCAGCACCGCCACGGCGACCATCAGTGCCTTGCCCGGGTCGACCTGCCACCAGAAGGCGGCGGCCGCTGCCGCCGCAGCCAGCACCGCGAGCAGGAAGGGACGGGCGGCACGATCGGCCAGCTTTGCGAGCCGCGGCTTCTGCAGCGAGGCGCTCTCCATCAAGGCGACGATCTGGGCGAAGCGGGTGTCCGGGCCGAGCGCCTCGACCCGCACCTCGACCGTCGCGCCGACGTTGTGGCTGCCCGCCAGCACCCGTGCGCCACACGGACGCGCGACCGGCCGGGACTCGCCCGTGATCAGCGCCTCGTCGGCCGAGGTGTCGCCGGCGACCACGCGGCCATCGGCCGGAAAGGCTTCGCCGGGCAGCACCCGCAGGATGTCGCCGACCGCCAGCCGCCGCACCGCGACGCGCTCGAACGCGCCATCGGCATCGCGCCGCAGCACGCTGTCGGGCAGCCGGTTCATCAAGGCGTCGAGGGCGCCGGCGGTGCGGTCGCGCAGCCGCGCCTCGAGCCAGCGGCCGGTCAGCAGGAAAAAGACGAACATCGTGAGCGAATCGAAATAGAGCTCGCGGCCCAGCGGCCCCTCGGGATCGAAGGTGGCCGAAGTGCTGACGATGAAGGTGATCGCGATGCCGAGCGCCACCGGCAGGTCCATGCCGATGCGACGCTGCCGCAGGTCGCGCCAGGCGCTGCGGAAGAAGGGGCCGCAGGAAAAGATCAGCACCGGCAGCGTCAGCACCCACGAGGCCCAGCGCAGCAGCTGGGCGGCGTCGGGCGTCATGTCGCCGGGCTGCGCGATGTAGGCCGGGTAGGCGTACATCATCACCTGCATCATGCAGAAGCCCGCCACCAGCCAGCGCCAGAGCGCGAGCCGCGACTCGCGCGCCCGCCGCGCGCTCGCCAGCATGTCGGCAGCCGGCACCAGACGGTAGCCCGCCAATTCGGAGGCCGAGAACCAGCGCGAGGGCTTGACGGTCGCCGCCGACCAGACCACACGGGCTCGCCGGCTGGCCGCGTTGACCTCGGCCGAGAGCACGCCCGGCACCTGCCTCAGCGCGGCCTCGACCGTGAACCCACAGGCCGCGCAATGCATGCCCTCGACCACGACCTGCGACTCCCAGCGGGCCGCGGTGGCATCGCCGTCGTCCAGCGCGCGCCCGAAGCCCGGCCATTCGGCCGGATCGTCCAGCACCGACCAGGCCGACTGCGGCGCGGCAGGCAAGGCCGGGGCGCGAGAGAGCACAGCTTCCATGCCCCGAGGCTAGCCGGCGCAGCCGGCGGGAGATTGACGCAAATCAAGGGAGGGTCAGAAACGGTACCCCACGCCGACGCCGAACAACCAGGGGTCGATCTTCACCGTGGAGAGCGTCTGGCCCAGGCGGCTCACGTCGGAGCGCATCTGCACCTTCTTGACGTCGAAGTTCAGGAACACGTTCTTGGCGACCGCGATGTCCACGCCGCCGCCGACGGCGAGGCCGAAGCTGCTGTTTTCGAGGTCGAGGCGGCCCACGGTGGGCACCGCCAGCTTCACCGAGCTGATGCGCGTGTAGTTCAGGCCGGCGCCGACATAGGGACGAATCGTCGCGTCGGGCTGGAAGTGGTATTGCAGCATCAGTGTCGGCGGCAACTGCTTGAAGGTGCCGATGTCGACCGGGCCGCCCAGCGCGCTCTGCTGCACCGTCACCGTCATTTTCTGCGGCACGGTCAGCACCAGTTCGGCGGCGATGTTCGGCGTGAAGAAGTAGGTGATGTCGACTTCGGGAATGGTCTTGTCGTTGACCGTGATCGCATCGGCCGGCACGGCCAGCGAAGGAATCGGATCGGACTTGTTGGCCGTGTCGATGCGCACGGCGCGGGCGCGCACGAGCCAGTTGCCCTGCGCTTCCTGCGCCGCTGCAGGGAGGACGCACAGGGTGCCGAGGGCGGCGCAGATCAGTGCGCGCGTGAGATTGCTGCTAACCATTTCTTTCTGCTTCTCCAGTGATGGCCGACACACGAAAGTCGGCGCTGAAGGCAGTGTCGGCCGCGGCTCGCCGCGGCGTCCTTGATCCAGGGCAACACGACGGTCGCCGCCCAAGCGGGAAGTGCAGGCTCACTGCGACGATGTTGACGCAGGTCATTGAACAGCGGCGAACACCCTCGACAATAAAGTCCGCGTTGCGCAAGGTGCGCGGCTCGCCTGTTTCTGTTTCTTTCCCTGGGGAACCCTTCCATGCTTCATCACCGTCTCACCGCACTCGCCGTGCTGGCCCTCGCCTGCGCTCCCGTCTTCGCCGCCGATTGCGCGGTCGAGATCGAAGGCAACGATGCCATGCAGTTCAACAAAGCCGTGATCGAGGTCAGCCAGAGCTGCAAGGAGTTCACGGTCAAGCTCAAGCACAGCGGCAAGATGCCCAAGCAGGCCATGGGCCACAACTGGGTGCTGGCCAAGACCGCCGATGTCCAGGCGGTCGCCGCCGACGGCATTGCCGCCGGCCTGCCGCAGGACTACGTCAAGGCCGGCGATGCGCGCGTCGTGGCCCATACGAAGATCGTCGGCGGCGGCGAGAGCGCCAGCGTCGGCTTCTCGCCGGCCAAGCTCGCGGCCGGCGACAGCTACACCTACTTCTGCTCCTTCCCCGGCCACTCCGCGCTCATGAAGGGCACGCTCAAGCTCGTCAAGTAGCCGCGGGGCTTTCACGAAACCCCCTTCAGGGCGTATCGTGGCAGCCCACCCTCAAATACTGGAGATAGCGCACATGGCCACCAGCAAGTCGAGCACCACCGCCGCCAAGAAGCCCCGCGCCGGGGGCATCCCCACGCCGGCCGATGTCCAGGATGCCTTCATCAAGCCGCTCAAGGGCATGGCCGAGCGGCTGCAGGACCTGCCGCTGGCCGGAGCCGCCGGCGCCATCGTCGAGAGCGGGCGCAAGGACCTGCAGGCGCTGGTGAAGGCCAACGAGAAGTCCTACCAGGGGCTGCAGGCCGTGGTGCAGCGCCAGACCGAGATGCTCAAGTCCTCGATCGAGGACTGGCAGGGCACCGTGAAGGGGCTGTCGGGCAACGACCCGCGCGAGGGCTTCGCCAAGCTCGACGCCATGGGCAAGGCGGCCTTCAAGCAGGCGCTGGACGACATCCGCGAGTTGTCGGAGATGGCGGCCAAGTCGCAGGCCGACGCCTTCGAGGTCGTGCGGCAGCGGATTCGTGACAACGTCGACGAGGTCAGCAAGCTGCTGCAGCCGCGCAAATAGGGCGCCCCGTTGGGCGGAATGGGTGTTTGTCCTGCGCGATATCGCGAAATAGGTCCGTGACTGATTGCGCAGGAAGCGTACATTGGAGCGATTCCTCAGCGATTGGAACGAAACCGCATGGCATCGAATTCTCAGACGCGCATCTCCGCCAGGGCGGCCGACGAAGCCGCTTCCCGCGAACGACTTCGGCAGGCCCTGCCTGGCACCGTCGGCCACCTGCAGAACCACCAGGCCGACCGCATCGACGACAGCGACATCGACGCCTACGTCCGGCTCAACTGGCTCGAATGGCATGGCGGCGGGCTGCGGCTCACGATCACCGGGCGCAACGTCTGCGCCCAGCTCGCACCTTCCGCGGCCTGAGCCTCGCTGCTTGCGGGCCGAAAGCGGCTCGGCCCCGTGTCAGGGCGCGTTGCCTTGAGGCCCGATGACCGGTGCGGCCGGATGCTGGCTGCCCTTCGGCGTGATCTTGCGGCCCAGGGCCTCGCCCCAGCGGCGCACCGGCGCGCTGGCGCGCTCCGCCGTGTGATCGACGCCGCGCCGGGTCGCATCGGCGCCGTGCGCAATGCCGCGGCCGGCGGCATCGGCTCCACGCCCGATGCCGCTCAGCACCTTGCTGTCTTTCACTTGCGCCTTGTTGTCCGCGCCCTGTGCCGAGAACGGCAGCACCGCGAGGGCGCCCATCAAGGCGCAGGCCGCGCCAGCGAGGCGGGCGCGGGGGGATTGGATCAAGGACATTCGTTGGCTCTCCTTCGCGGTTTCGGGTTCAGTCCTGGCGCTCGGCGGCGGCCCGGGCCATGCGCTCGCTCTTCCAGTAGACATCGTCGCCGCCGTCGACCCGGTTGAGCACCCGCGCCAGCACGAACAGCAAGTCGCTCAGGCGGTTGAGATAGTGCCGCAGCGCGGCGTTGATCTCCGCCTGCGCGCCCAGCGCCACCACCGCGCGCTCGGCGCGCCGCGCCACCGTGCGGCAGACATGGGCCTGCGCAGCGGCACGGGTGCCCGCGGGCAGGATGAATTCGGCCAGCCGCGGCAGGGCTGCGTTGTGCTCGGCCAGCGCATGGTCGAGCTGCAGCACCGCCTCGGCCTTGAGCAGGGTGTAGCCTGGCATCGAGAGCTCGCCGCCCAGGTTGAAGAGCTGGTGCTGCACGTCGACCAGCAGCTCGCGCACGGCGGCCGGCATCGGCTCGCAGAGCAGCACGCCGATCTGCGAGTTGAGTTCGTCGACGTCGCCCATCGCCTGCACGCGCAGGTGGTCCTTGGGGACGCGGGTGTTGTCGCCGAGGCCGGTGCTGCCGTCGTCGCCGGTGCGCGTTGCGATCTGTGTCAGGCGGTTGCCCATGATGTCTCTCTGGTGCGGGTTGAGGATGCGGTTCGTAGAATGTTAGACCCTTCAGGAGACCGCGCCCCATGAACGCCCCCACCGCCCCCTCCCATCTCACGCCCGAGATCGCGCTGCGCGCGGTGCCGGAGGCACTGATCGCGTCCCTGAAGGCCCGCTTCGGCGAGCGCTGCTCGACCGCACTGGCCGTGCGCACGCAGCACGGCCGCGACGAATCCTCCTTCGACGCGCCGCCGCCTTCGGCCGTGGTCTTCGCCGAGAGCACGCAGGACGTGGCCGATGCGGTGAAGCTCGCCGGCGCGTACAGCGTGCCGGTGATCCCCTTCGGCGTCGGCTCCTCGCTCGAAGGCCACCTGCTGGCGGTGCAGGGCGGCATCAGCATCGACGTCAGCCGCATGAACCGCGTGCTCTCGATCAACGCCGACGACCTCACGGTGACGGTGCAGCCCGGCGTCACGCGCAAGCAGCTCAACGAGGAGATCAAGAGCACCGGCCTGTTCTTCCCGATCGACCCGGGCGCCGACGCCTCGATCGGCGGCATGGCGGCCACGCGCGCCAGCGGCACCAACGCCGTTCGCTACGGCACCATGCGCGAGAACGTGCTGGCGCTCGAGGTGGTGACGGCCGACGGCGAAGCGATCCGCACCGGCACCCGGGCCAAGAAGTCCTCGGCCGGCTACGACCTGACCCGGCTCATGGTCGGCAGCGAGGGCACGCTGGGCGTGATCACCGAAGTCACGCTGCGGATCTATCCGCTGCCCGAGGCGGTGTCGGCCGCGATCTGCTCGTTCCCGAGCATCGAGGCCGCGGTGCGCACGACGATCGAGATCATCCAGCTCGGCGTGCCGATCGCGCGCGTCGAGCTGATCGACGTCAACACGGTGCGCATGGTCAACGCCTACGCCAAGCTGGGCCTGCGCGAGGAGCCCATGCTGCTGATGGAGTTCCACGGGTCGCCGGCCGGCGTCAAGGAGCAGGCCGAGACGGTGCAGGAACTGGCCAGCGGCCACGGCGGCAAGGCCTTCGAATGGGCCAGCACGCCGGAGGAGCGCACCCGCCTCTGGACCGCGCGGCACAACAGCTACTTCGCGGCCGTGCAGTCTCGCCCGGGCTGCCGCGTGATCTCCACCGACACCTGTGTGCCGATCTCGCGGCTGGCCGACTGCCTGCTCGAATCGGTGGCCGAGGCCGATGCCAGCGGCATCCCCTACTTCCTGGTCGGCCACGTGGGCGACGGCAACTTCCACTTCGGCTATCTGCTCGACCCCAACATTCCGGAAGAGCGCGTGACCGCCGAGCAGCTGAACCACGCGCTGGTGTCGCGCGCCCTGGCACTCGAAGGCACCTGCACCGGCGAGCACGGCGTCGGCCTGCACAAGATGGGCTTCCTGGTGACCGAGGCCGGCACCGGCGCGGTCGAGATGATGCGCACCATCAAGCGCGCGCTCGACCCCAAGAACATCATGAATCCGGGCAAGATATTCACGGTGTGACTCGCCCCCAGGTTGGGCGCACTTCGTGTCGCCCGCCCACCCCCTACCGGGGGCAACACCAGCGGCCCGGCGAAGCCGGTTCCGCGGTGTCTCACCAACGGGCCTGGCTGCGCCGGCCGGGGAAGGAAAAGCCGGCGCCGTGCTCGTTTTTCGGCCGCGCGTAGCGCGCCCGTTCGTGGGCAGTCGCGGAACCGGCTTCGCCGGGCCGCTGACTGCGCCCCCGGTAGGGGGTGGGCGCCCGGACACGAAGTGCCGGGCAACCTGGGGGCGAGCTACTACTTCTTTTTCGGTGCGGAGGTCTGCGACGGCGGGGCGGCGCCATCGACGCCCAGGCGGCCGCCGCCGCCGAGGCCCTGGCCCTTCACCGTTTGCGCCTTGTAGTTGCGCAGCGAGATCACCATCTGGTTGAAGGCATCCATGAAGGCGGCGCTGATCACCTTGCCCTGGGCCGTGTTGGTGTAGCCGCCCAGTGCGGCCCCGCCGCTGCCGCCGAAGACCGAGCCGAAGGCGCCGAAATCGGTCTTCGAGGCGCTGCCCTCCGAGGCCGCGACCTGCACCCCGGACCGGTTGTCGATCAGGGTCAACAACGCGCTCGCCTCCTTCGTCTGCATGTTGCCGCCGACCGCCGACAGCACGCCGCTGTAGCGGCCGCCGACCAGCCCACCGAGCGCACCGCCGACACCGCCGGCGTTCTGGTTGCTGAAGACGATCTCGGGCGACATGCCGTAGTCGGAGGCGACCATCTGGCCGGCGCCGAAGTTGCTGCCCTGGCGCATCTCGCCCGACTGCGACAACTGGCGCTCGCGCGACATGGCGTTCATCCCCGCCGCGCCGCGTTCGACCACCACGAAGCAGTTCGATTGCTGGATCAACAGCCGCAGCAAGTTGGCGGTCGGTGGCAGCTTGTATTCATTGCGCAGGATCGTGTACCAACCCGCCGACTGGTTCTCGATCAGGGACACCGTGCCCAGCGGAGAGTCGCACTTCTCGAGTGCGCCGCTGGTGTTGGCGCTGGCACTGCCGGCAGCGCTGCCGGTGGCCACGGTCTTGGCGCTCTGGCTGCCCATCTGCATATCGGTGGTTTCGCAGCCGCTGATCAGCACCGCGCCCGCGGCCATGGCGGCCAGAGGCCAACTGAGGTGTGCCATATGATTTCCCTCTTAGAACTTTTACATTAAAAGTTGTAGCGGGAGCATAGGGCCGGTAACTGGTTGAATCAATTCAACCAGAAGCATGGGCCGCGGGCGGCGTGGCCTAGGCCGTTTGGCGGATCCGATCGATCAGCCCGTTGAGCGCATCGAGCGATCCGAAGTGGATCGCGAGCTCGCCGCGCTCCTCCACCTTCCCGCCGCGCCGGGTGCGCTTCTTGATGCGGACTTCGACCTCGGCCGCCAGCAGGTCGGCGAGCTCTTCCTCGACGCGCAGCAGGTCGCGCGACTTCTCGGCGTTGCCGCGCCGCGGCGACGGCGTGAGGCTGAACTCGGCCGCCAGCTTCTTGACCAGGGCCTCGGCCTCGCGGACCGACATCTTCTTGGCCGCGATCTGGTTGGCCGCGGTGATCTGCGTGCCCTTGTCGAGCGACAGCAGCGCGCGGGCGTGGCCCATGTCGATGTCGCCGGCCATCAGCATGGCTTGGGCGGGTTCGGCCAGGTTCAACAGGCGCAGCAGGTTGCTGGCGGCGCTGCGGGAGCGTCCCACGGCCTGGGCCGCAGATTCGTGAGTAAGCCCAAACTCTTGCACCAGTCTTTGCAGGCCATGGGCTTCTTCGAGCGGATTGAGGTCCTCGCGCTGGATGTTCTCGATCAGGGACATGGCCGCGGCGGCCTCGTCGGGCACGTCGCGCACCAGCACCGGCACGCTGTCGAGGCCGGCCAGGCCGGCCGCGCGGAAGCGGCGCTCGCCCGCGATGATCTCGAATTCGGCCTTCTTCTCGCGCGCCGCATCGGCATCCAGCCGGCGCACCAGGATCGGCTGCATGATGCCCTGCGCCTTGATGCTCTCGGCCAGCTCGTAAAGCGCACCCTCGTCCATCCGCGTACGCGGCTGGTAGATGCCCGGCACCATCTGGTCGAGCAGGAGCGTGGTCGGGTTCGGCCACGCCGAGTCGTCGTTGACCGCGTTGTCCGCGCCATTGAAGGTCGGGCCCAGCAGGGCCTCGAGGCCGCGGCCGAGGCCCTTGGGTTTTTTGGTCGCCATGGAGGTCATTCGTCTTTCAGTAGGTCGTTCAGCAGTTCGCGGCCTTCGGGCCAGCCGCCCAGGCCGGATTCGCTGTTGATGTGTCCGCGGGCACCGGCATCGATGAAGCGTGCCCCCCAATCAGCCGCCATCTGGCGGGAACGCCCGGCCTCGCAGTACGGGTCGTCCTGGGCGGCAATCATCAGCGCCGGGAATGGCAGCGGGCGGCGCACGATCGGCGCCCAACCCGGGATCATCTGCCGAAGGTCGTCGCGCTCGACGTCGCCGGGCGCCACCAGCAGCGCCGCCCGCACCCGGTGCGTGTGACCGGAGTGGGCGGCCCAGGCCGCCACCAGGATGCACCCGAGGCTGTGCGCCGCGAGTGCGACCGGGCCTGGCGCCGCCAGGATTTCTTCCTCGAGCCGGGCGCACCAGTCGCCCCGCAGCGGCCGCATCCAGTCGTGCTGGTCGACCCGATGATCGCCGTGGGCCGCCTCCCAGCGGCTTTGCCAGTGGTCTGGGTCGCTGTTCTGCCAACCGGGCAGCAGCAGGATCTTTGGCGCGCTCAAAGGCCGTCCGGCATCTGAACCGCCACGGGCGGAGCGTCCATCGGGGCCGGCACCGGCGGTGCGGCCGCCTCGGACGCCAGTGCGCTGGCCGGGGGCATCTTTTCGACCAGTTCTTGCGCGAAGGCGACAAACGCCAGGCTGCCCTTGGCCAGCGGGTCGAACACCACGCCCGGCAGTCCGTAGCTCGGTGCTTCGGCCAACCGCACGTTGCGCGGGATCACGGTGTCGAACACCTTGTCGCCAAAATGGGCCTTGAGCTGCTCGCTCACCTGCTGCTGCAGCGTAATGCGGGGGTCGAACATCACGCGCAGCAAGCCGATGATCTGCAGGTTCTTGTTGAGGTTGGCGTGCACCTGCTTGATGGTGTTGACCAGGTCGGTGAGGCCTTCGAGTGCAAAGTACTCGCACTGCATCGGGACGATCACACCGTGGGCAGCGCACAGGCCATTGAGGGTGAGCAGGCTCAGACTGGGCGGGCAATCGATCAGGATGAAGTCGTACTCGGCACCGACCGCAGCCAGGGCCGTGCGCAGGCGCTTCTCGCGCCGGTCGAGCGCCACCATCTCGACCTCGGCGCCGGCCAGTTCGCGATTGGCACCCAGGATGTCGTAGCCGCATTTTTCGGAGTTGACACGCGCTTCCGCCACGGACGCCGACTCGAGAAGGACGTCGTACACCGTGGTTTCCAGCTGGCGCTTGTCGACGCCCGAGCCCATGGTGGCATTGCCCTGCGGATCGAGGTCGATCATCAGGACCCGCTGGCCGACCTTGGCCAGGCCGGCCGCCAGGTTCACGGTGGTCGTGGTCTTGCCGACGCCGCCCTTCTGGTTCGCGATGCAAAAAATCTTGGCCATGTTTATCTGGAAATGGCCAGCTTGAAGCCGAAGGCGATCAGGAAGACGCCGGCCAGCTTGCCCAGCGCACCGGAGATTCGTGGATTGGCACGAAGCCGCTCCGCGAGAAAGTAGGTCAGAAGCGTCACGATCAGCCCGTACAAGAAGGTCAGGAAAGCAATCGTGGCGGCCATGGCGCCGAAGGTCGCGAGGCCCTGGTGGCGGGTGGGATCGATGAACAACGGGAAGAAGGCCATGTAGAACACGATGGCCTTCGGGTTCAACAGCGTGATCGTGACGGCTTGCTGGAAGTACTGTCGGGGCCGGATATTCAGGATGGGCGCCGCGCCGGGCTTGGCCCGGATCATCTTGTAGCCGAGCCAGGCCAGGTAGGCGGCACCCAGCCATTGCACCGCGCTGAAGGCGGCCGGGTAGGCGGCCAGCATGGCGGCGACGCCGGCCACGGCGGCCCACATCAGCACCTGGTCGCCGGCAATCACACCGAAGGTGGCGGCCAGTCCGCCGCGAACCCCGCCTTTGCCGGTCGAGGTGATCAGTGCGAGGTTGCCAGGCCCGGGAATCGCAAGAAAAAGAATGATGGCCGCGACGAATGCGCCGTAGTCAGCGATGCCGAACATGGGAAGTGCCTCAAAAGGGAGTGCGTCGAGTCTAAGCGAGGTCGACGCGCAGAGCGCCAATCAGGCGTCGGGTTTTCGCATCCAGACGATGCATCGCTCGGCATCCAGACCGGGGACCGTCAGTTGTTCCACGTGAAACACCTCGCCATCCGCAGGGAGTTGGGCGATTTCATCGTCCGGCGCCCTGCCCTTCATGGCCATCCAGATGCCCTTCGGCGCCAGCAAGTGATGCGAGCCCTGGACGAAATCAGCCAGTGAGGCGAACGCACGGGAGCTGATCAGCTCGTAACGGCCCGACAGCGTCTCGACGCGCGCGTGCAGGCCTCGAAGATTCTTCAGGCGCAGTTCCGAGGCCACTTGCTGGACAAAGGCCGCCTTCTTCGCCACCGCGTCGAGGCAGGTGACCTGGATGTCGTCCCGCAGGATCGCGATCACCACGCCAGGCAATCCTGCCCCTGCCCCAACGTCCAGAAGATTCGCTCCGCCTGGACACTCACGCCGAAGCGGCTCGATCACCGAGAGGCTGTCGAGCAGATGGTGCGTCAGTACCGTCGCCGGATCCCTCAGTGCGGTCAGGTTGTAGGCCTTGTTCCACTTCAAGATGAGAGCGCCGTAGGCCAGCAGGCGCTCGCATTGCAGATCGCTCAGGCGCAGGCCCAAGGCGCGCGCGCCTTCCCGCAGTTGTTGTTCCTGGCTCATTCGGCGGACGGCGATTCCGCAGCCTCAGCCGTGTCGCGCACGAAGGCCTGGTGCCCGCCCTTGCGAAGATGAATCATCAGCAGCGAGATCGCCGCCGGGGTCACACCTGAAATGCGAGACGCCATTCCCAGGGTCTCGGGCCGATGTTTCGACAGCTTTTGCCGCACTTCGAAACTCAGGGCCTTGACCTGCCCATAGTCGAAGGAAGCGGGCAGCTTGAGGTTTTCGAAATGCGCCGCGCGTTCGACCTCGTCATGCTGGCGATCGATATAGCCGGAATACTTGGCGGCAATCTCGATCTGCTCGATCTCCACCGGCCCCGGCACGACCGAAGGGCTGTACTTCCCACCGTCCAGCGACATCAAGGACTCGTAGCTGACATTCGGGCGCCGCAGCAGGTCGCCGAGGTTGTACTCGTGGTCGATGGCTTTGCCCAGCACCCGCTCGGATTCGGCGGCAGGCAGGTTGCGCGGATTCACCCAGATCGAACGCAACCGTTCTGTTTCACGTGAAACAACATCGCGCTTGCGCGAGAAGGCGTCCCAGCGAGCATCATCGACCAACCCCAGCTTGCGACCGGTCTCGGTCAGGCGCATGTCGGCGTTGTCTTCGCGCAGTTGCAGCCGGAACTCGGCACGACTCGTGAACATGCGGTAGGGCTCGGTCACGCCCTTGGTGATCAGGTCGTCTACCAGCACGCCGAGGTAGGCCTCGTCGCGGCGCGGCAGCCACGCGTCCTCGCCCCTGCATTGCAGTGCAGCATTGACGCCGGCGAACAAGCCCTGCGCCGCGGCCTCCTCGTAGCCGGTCGTGCCATTGATCTGCCCGGCAAAGAACAGGCCCTGGATCGCTCGCGTCTCGAAATTGCTCTTGAGCTCGCGCGGGTCGAAGTAGTCGTATTCGATCGCGTAGCCGGGCCGCAGGATATGGGCGTTCTCCAGTCCGACCATCGAACGCACCAGCTGGTACTGGATGTCGAAAGGCAGGCTGGTCGAGATCCCGTTCGGGTAGTACTCGTGGGTGGTCAGGCCTTCGGGCTCGAGGAAGATCTGATGGCTTTCCTTGTCGGCGAAGCGATTGATCTTGTCCTCGACGCTCGGGCAGTAGCGCGGCCCGATGCCGTCGATCTTGCCCGTGAACATCGGACTGCGGTCGAAGCCCGAGCGGATGATGTCGTGGGTGCGGGCGTTGGTGTTCGTGATCCAGCAAGGCATCTGCTGCGGATGCATTTCCTTGCGGCCCATGAAGCTGAACACCGGCATCGGGCCAGCCCCGCCCGGCATGCCGTCGCCGGGCTGCTCGGTGCACTTCGAAAAGTCGATGGTCCGGCCATCGAGCCGCGGCGGTGTCCCGGTCTTCAGGCGCCCCTGCGGCAGCTTGAGTTCCTTGAGCCGGGCCGACAGGCTCACTGCCGGCGGGTCGCCCGCGCGCCCGGCCTGGTAGTTGTCCAGGCCGACGTGAATGCGGCCGTCCAGGAAAGTCCCGGCCGTCAGCACCACCGCGCGTGCGCGGAAGGAAATGCCCACCTGCGTGATCGCCCCCACCACGCGGTCGCCCTCGATCATGAGGTCGTCCACCGCCTGCTGGAACAGCGACAGCTTCGGCTGGTTCTCCAGCCGGCGGCGGATGGCCGCCTTGTACAAGACGCGGTCGGCCTGGGCCCGCGTCGCACGCACGGCCGGTCCCTTGCTCGAATTGAGGACGCGGAACTGGATCCCGCCCTCGTCGGTCGCGATTGCCATGGCGCCGCCGAGGGCGTCGACTTCCTTCACGAGATGGCCCTTCCCGATGCCGCCGATCGAGGGGTTGCAGCTCATTTGACCCAGCGTCTCGATGTTGTGGGTGAGCAGCAGCGTGCGAGCGCCCATGCGGGCGGAGGCCAGCGCAGCTTCGGTGCCGGCATGGCCGCCGCCGACGACGATCACATCGAATTCTTCGGGGTACAGCATGGAATGGGGCGCAGCAAGCGTGCGCTCTCGGAAAGGGGCGGCAATTTTAATCGCCGCCGTGTTTCCGTGCTGCCTCGAGGACAAGCCGACTCGGCCGCAGCCACCGCTCACAGGCCATCGGCATTGGGCCGATTGCTATGATTTTGATAGCAACGCCATGTCCTCAGCCGCCAACCGAGCGCTCGTGAGCCGAAGCGTCGCGCCCCGCAAGCGACATAGGCACGGCATTCAACGGCAGCTCCGCGAGATCCGTCGGGTGACTGTTGCCGTTGCCAATTCGAGCGGGTGACGTGAAGCACGCGCATCACGCAATGCGCAGGACTCTGAAGCAGGCGCACCAGCGGCCGCACGCGCGGCCAGCGCTGCCAAGGGGACGGCATCAGTCGAGCGCCTTCTTCACCGCGCCCACGCCCAAGGCCGCGAGCACCACGAAGACGACTGCCAGGATCAGGAACAGGCCGAACAGCAATTTGGCGATGCCGGCTGCGCCCGCCGCCACGCCGCCGAAGCCCAGGGCACCGGCGATCAGCGAGATGACCGCGAAGACGATGGCGTACTTCAACATGATGAAAGAACTCCTTGCAGGGCGGACTCCCGCCGCAGTGGGCGGAAGCTTAGAAACGCGCGGCCGGCGACGGCATCGTCGGGACGCCCAAGGCACCGTAGGACAACAACGCGCGCACCGTGAAACCGCTAGCATCGCGCTCGCGTCGCCAAGAACGCGTTTTGCCTATTCACTGGAGTTTTTCGAATGAAGCTGTACTACTCGCCGGGCGCCTGCTCGCTGTCGCCCCACATCGCGTTGCGCGAAGCCGGCCTGGCTTTCGAGCCCGTGCTCGCGAGCACCAAGAGCCACAAGCTGCAGGACGGCACCGACTACTACGGCATCAACCCGCTGGGCTACGTGCCGATGCTCGAACTCGACGACGGTACACGCCTGCGCGAAGGTCCGGCCATCTTGCAGTACATCGCCGACCTGGCACCGGCCAAGAACCTGGCTCCGGCCAACGGCACGATGCCGCGCTACCGGTTGCAGGAATGGCTCACCTTCATCGGCACCGAGATCCACAAGGGCTTCTCGCCGCTGTTCAATCCGAACATGCCGGAAGAAGCCAAGACCGTTTTCAAGACCCGGCTGCGGTCGCGCTACGAGTGGCTCGACAGCCAGCTCGCAGAGAAGGAGTTCCTGATGGGCAACAGCTTCAGCGTCGCCGATGGCTACCTGTTCACGGTCACCAACTGGGCCAAGCCCACCGGTGTCGATCTTTCCGATCTGGCAAACGTGAATGCCTGGCATGCGCGGATCGCAGCGCGTCCGGCCGTCCAGGAAGCACTGAAAGTCGAAGGCATGAAATAGCTCGCCCCCACGCGGTGTTTCACCAACGGGCCTGGCTACGCCGGCCGTGGGGCACCGGGGTCGCTTCGCCGCTTTGGCCCGGGCGTTGGCGCCAGGCCAGGAGGGCGCCGACCCACAGCGTGAGGGCCGAGGCCACGAGGCCGCCGGCCAGGCCGCCCCGGCCGTCGGAGATCCAGCCGGTGACCGCGGGGCCGACGATCTGGCCGAGCGCGAAGACGATCGTGAAGACGCTGATGCCGGCGGCCCACTGCGCGGACGGCAGGTTGTGCCGCACCAGCGCCGTGGTCGACGCCACCACCGACAGGAAGACAGCGCCGAACATCAGGCCGGAAGCCATCGTCACCGGCCACGCCGGACTCAGCACCGGCAGCAGGGTCGCCACCCCCAGCAAGGCATTCAGAAG
The DNA here is from genome assembly GCF_056402355.1 of Variovorax sp. P4_B11. Classification (NCBI taxonomy): domain Bacteria; kingdom Pseudomonadati; phylum Pseudomonadota; class Betaproteobacteria; order Burkholderiales; family Comamonadaceae; genus Variovorax; species Variovorax sp. P4_B11. The sequence goes on from NZ_JBFUHO010000002.1 coordinate 183,002, forward strand.
CGCCTGCGGGCCGCCGCCGCGGTAGCGGTCCAGCAGCCCGGCCCAGAGCCTCGACGACGCGACGCAGGCCATGCCCAGCAGGGCGTAGAAGCGCGTGATGTCGGCAGGACTCGCACCCTGCTCGCGCAGCAGCGCGATCACGAAGGTCATGTAGCCGATGTAGCCGGCACCGAACAGCGCGTAGCCCGCAAGGGCCCAGCCGAAGCGCATCACCGGCCAGGAGGAAGCGGTTGCCGTTCCCCGCGCAGGTGAGGGCGTCATCGACGCAGAGGCAGCGCCCTCCCCCGGCATGGCCCGCACGGCCAGCGCCAGCACGGCGGTGCCAGCGAAGCTGGCGAGCGCCAGCGCCCACCAGGCCCAGGCCCAGCCCTGCGGTGCTCCCGCGGCGGCCTGCAGCACCGCCGGCACCAGCAGTGCCGACAGCGTGATGCCGAAGCCGGTGCCACCGTAGTAGAGGCCCAGCAGGAAGCCCGCACGCGACGGCTGCGAAGCGCCGAGCCGCGCCGCCAGCAAGCCGCCGGAGACGAACACCCAGGCGCTCGCCAACCCCGCCAGCAGGCGCTGCAGCAACAGCGCCGGCGCCGAGCTGAAGAAGCCGCTGGCCGCCATGAAGGCACTGGCCGCGACCGCGCCGCCGACCAGCAGCCGCACCGGGCCCGCACGCCGCATCAGGGCCGGCGTCAGCAGCGCGCCCAACAGGTAGCCGGCGGCGTTGGCGGTGTTCATGCTGCCAGCCAACGCATAGCTCCAACCCAGATCGGCGCGCATCGGCGGCAACAGCAGGCCGTACGAGAAGCGGGTGATGCCGAGCGAGACGGCCGCCCCCAGCGACAGGGCCAGTGCGAGACGGAGGGCTTGGGAAGACGTGAGCGTGGCGGCAGGCAAGGACATGGGGCGCACCCATTCTGCTGCAGCCCATAGCAGCAAAGGGACAACCCCGTGACAGCAAGGTTGCGATCTGGGGTTTACCCTTTGGCCGTCTTCCTTCTTTCATCGACAACAACAGGCACTTCTTTCATGTCTTCTCTTTTCGACCCCGTCCAGGCCGGCGACCTGGCGCTCGCCAACCGCATCGTGATGGCGCCGCTGACGCGCAACCGTGCACCCAACGCGGTGCCGCGCGACATCACGGCCACCTACTATGCGCAACGCGCCTCCGCCGGCCTGCTGATCACCGAAGCCACCGCGATCAGCCAGCAGGGCCAAGGCTATGCCGACGTGCCCGGCCTCTACGGCACCGAGCAGCTGGACGCCTGGAAGCGCGTGACCGACGCCGTGCACGCCGAGGGCGGCAAGATCGTGGTGCAGCTGTGGCATGTCGGCCGCGTCTCGCACACCGAACTGCAACCCGACAACGGCAAGCCGGTGGCGCCCTCCGCGATCACGGCCAAGACCAAGACCGTGCTGATCAAGGACGGCGTGCCGACCTTCGTCGAAACCTCCGAACCGCGCGCGCTCGATGCCGCCGAGCTGCCCGGCATCGTGCACGCGTACGCCGCCGCGGCGCGCAGCGCGGTCGAGACTGCCGGCTTCGACGGCGTCGAACTGCATGGCGCCAACGGCTACCTGCTCGACCAGTTCCTGAAGACCGGCAGCAACAAGCGCAGCGACGACTACGGCGGCAGCATCCCGAACCGTGCCCGCCTGCTGCTGGAGGCGACGCGCGCGGTGGTCGACGCCGTCGGCGGCGGCCGCACCGGTATCCGCCTGTCGCCGGTCACGCCCGCCAACGACGTGCATGACGCCGACCCGCAGCCGCTGTTCGACTACGTGGTCCGGCAGCTGGCGCCGCTCGGCCTGGCCTACATCCACGTCATCGAGGGCGCCACCGGCGGCCCGCGCGAGCTGGACGACCGGCCCTTCGACTACGAGGCCCTGAAAGCCGCCTATCGCGAGGCCGGCGGCAAAGGCGCGTGGATGGTCAACAACGGCTACGACAAGCCACTGGCCGACGAGGCGCTGAAGGAGGGCGACGACCTGGTCGCCTTCGGCCGGCCCTTCATCTCGAATCCGGACCTGGTACGCCGCCTGCGCGAAGGCGCAGCGCTGAACCCGTGGGACAAGACCACTTTCTACGGCGGCGGCGAGGCCGGCTACATCGACTATCCGGCACTGGCCTGAGCGTCGGGGGCGAAGGCCACGCTGACGCGCAGCCCGCCCTCTTCCGAAGCCCGGGCGAAGCGGAGTTCGGCGCCCAGCAGCTTCGCGTAGCGGGCCACGATCGCCAGGCCCAGCCCCGCGCCCTGGCCGAGCTTCTGGCCCGCCGGGCCCTGCGCCCAGCGCTGCAGCAGGTCGGGCTGGGCCTCGGCCGGGATGCCGGGACCATCGTCCGCCACGCTCAGCGTCAGGCCATCGAGCTCCACGGTGATGGTGCGGCCGCCGTAGCGCAGCGCGTTGTCGATCAGGTTGTCGAGGATGCCCTCGACCAGCGCGGCATTGCCCTGCACCGACACCGCATCTTCCAGCCCGAGCCCGCCCAGGTCCACGCCCTTGGCATCGGCACGTGCCAGGTGCCGCAGCACGGCTTGCTGCCCCAGCTGGTCCAGGCGCAGGGTCTCGCGCTGCAGGCGGGTCCGCCCTTCGTCGGCCAGCGCCAAGCCCAGCAACTGGTCCACCAGGCGGCTGGCGCGCGCCTGGCTCGTCGCGATCTGCTGCAGCTGCTCGCGCCAGATCGCAGGATTCCGCTGCGCCAGGCCATAGTCGGCCAGCGCGCGGATGCCCGCCAGTGGCGTGCGCAGTTCGTGCGCCACGTTGCCGGCGAACTCGCGCTGCGCCGCGGCGCTGTGGGCCAGCCGCTCGAGCAGTGCATTGAGCGTATCGCCGAGCTGCTCGAGTTCGCGCGAACTGCGCGCCACGGGCACCGGGGCGAGGTCCTGGGCGTCGCGCGTCTCGAGCGTCCGGCGCAGTTCGCCCAGTGGATTCAGTTCGCGCCCGATGCCACGCCAGAGCCAGCCTGCCAGCAGGGCGAGCAGCACCAGTTGCGGTGCCAGCGAGTACGCCAGAAGCTGCTCGATCAGCAGCGCCCGGGCCCGCGTGGTCTGCGCGATGATCACCCGGTAGCCGGCCGGCGCTCCCGGTTCCAGCACCACCGCGCGCAGCGCCTGGCCCCGATAGTCGATGCGCGAGAAGCGGTGGCGCGCGCCTTCGCCCGGTGGTGGCGCGTCGAGCCCGGCGTCGCCGGCGAGCAGCGAGCCGTCGGGCCGCAGCACCGCGAAGAAGACCGTCTCCGACTGGTCGAACAGCAGGTTGCCGACCTCGCGCGGCGACAGCAGGAGCTCGGCGCCGCGCTCGCCCGCCCGCACGTTCGCCGACACCGAGTAGGCGTCGTCCAGCATCGCGCGGTCGAAGGCCTGCTCGGTGAAATAGCTGGCGACCACCACGGCCACCGCGGTGCCCAGCAGCCATGTCAGGCCCAATGGCACCAGCACGCGGCGCAGGACCCGCGCGGTCAGCGACGGCGCTGCCGCCGCCGCGCCGGAATTCACGTCTCGGCTTCCATCAGATAGCCGATGCCGCGCAGCGTGCGAATGGCCGCGCCGCTGGCGACCAGCTTCTTGCGCAGCCGCGAGATGAAGGCCTCGAGCGCGTTGTCGCCCAGGGACTCGTCGAAGGTCGACAGCTTGTCCGACAGCTCGCGCTTGCTGACCGTGCGGCCCGGTGGACTCATCAGCTCCCACAGCACCTCGAACTCGCGCGCCGGCAGGTCGAGCGGCACCCCCCCCACCGCAAAACGGCGCGCCCGCCGATCGAGCCGCAACTGCCCGAGCAGCGCGATGTCCTCGGTGCCCTGGGCCCGGCGCACCAGCGCCCGCAAGCGGGCCTCGACCTCGGCCAGGTCGAAGGGCTTGCCGAGATAGTCGTCGGCACCGGCATCCAGGCCCGCGATACGCTCGTCGGTGCGGTCGCGCGCGGTCAGCACCAGCACCGGCGTGCGGTCGCCGCGGGCGCGCGCGTGGCGCAGCGCCACGAGGCCGCTCGCCAGGCCGCTGGTCGGACTGGCGGTCGCCGGCAGGTTCAAGTCCAGCAGCACGGCGTCGAAGGACTGCACCCGCCAGAGGTGATCGGCGTCCTCGACGCTGGTTGCCACATCGACGCGGTGGCCCGCGTCACCCAGGCTGCGCAGCATCACGCCGCGCAGCACCGCATCGTCTTCGACCAGGAGAATTCGCATGGGACGTGATGAAAGGAAACTTCCCGTTTGTACCGCACAGAGCACCCCCTCGCTGGACATTGACATGGGGGAAAGGTTCAAACTTGCCCATTCGTTCACATGAAGGAGCAAACACGATGAGCCAGAAATTCCAGGTCACGGGCATGAGTTGCGGTCATTGTGCCGGCGTGGTGCAGAGCGCCGTCCAGACCATCGATCCCAGTGCGCAGGTCACGGTGGACCTCGAGACCGGGCACGTCGATGTGGTCAGCCAGCACCCACGGCAGGACATCATCGTGGCGATCGAGAACGCCGGCTACCAAGCCAAATAGCCATCGTGGCCTCGCCAAGGGGGGCGGCATTGCTGCCCAGCGTCGTCCAGACCGGGCGGGCGTTCGCCATCCGGCAGCGGATCTCGGAAATGATCCCGTTCGTCGAGGGCGGTGACAAGGCCTTCTGCTCCGGCTGCTGCTTCGACCTGCGCTGAGCCGCGCTGCCGGGAAGCCGGCCGGCGCCCGCTACCATCCGGCCCATGCCTTTCAACCCGCGGATCCTGATTGCCGAAGACGAGTCCGGCATCGCCGACACCCTGCAGTACGTGCTGCGCACCGATGGTTTCGTGCCGGTCTGGTGCGCCACCGCGGAGCAGGCCATCGCCCAGTTCACGGCCGAGCCGCCGGCCCTCGCGATCCTGGATGTCGGCCTGCCCGACATGAACGGCTTCGAACTCTTCAAGCGGCTGCAGGCCCTGCCCGGGGGGGCGCAGGTGCCGATGCTGTTCCTGACCGCGCGCAGTGACGAGATCGACCGCGTGGTCGGCCTCGAGCTCGGCGCCGACGACTACATCGCGAAGCCCTTCTCGCCGCGCGAGCTGGTGGCGCGGGTGCGGACCATCCTGCGCCGCAGCGGCCGGGGCGCGCAAGGGGCGCCGGCGCCCGCAGCGCCGACACCGGCAGCGGCTGCGGCGACACCGTCCACGCCGTTCGCGCTCGATCTCGAGCGCATGCAGATCCGCTACTACGGCCGCCTGCTCGAGCTCTCGCGCTACGAGTACGGCGTGCTGCGGCTGCTGGTGCAGCGGCCCGGCCGCGTCTATACGCGCGACGACCTGCTGCGCCTGGTCTGGGACGAGGCCAGCGACAGCTTCGACCGCACCGTGGACGCGCACGTGAAAACCCTGCGCGCCAAGCTCAAGGCGATCGCGCCCGAGGTCGACCCGATCCGCACGCTGCGCGGGACGGGCTACGCGTTGAACGAAGACCTGCCGCCCACCCCATGAGTACCAGGCCGGCGCCGGGCCGCCCCAAGGCGGCCTGCGGCCCCCTCGGGGGGCAGCGACCCACACGCAGTGGGGGAGCGTGGGGGCCATCCAGGCCGGCGCCGGGCCGCCCCAAGGCGGCCTGCGGCCCCCTCGGGGGGCAGCGACCACACGAAGTGGGGAGCGTGGGGGCCACGACATGACGAGCAGGACACGCATCTTCCTCGGCATCCTGCTGATCTACACGGCAGGCATTGCCTTCCTGCTCTACCGCGTGGTGATCGACATCGACCCGCGCTATCGCGAGTCGGCCGAGGAGTCGCTGGTCGAGGCCTCGCAGCTGATGGCCAGCCTGGTCGAGCAGGACGTGATCGCCGGCGCGATCAACACCGCGCGGCTCGAGCCGCTGTTCCGATCGGTCTATGCGCGCCAGTTCTCGGCCCAGATCTACAACCTGCACAAGCGCCACGTCGAGCTGCGGATGTACGTCACCGACCGCAACGGCCGCGTGCTGTTCGACTCGCAGGGCCGCAACCTGGGCGCCGACTTCTCGCAGTGGAGCGACGTCAAGCGATCGCTGGCCGGCACCTACGGCGCCCGCACCACGCGCGACATCGCGGGCGATCCGCTGAGCTCGGTGATGTACGTGGGCGCACCGGTGCGCTGGGGCAACGAGATCGTCGGCGTGGTCAGCGTCGGCAAGCCGGTGCAGAGCTTCGGCCAGTTCGTCGAGGACGCGCGGGCGCGCACGCTGTGGGTCGGCGGCGGCTCGGCGCTGGCGCTGCTGGTGGGCGCGATCATCGTCTCGATCTGGCTGGTGCGCCCCTTCGGACTGATCTCGGACTACGTGGGCTGGCTGCGCGCGCAGCGCAGCCCGAGCCTCGGGCGCATGCTGCGCCGCGCGGTCGACACGCTGCGCCGCGGCTTCGGGGAAATGCGCGACGCCTTCACCGGCCGCAACTACGTCGCCGACTACGTGCAGACCTTCACGCACGAGATCAAGAGCCCGCTGTCGGCGATCCGCGGCGCCGCCGAGCTGATCCAGGAGCCTTCGATGCCGCAGGCCGAGCGCGAGCGCTTCCTCGGCAACATCGCGCACGAGACGCAGCGCATCCAGGAGATCGTCGACCGCATGATGGAGCTCACCGCGCTCGAGACCCGGCGCGCGCTGGACCGCAGCGAGCCGGTGGCGCTGGGACCGCTGCTGCGCGAGGTGGCGGCCAGCGCCCAGGCCGCGGCGGCGCGGCGCGATGTCCGCGTGCAGGTGGCGATCCATGCCGAGGCGCGCGTCGAGGGCGACCCATTCCTGCTGCGCCGCGCGGTCAGCAACCTGCTCGACAACGCGATCGACTTCTCGCCTCCGGGCGCCGAGGTGCTGCTGGCTCTGGAAGCCAGCTCGCGCCGTGCCATCGTCAGCGTGCGCGACCGCGGCGAGGGCATCCCGGACTACGCCAAGGACAAGGTGTTCGAGAAGTTCTACTCGCTCGCGCGGCCGCACAGCCAGAAGAAGAGCACCGGCCTCGGCCTGGCCTTCGTGAAGGAGATCGCCACCCTGCACCGCGGCCGGGTCGAGCTCGCCAATGCGCCGCGCGGCGGCGCGCTGGCCACGCTCACGCTGCCGCTGCTGTCACATCACTGACCGGTGAGCTCTCCATAGGCCTTGCGGGTCTCGGGGCTCACCGCGTCGAGCACCTGCTGGTAGGAGGTCTGGTGGCGTGCCAGCAGGCGCGCAGAAGCGACGGCCTTCGACTTGCAGTACCAGTGGCAGCTGTGCTGCATCAGGAACAGCTCGGCCGACATCATGAAGGCCTTGGCCTTCGGTGCGCGATGCCGCTCGTTGCGCATCACGGCGGCGATGCCGCGGGCATGGATCGCGAAGGCCTGGCGCAGGTCGAAGGTCGCGCCAGGGAACAACTGCGGCGCGAAGGGCAGCGCGAGCGGCAGCTTGCTGACCCGCGCCTCCTTCTCGCCGATGCGCGCGAACTCGGCCGCGAAGCTGTCGAACTGGGCCGACAGCTTTTCTTCGGTGCTGTCGAGCAGGCGCCAGATCTGCGCCCGGCGCTCGGGGTCGTCCTCGCCGAGGCAGCGAAGATAGCCTTCGGTGAGGTTCTCCATCAGCTTCTCGATCTGATAGTGGCCGAGGTGGCTGCCCAGCAGCGCGATGCGCTGTCGCTGGTGCTGGGACTTGACGAGGTAGGCGCCGATGACGATCAGCGTCACCAGGGTGAGAGTTTCCATGGAGCTTCAAGGCAAGAACAGGCGTTGGGCAGCCCGGAGTGTAGGCACTGTGGCTTGCCGCGCGGCCGGCGAAGCGCGGCCCGTTCGTGAAACACCGCGGAACCGGCTTTGCCGGGCCGCTGGTGTTGCCCCCGGCAGGGGGCTGAGGGCCGCGGCTCCAAGCCTGCACTGGCAGGCTTGGACGGCCCGAAGAGCCGCTGCCTCTGGCAGCGACTCGAGGCGCCCCGACACGAAGTGCGGGGCAACCTGGGGGCGAGCAACAGCTACCTGAAGAAATCGAGGATGCGGCTTCGCTGCTCCGGCGCCGCGGGCGGGCTCACCGGCACGCCGGCCAGGTCCTCGGCCGACAGCGGCGCCAGCGCGGGGTCCAGGCCCAGGCTGGCCACGCCGCGGCCCGGCGCGTAGTCGTCGAAGTACCACTCGCCATCGACCTGCAGCACGCCATCGGGCGCCTTCAGCGCGGCCACCGGCACGCCCTTGAGCGCCGACTGCATGTAGCCGGTCCAGATCGGCAGGCTCAGGCTGCCGCCGGTCTCGCCGCGCACGCCGAGCTGGCGCGGCGTGTCGTAGCCGACCCAGGCGATGCCCACGCGCGTCGGCTGGAAGCCGGCGAACCAGGTGTCGAAGGAGTCGTTGGTGGTGCCGGTCTTGCCGTACAGGTCGTCGCGCCGCAACGCCTGGTAGGCCCGCGACGCGGTGCCGCCCTTCACCACGCTCTGCAGCAGCGAATCCATGACGAAGGCGTTGCGCTCGGGAATCGCGCGCCGGGCCTCGTCCAGCACCGGTGGCTCGGTCTCCATCAGCACCTTGCCGCGGGCGTCGGTGACGCGCGTCACGAGGTAGGGGTTGACGCGGTAGCCGCCGTTGGCGAACACCGCATAGCCGGCGGCCATCTGCATCGGCGTCACCGAGCCGGCGCCCAGCGCCATCGGCAGGTTGGCCGGCTGCTTGTCGCGCTCGAAGCCGAAGCGCGTCACCCAGTCCTGCGCGTAGTCGGCGCCGATCGACTGCATCACGCGCAGCGTGACCAGGTTCTTCGACTGCTGCAGCGCGCGGCGCAGCGTGATCGGGCCGTCGTAGCCGCCGTCGTAGTTCTTCGGCTCCCAGGCGGTGCCGCCGGCACCGGCCTCGAAGTGCAGCGGGGCGTCGTTGATCACGGTGGCCGGCGCGAAGCCCTTCTCGAGCGCCGCCGAATAGATGAAGGGCTTGAAGCTCGAGCCGGGCTGGCGCCAGGCCTGTGTCGCATGGTTGAACTTGTTCTTGCCAAAGTCGAAGCCGCCGACCAGCGCCTGGATCGCGCCGCTCCTCGGATCGAGCGCGACGAAGGCGCCTTCGACCTCGGGCAGCTGCGTGATCTCCCAGCTGTTCTTCGGCGTGCGTGCGACCCGGATCACCGCGCCGCGGCGGATCCGGATGTCGCGGGGCGCCTTCTCCGCCAGGCCCGACTGCGCGGGCTTCAGGCCTTCGCCGCTGATCTGCAGCGCCTCGCCGTTCGCACGTAGCGCGCTGACTTCCCTGGCGCTGGCCTGCAGCACCACCGCGGCCACCAGGTCGCCGTTGTCCGGGTGCTCGGCCAGGGCGTCGTCCACCGCGTCGTCGAGCGCCTTCGGGTCCTCCGGCAGATCGACGAAAGCCTCGGGACCGCGATAGGCCTGGCGCCGCTCGTAGTCCATGATGCCCTTGCGCAGCGAGCGATAGGCCGCCTGCTGCTCGGCCGCGACCAGCGAAGTCGAGACCTTGAGCCCGCTGGTGTAGATGCTGTCGCCGTACTGCGCATGCATCATCTGGCGCACGGTCTCGGCCACGTATTCGGCATGCAGCCGCGACGGGTCGGCGGCGTCGCGCAGCTGCAGCGGTTCCTTGCGCGCAGCCTCGGCCTGTGCTGCGGTGATGAAGCCGGTTTCCTGCATGCGATCGATCACGTAGAGCTGGCGGGCGCGCGCGCGGCGCGGATTCGCCACCGGGTTGTTGGTGCCCGGCGCCTTCGGCAGGCCGGCCAGCATCGCCGCCTGGGCGATCGTGATGTCCTGCAGCGGCTTGCCGAAATAGGTCTCGGCCGCAGCGGCGAAACCGTAGGCACGGTTGCCCAGGTAGATCTGGTTCAGGTAGATCTCGAGGATCTGATCCTTCGTGAGCTGGCGCTCCATGCGCAGCGCCAGCAGGATCTCCCAGGTCTTGCGCTGCACCGTGCGCTCGGAGCTCAGGTAGACGTTGCGCGCGACCTGCATCGTGATGGTGGAAGCCCCCTGCTTGCGGCCGCCCTGCAGGCTGGCCACCGCGGCCCGCACGAAGCCCTTGTAGTCGACGCCGCCGTGTTCGTAGAAGCGCGCGTCCTCCACCGCCAGCACTGCGTCCTTCATGACCTGGGGAATCTGCGCGAAGGGCGTCAGGTTGCGGCGCTCCTCGCCGAACTCGCCGATCAGGGTGCCTTCGGCCGAATAGACCCGCAGCGGCTGCTTGGGCTGGTAGTCCAGGAGCGCGGACAGGTCGGGAAGGCGCGGGTAGATCGTGGCCACCGCAATGCCGCCGGCGATCGCCAGCACCACCACGGTGCCGGTCGACAGCGCCGCGAGCCAGGCGGCCGTACGGCGCCAGGTCGGCGCGCGGGAGGGAGTTGCGCAGGGAGAGGTCATGGCAGGGAGGGAGCAGGAACAGGCAGCGATGGTTCCCGATCCGGGCGATGCCCGTGTGAAGTCCCTTGGCCCGGGACTTCACACGGACTTCACACAAGCCTGCGTCGGCCGCGCCGGACTTCAAGAAGCCTTCCAACTCCCTTCTTGGACGCTGTCGACATTGGGCACCGTGCAAGTTCGCACAAGAAGAAGGAGAAGGAACAACACCATGGACACCACCGCCACCCCTTGTCGCCCCGGCCGCCGGCTCTGGCTGGTCACCGTGGCGCTGGCCGCCGCGAGCTTCCTCGCGCTGAGCCTGCGCCCGCTTCATGCGCAGGAAGCGCCGGGCCCGCGCGCGAAGACCGAGAGCCCGTACTTCTTCGTCAAGAGCGACGACCCCGAGCTCGACCGCCTGCCGCTCAAGGGCACCGAGGTCGACGTGAAGATCTCCGGCGTGATCGCCGACGTCACGGTCACGCAGACCTACCGCAACGAGGGGCAGCGGGCGATCGAGGCCCGCTACGTGTTCCCGGGCTCGACCCGCGCCGCAGTCGGCGCCCTCGACATGCGGATCGGCGAGCGCCTGATCACGGCGCAGATCCGCGAAAAGGCACAGGCCCGCATCGATTACGACGCCGCGAAGAAGGAAGGCAAGACCGCGGCGCTGCTCGAGCAGCACCTGCCCAACGTGTTCCAGATGAACGTCGCCAACATCCTGCCGGGCGACGAGGTCCGGGTGACGCTGCGCTACACCGAGCTGCTGGTGCCGCAGGGCGGCAACTACCAGTTCGTCTATCCGACGGTGGTCGGGCCGCGCTACAACAGCCCGCAGTCGGAGAACGCGCAGGCCCGCTGGGTGGCGCAGCCCACATTGCGCGCGGCGGTCGCACCGGGCACCGCCTTCAAGCTCAAGGTCGCGCTCGACATGCCGATGGCGCTGCAGGAAGTGCGCTCGCAAAGCCATGCGATCGAGCTCGCCCGGCGCGATGGCGATGCCCATGCCGACGTCACGCTGGCCCGCAGCGCCGGGCCGGCCGACAACCGCGACTTCGTGCTCGACTGGCGGCTCGCGGGCGAGCGGATCCAGTCCGGGCTGATGCTCTACCAAGGCCACGGCGACGGTTCCGAGAACTTCTTCCTCGCGATGGTCGAGCCGCCGAAATCGGTGGCCGCGAACGCCATTTCGCCGCGCGACTACCTCTTCGTGGTCGACATCTCGGGCTCGATGCACGGCTTCCCGCTCGACACCACCCGCGCCATGCTGGAGCGGCTGATCGGCGGCCTGCGGCCCAGCGACACCTTCAACGTGCTGCTGTTCTCGGGCAGCAACCGCATGCTGTCGCCGCACTCGGTGCCGGCCACCCGCGCCAACATCGCGCAGGCGCTGGCGACGATCCAGAACCACGGCGGCGGCGGCAGCACCGAACTGATCCCGGCGCTGAAGCGGGCCTATGCCGAGCCGAAGGCCGAGGGCGTCTCGCGCACGCTGGTGGTGGTCACGGACGGCTACGTCACCGTCGAGCGCGAAGCCTTCGAACTGGTGCGCCGGAACCTCGGCCGGGCCAACCTGTTCGCCTTCGGCATCGGCTCCTCGGTCAACCGGCACCTGATCGAGGGCCTGGCGCGCGCCGGCATGGGCGAGCCCTTCGTGATCACCGATCCGGTCCAGGCACCCGAGCAGGCCGCGCGTTTCCGCCGCCTGGTCGAGTCGCCGGTGCTGACGCAGGTCAAGGCGCGCTTCGAGGATCTCGATGTCTACGAGGTGGAGCCGATGTCGCTGCCCGACGTGCTCGGCGAGCGCCCGGTGATCCTGTTCGGCAAGTGGCGCGGCGAGGCCAAGGGCCGGCTCGTGATCGAAGGCCGCGGCGCCGAGGGTCCGTACCGGCAGACGCTGAAGGTGGACCCGCAGGCGCGCCGGGACGCGGCCGCGCTGCGCAGCCTGTGGGCGCGGCATCGCATCGCGAGCCTCTCCGACCAGGAAGCGCTGGAGGGCGGCGACGACTTGCGCCAGCGCATCACCGACCTGGGCCTGCGCTACGGCCTGCTCACGCAATACACCAGCTTCATCGCCATCGACCGCGTGGTGCGCAACCCGGCGCCGCAAAACGCAGCCGGCGTCGACCAGCCGCTGCCGCTGCCGCAGGGCGTCGGCGAGCTCGCGCTCGGCCAAAGCCTGGGCGTCGAGGTGCCGAGCACGCCCGAGCCGGAGATGCTGGGCGCGATCGCGGTGCTGCTCTCGATGCTGGCGATGCTGCGCCGCCGTGCCCGCCGAACCGACACGCGCCGGATGACTTCCTGAGACCTTGCGGGACAGACCAAGAAACTGCGAAGCAGTTTTTGCTCTGTCCTCAACTGATCAGAAAGACTGCTCAAGAAGACCAAAAGAAACCATGACCATGACCATGACCCTCGACACTCTCGCCAGCCGCCATCCGCGCCTGTTCGAGGCCGGGATCCGGCTCGACCGCGCACCGGCCCTGGGCTGGCTCGCGCTGCAGGCCGCCGCGCTGGCGCCGACCTGGCTCTGGATGGGGCGGCGGATGCTGGACCGCTCCGACGATCCGCTCGGCCTGCTGGCGCTCGCGGCGCTGGCCGTGCTCGTGATGGCCTTGCGCGGCGAACTGCGCGCGGCGCCGCGCCTCGGCTGGCTGGCGCTCGCCGCCCTGGCAACGGTGGCCGCCACGCTGGCACGCACCGGCGTCGGCGCCCTGCCCGCGCTGCCGCCGCTGGCCGCGGCGCTCGTGGCCATGCTCGCAGAGGCCTGCGGCTTGCTGGCCTTCCTGCCGCGCCAGGTGGCCGCGGGGCCGGTCGCCGGGCTGGCGGTGCTGGCGCTGCCGCTCCTGTCCTCGCTGCAGTTCTACGCCGGCTATCCGCTGCGTGTGGCCACCGCCGAGGCCAGCCGCTGGCTGCTGGCGCCGGGCTTCGAGATCGCGCGCGAGGGCAGCAGCCTCCGGGTCGGCGGCCAGCTGGTGATCGTCGACGCGCCCTGCTCGGGCGTGCAGATGGTCTGGCTCGGCTACTTCACGGCTTGCGTGGTCGCGCTCTGGGCCCGCCGCGACGACCGCGGCTTCCTCGCCCGGCTGCCGGCCGTCGGCGCACTGGTGCTGCTGGGCAACATCGTGCGCAACAGCCTGCTGATCGCCCTGGAGGCCGTCGGGCTCGCGCCGGCACCGTGGCTGCACGACGCCTTCGGCCTGGCACTGCTGGCGGCGGTCTGCGGTGGCATCGCATGGGTGATGAACCAGGGAGAACGGCGTGGCCATCGCGCTGCTTGACCGCTGCTTCGCCAACCGCTTCGTGCATCGCATGCTGCACAAGGCGCTGTTCGCGCTCGCCATGCTGCTCTGCCTGGCCTGGTCGGGCAGCGCGGCGCTGCAGCGGCCGCCGACCGCCGCTGCGGCTGCCGCCTCCACCGAATGGCCCAGCGAGTGGGACGGTGCGCCGCTGCGGCCCCTGGCGATGAGCGCCGTCGAGCGCCGCTTCGCCGAGCAGTTCCCCGGCGCCATCGCGCGCCTCACCGACGGCGAACAGGTGCTGGTGCTGCGCCAGGTGAACGCGCCGACCCGCATGCTGCACCCGGCCGCCGACTGCTACCGCGCACTGGGTTACGGCATCGCCCAGGCCCGCCTCGAGCGCGACCTGCACGAGCGACTGTGGCGCTGTTTCGTCGCCGAACGCGACAACAGGAAAAAAATCCGGGTCTGCGAGCGCATCGTCGACGCCGGGGGCGACGCTTTCACCGACACTTCAGCCTGGTACTGGGCGGCGGGCAGCGGCCGCTCGCGCGGGCCATGGCAAGCTGTGACCCTGGCAAGAGAGATCGAGTGACGCGCATGGAAACACCCCCGAAGCGCCTGCGGCGCCGCCCCCTCGAGGGGGCGATACCAGCGGCCCGGCAAAGCCGGTTCCGCGGTATCCCTGACATCGGGAGACGCCGGTTTTATGCATCGCGGGTCACACGATGGCGTGATGGAACATTGACAGAGTGAGAGTGATTTGCTGAAGAAAGCGCTGGTCTACCTGCTTTTCGCGACCCTGGCCCTGCTCCTGACGGCGGCAGTTGCGGTGTTCCTGATCCTGAAGCTGGCGCTGGCGCCCGGTCGAGACGAATGGCCGGCGCGCATCCAGGCCGGCCCGGTGGCGATCGATGTCGGTGTTCCGACCGCGATCCGGCTGGCCACCTCCTCCTGGTTCGCCCCCTGGCTCGCCGGCCGCACGATGGAGACCGCCCATGGACCAGTGCAGTTCGGCTGGGACGCCGCGACCGAGACCCTGGAACTCCGGTGCGCACCCTGCAGCGCGCCCGTGCCGGCGCTGGGCACTGCACCGATCCGGCTCGACAGCCTGCGCGCCACGGTGCGCCGCGACGCCGGCACGCTGAGCGGCGCGCTCGAAGCCGCGCCGCCCGCCCGGCCGCTGCTGGCGGAAGGCCGTAGCGACGACGGGATCCTGCGCGGGCGCTGGACCGGCCGGCTCTCGCAACAAGCGCTGCACATCGACATCCGCGTGCCCGAGACGCCCATCACGCGCTGGTACGCGGTGTTGTCGCCCGGCCTGCCGGAACTGCAGCGCGCCCGCATCGGCGGCACGCTGGCACTCAACGCCCAGGCGGCGCTGCCAGCCGGCACTTTCGCGCTGCAGCCGCGCATCGCCGACTTCTCCGTCGACGGGCTGGGCACCGAGGCGTTCACCAATGCGCGCAGCCGCTGCGGCGCACCGAGCCGCCTCGGCAGCGACAGCTGGCTGGCGCGCGCCGTGATCGCGGCCGAAGACCAGCGCTTCTTCACCCATCCGGGCTACGACATCGCCGAACTGGGCGCTTCGCTCGAAGTCAACCAGAAGGCGGCCAAGGCCGAGCGTGGCGGCAGCACCCTGAGCCAGCAGCTCGCCAAGATGCTGGTCACCGGCGCCGAGCAGAGCGCCGACCGCAAGCTGCGCGAACTGCTCTACGCGGTCGAGATGGAGCAGACGCTGGGCAAGGCGCGCATCCTGCAGCTCTACCTGGACAACGCGCCCTGGGGCGCCCAGATTTGCGGCGCCGAAGCCGCGGCGCGCACCTATTTCAAGCGCTCGGCCCGCAACCTCGAGCCGGCGCAGGCGGTCTGGCTGGCCGCCATGCTCAACAACCCGGCCGCCGCGGTGCGCAAGTGGCAGCAGGACGGCAACATCAACGTCGAACGGGCCAAGTGGGTCGCCGAAGGCGTGCGCGGCATCAGCAAGCCGCAGCGCGACGCCCTGCTGCGCAATGTCGCGGCCGCGCGCTTCGCACCACCTTGACGCAGGCCGGCGCGCGCACCAACCCGGCGCATCGGACGACCGGCCGCGGGCCGGGCCGCTGGCACATGTCTTGCGATGGCATCCCCAATGGATGCTGTCACCGCCCCCCCGCCCGCAGCCGTTGAAATCGTCGCGCTGAGCAAGCGCTACGCCGCCGGCACGCCCCCTGCCGTCGACCAGATCGACCTGCGCATCGCCAGCGGCAGCTACTGCTGCCTGCTCGGACCCTCGGGCTGCGGCAAGAGCACCACGCTGCGGATGGTCGCCGGCCACGAGTCGGCTTCCGGCGGCGACATCCTGCTCGACAACCGCAACATCACGAACCTGCCGGCGGCGGCGCGCGGCACTGCGATGATGTTCCAGAGCTTCGCGCTGTTCCCGCACCTGTCGGCGCTCGACAACGTCGCCTTCAGCCTCAAGATGAAGGGCGTCTCGAAGAGCGAGCGCCACAAGCGCGCCGCCAACCTGCTCGAGCGGGTGGCGATGGGCCACCTGGCCGAACGCAAGCCCGGCGAGCTGTCGGGCGGCCAGCAGCAGCGGGTGGCGCTGGCACGCGCACTGATCACCGAACCGCGCGTACTGCTGCTCGACGAGCCGCTGTCGGCGCTCGACCCCTTCCTGCGGATCCAGATGCGCGCCGAGCTGCGGCGCTGGCAGAAGGAGCTCGGCCTGACCTTCATCCATGTCACGCACTCGCAGGAAGAGGCGATGGCGCTGGCCGACACCATGGTGGTCATGAACAACGGGCTGATCGAGCAGGTCGGCTCGCCGCACCAGGTCTACAACCACCCGGCCAGCGAATTCGTGGCGCGCTTCATGGGCGGCCACAACGTGTTCGCGCTGAACGACGGGCTGGTCGCGGTGCGCAACGACCACACGCGGATCGCGCCGGCGACCGGCGCCGCCGGCGATCCGGGCATCCCGGCCCATGTCACCGACGTCGAATACCAGGGCACCTACGTGCTGCTCGGCCTGCGCCTCACCGGCGTGCGCCCCGAACTCAGCGGCATCTCGGTGCTGCTGTCGGAAAAGGACTTCGCCGTCCGCAGCTACGAAGTCGGCGAGAGCGTGCGCATTTCCTGGGCCGAGTCGGACGCCCGGACGCTGGGCCCGGGCGCCGTACGTCCCGCGGCGCGCGACGGCGGCACGCCCGCGCCACGCAACGCGCCGTTGGCGGCCCTGGCGGCGATGGCGGCCTGAAAGGGCCCTCGGCGCTGGTCCCGCATCCGGTTCTTCCTTTCCTCCCCTTCTTCACCACCCGCCTCCCAGGAGACCTCCCATGTCCAAAAAAATCGAAACCCCCTCCACCGGCGTGCAGCGCCGCACGCTGCTGCAGGGCACCGCGGGCATCCTCGCGGCCGGCGTGTTCCCGGCCATCCATGCGCAGGAGAAGATCGTGCTGCGCTACCTCGGCACCGCGGTCAACCAGGACAAGGCGATCGCCGAGAAGTTCAAGGCCGACACCGGCATCGAGATCCAGTACGTGGCCGTCACCACCGACGACGTCACCAAGCGCGCCGTGACCGCGCCGAACAGCTTCGACCTGATCGACACCGAGTACTTCTCGCTGAAGAAGATCGTGCCGACGGGCAACCTCAAGGGCATCGACACCCAGCGCGTGAAGAACGCCGACAAGATCACCAGCGTGTTCACCAAGGGCGAGGTCGCGGGCAAGAAGATCGGCAGCCAGGGCACGGCGCCGATCAAGGTGATCTTCCTGGAAGGCGAGAAGAGCAAGGTGTTCTCGAAGACGCCGACGCAGTTCATGTCGCTGATCCCGACCACCTACAACGCCGACACGCTGGGCATCCGGCCCGACCTGATCAAGCGCCCGATCGGCTCCTGGGCCGAGCTGCTGAACCCCGAGTTCAAGGGCAAGGCCGCGATCCTCAACATCCCGTCGATCGGCATCATGGACGCGGCGATGGTGGTCGAGGCCAAGGGCATCCACAAGTACGCCGACAAGGGCAACATGACCAAGGCCGAGATCGACCTGACGATCAAGACCCTGATCGAGGCCAAGAAGGCCGGCCAGTTTCGGGCGCTGTGGAAGGACTTCAACGAGTCGGTCAACCTGATGTCCTCGGGCGAAGTGGTGATCCAGTCGATGTGGTCGCCGGCCGTGACCGCGGTGCGCAGCAAGGGCATCGCCTGCACCTTCCAGCCGCTCAAGGAAGGCTACCGCGCCTGGGCCTCGGGCTTCGGCCTGCCGGCCACCTTGTCGGGCAAGAAGCTCGACGGCGCCTACGAGTTCATCAACTGGTTCCTCGACGGCTGGGCCGGCGCCTACCTGAACCGCCAGGGCTACTACAGCGCCGTACTGGAAACCGCCAAGGCCAAGATGGCGCCCTACGAATGGGCCTACTGGATGGAAGGCAAGCCCGCCACGCAGGACATCAAGAGCCCGCAGGGCGACGTCATCGCCAAGGTCGGCGCGCTGCGCGACGGCGGCAGCTACGAAGAACGCATGGGCGGCATCGCCTGCTGGAACGCGGTCATGGACGAGAACGAGTACATGGTAAAGAAATGGAACGAATTTGTGGCGGCATGAGCTCGCCCCCCAGGTTGGCTCACTGCGTGTAGCCGCCCACCCCCCTGCCGGGGGGCGACACCAGCGGCCCGGCAAGGCCGGTTCCGCGGTGTCCCACCCACGGGCATCGCGTTGCTCGCCTGAGGAAACACTCCATCTTCCCCTTCATTCATGAGTGCAACTGCCACCACCGGCCACGCCACATCGCCGCCCACCAAAGCCATCAAAGCCTGGTGGCAGGCGGCGCCGTTCGGGGTGGTGTTCCTGCTGTTCTTCCTGATCCCGCTGGCGCTGATCGCGATGGTCAGCCTGTGGAACTTCAACGAGTACGAGCTGATCCCGGCGGTCTCGCCGCGCAACTACCTGAGCATCTTCGAAGGCTGCTCGCACCTCACCGACAACGGCGACTTCTGCGTCACGCTGTCGACCTACATCAGCACGCTCAAGTTCTGCCTGCTGGTCTGGGGCATCACGCTGCTGATCGGCTTCTCGGTGGCCTACTTCCTGGCCTTCCACGTGCGCTCGCCGGGCATGCAAACGCTGCTCTTCGTGCTGTGCACGGTGCCCTTCTGGACCTCCAACGTGATCCGCATGATCTCGTGGGTGCCGCTGCTGGGCCGCAACGGGCTCGTCAACCAGGGGCTGATGGGCATGGGCCTGGTCGACGCGCCGGTCGAGTGGCTGCTGTTCTCGGACTTCTCGGTGGTGCTGGCCTTCGTGCACCTCTACACGATGTTCATGATCGTGCCGATCTTCAACTCGATGATGCGCATCGACCGCTCGCTGCTCGAAGCCGCCAGCGACTCCGGCGCCTCGGGCTGGCAGACGCTGTGGAACGTGATCGTGCCGCTGTCGCGCACCGGCATCCTGATCGGTTCGATCTTCGTCATCACGATCGTGATGGGCGATTTCGTCACCATCGGCGTGATGGGCGGGCAGCAGATCGCCTCGGTCGGCAAGATCATCCAGGTCCAGACCTCCTACCTGCAGTTCCCGCTGGCCGCCGCCAACGCGATGATCCTGCTGGCGGTGGTGCTGATGATCATCTGGGGCCTGACCCGGCTGGTCGACATCCGCAAAGAACTATGAAACACCCCCAGGTTGGCTCACTTCGTGTAGCCGCCCACCCCTTGCAGGGGGCGTCGCCTGCGGCCCGGCAAAGCCGGTTCCACGGCAACTCTGGACCAGGGGCGCGCCGGGGGAGCGAAAATGATCGGTGAGCAGCGCAGCCCCGGATACTGGCCCCTGGCGATCATCTTCGCGCTGTTCGTGATCTTCCTCTACGGCCCGATGGTCACGATCTTCGTGCTGAGCTTCCAGGGCCCAGAGGGTGGACTCACCTTCCCCTTGCGCGGCGTCTCGCTGCACTGGTTCCGCAAGCTCGCCGAGGGCCTGGGCACGGTCGACATCGGCGCCGCCTTCGGCCGCTCGCTGATGCTCGGCGCGGTGGTCATGGGGTTCACCGTGGTGTTGTCGGTGCTGGCCGGCCTCGCCTTCCGCAAGCGGCTCAAGGGCGGCAACGCCTTGTTCTTCGTCACGGTGGCGAGCCTGATCATGCCGTCGATCATCGTCTCGCTCGGCATCGGGCTGCAGTTCCGCCTGCTCGACAGCGGCATCAAGGGCGCGCTCGGCGCGATGGGCGCCGACGGCACGCTCGAGAGCTACGGCACGGCGCTCGGCCTCCTCACTTCGGCACTCGGCGCCCACCTGACCTGGACGCTGCCCTTCGGCCTGCTGATCATGTTCGCGGTCTTCAACCGCTTCAATCCCGCCTACGAGGAGGCCGCGCGCGACCTCGGCGCCACGCCCTGGCAGAGCTTCCTGCACGTGGTGCTGCCGCTGATCGGGCCGTCGGTGGTCGGCATCGGCATGTTCGGCTTCACGCTGAGCTGGGACGAGATCGCGCGCACCTCGCAGGCCATCGGCGACGTCAACACGCTGCCGCTCGAACTGCAGGCGCTGACCTCGACCGTGACCACGCCATCGATCTACGCGCTCGGCACGGTGACCACCGTCGTGTCCTTCGCGGTGATGGCGATCGCGCTGGGGTCGGCGGCCCTGCTGCGGCGGCGGTCGTCGCGCCGAGGATGATGGCCAGGCTGCTCGTCATCAACCCGAACACCTCGGCGACGGTGAGCGGGCTGCTGCAGCAGCATCTGCAGGCGCAGCTGGCAGGCGCCCTCGAGGTCCACGCCGTCACCGCCCGCTTCGGTGCCCCCTACATCGCCAGCGAGGCCACCTACGCGGTGGCACAGCACGCGGTTCTCGACGCCTGGGCCACGGCCTACGCCCACGGCGAGCGGCCCGACGCGGTCCTGATCGGCTGCTTCGGCGATCCGGGGCTGTTCGCGTTGCGCGACGGCGCCGGCGTGCCGGTCGGCGGCCTGGCCGAGGCCGCTTTCGCGGCGGCGGCGCGGCATGGCCGCTTCGCCATCGTCACCGGCGGCGAGCGCTGGCGGCCGATGCTCGAGCGTCTGGCGGCCTCGCTCGGCTTCTCCGCCTCGCTGGCCGGCATCCACACGGTGGCGCCCAGCGGTGCCCAGCTCGCGCAGGACCCGGTCGGCGCGCGCAGCCTGCTGGCCGATGCCTGCCTGGAAGCGGCGAAGCGCTTCCAGGCTCGGGCCGTGATCCTGGGCGGCGCCGCCCTCGCCGGCATGGCCGCCGACATTGCTGGCGCCGTGCCGGTGCCGCTGATCGACAGCGTGAGCGCCGGCGGCGAGTGGGCGCTCGAGGCGATCCGGAGCGCCGCACCCGCCGGCGCCGCCAGTGGCTTCGGCGTCGCCTGGCAGAGCGTCTCCTGGGAGCTCGAGGCGCTGGGCTGACCGTTGCGACAGCCCCACCGGCAGCGCGGTCGCCCCAACCGTGCCACCATGCCGCCATGAGCACCCCCTCCCATGCCCATCCCTCCCACGCCATCGAGCCGCTGTCGCTCTCGCAACCGCGCGGCATCGACCAGATCGTGGCCGGCGTCTCGACCAGCGACGGCGACGGCGTCAAGCTCACGCGCGTGCTGCACCAGACGCTGCAGCAGCGGCTCGACCCCTACCTGATGCTCGATGCCTTCGGCAGCGACAACCCGGGCGACTACATCGGCGGCTTTCCGAGCCACCCGCACCGTGGCTTCGAAACCGTGACCTACATGATCTCCGGACGCATGCGCCACCGCGACAGCGCCGGCCATGAAGGCCTGCTGTCGAATGGCGGCGTGCAATGGATGACCGCCGGCCGCGGCCTGGTGCACAGCGAGCTGCCCGAGCAGGAAGAGGGCCTCATGGAAGGCTTCCAGCTGTGGCTCAACCTGCCGGCCAAGGACAAGATGCGCGAGCCCTCGTACCGCGACATCCAGAGCCCCGAGATTCCCGAGTTCACCACCCCGGCCGGCGTCCACGTGCGCGTGATCGCGGGCGCAAGCCACGGCGTCCAGGGCGCGGTGCAGCGCGCGCACACCGAGCCGCTCTACCTCGATGTCTCGCTGCCTCCCGGGGCCGAGTTCGCGCAGCCGCTGCCGGACGACCACAACACCCTCGTCTACGTGTTCCGCGAGTCGCTCTACATCGGCAGCGCCGAGATTCCGACCAAGCGCATGGCGATCCTGGCCAACGAGCCCGGAAGCGACGGGGTCGTGCTGCGCGCACCGGCATCGAACCACAGCCCGGCCCGCGCCCTGCTGATCGCCGGCAAGCCGCTGCACGAGCCGATCGCCCAGTACGGGCCGTTCGTGATGAACACGCACGAGCAGGTCACGCAGGCGGTGCACGATTTCCAGAACGGCAAGCTGGGCTGAACCGCCGAGGCGGCCCGTCCCGAGCGCGTCGGGCCGTTCATTCTTCTTTACCGGCGCTGACACCGGGATCACGATCGGGATACATCGCGGCCGCAGACTTCGTCTCACCTGCTGCCCCTCGGTGGCAGGCTTCTTCGAAAGGAAGCACTCTCATGATCCCGTCTCGCAAAAGCCTTCTCTGGGCCGGTCTGCTGGCCTCGGCCACTTTCGCTTCGTCCGGTGCCTTCGCGCAGGCGCCGCTGACGGCTCCCCCGCCGCCCGCCGCCGAAGCCCGGCCAGGCGCCCAGGCGCCCGCCAAGCCCCAGCTCCAGCGCGCCGAGCGCTTCGAGCGCATGCAGGCCCAACGGGCGCAGCGCCTGGCTGCGTTGAAGGAGAAGCTCAAGCTGACCCCGGCGCAGGAAAGCGCGTGGAACAGTTTTGCAGCGGCGCAACAGCCGCCGGCCCGACCGGCGGGGCAAGCCGACGCCGAGCGCGCCGAGTTCGCCAAGCTGACCACGCCGCAGCGCCTCGACCGCATGCAGGCCCGCCAGGCCGAACGCAGCGCGATGTTCGCCAAGCGCGCCGACGCCACCCGCAGCTTCTACGCTGCGCTGACGCCGGAGCAGCAGACGACCTTCGACGCCGAGTCGATGCCGCGCGTCGGACCCCACGGCCCTGGCGGTCCTGGCGGACATCACCACCACCCCGCCCCTGCGCCCGCAAAAAGCTGAAAGGCCTCACGGATAAAGGCCCCGGCGCTCGCGCCCCGGGGCTTTTCGCTGTGCGGGCGGCTTCGATCACCGAGGCGTGCCGGACTTGTCGGTCGGGTGCAGAAGGTGGTGCGTTCCTACAGCAGGGTCGCGCCTCCCGGCTTACAACCCTTCCTGTGAAGCCTCTTTCGCATTCGACCGCCGTGGCCGCGCCACCCACCTCGCTCAAGGTCATGACCGTGAACACCCACAAGGGCTTCACGGCGCTGAACCGCAAGTTCATCCTGCCGGAGCTGCGCGAGGCGGTGCGCACGGTCGGGGCCGACGTCGTCTTCCTGCAGGAGGTGCTGGGCACCCACTCGCGCCATTCGCGCAAGATCGACAACTGGCCGGAGGCCCCGCACTACGAGTTCCTGGCCGACACCATGTGGCCCCAGTTCGCCTATGGCCGCAACGCCGTGTACCCGAGGGGGCACCACGGCAACGCGGTGCTGTCCAAGTTCCCGATCGTCCACTACCGCAACCACGACGTCTCGATCGCCGGGCCCGAGAAGCGCGGCCTGCTGCACTGCGTGTTGCGGCTGCCGGCGCGGCCGATCGATGTCCACGTGATCTGCGCCCACCTCGGGCTGGCCGAGAACCACCGGCTCCAGCAACTCGAGCTGCTGTGCCATATCGTGCGCGACGAGGTCCCCGCGGACGCACCGCTGATCGTGGCCGGTGACTTCAACGACTGGCGCGGCCGCGCCCACGAAATCCTCGAGCAGGGGGTGTCGCTGCGCGAAGTCTTCGTGCAGGCCCATGGCAGCGCCGCCCGGACCTTTCCTTCGCGCTTCCCGCTGCTGCCCCTGGATCGCATCTACGTGCGCAATGCGGGCGTGCATTCGCCGATGGTGCTGCCGCGCAAGCCCTGGTCGCATCTGTCCGACCACGCGCCGCTGGTGGCGGAGATCGCGCTGTGAACGACGCCACCACGGCAGGCGAGCCGGCCGCCGGCGGGCGCTGGACCGGCGGCAACCGCGTGGAACTGCTGGAAAACGGCGATCAGTTCTTCCCGCGCGTCTTCGACGCCATCCGCCAGGCCCGGCGCGAAGTCATCGTCGAGACCTTCATCCTGTTCGAGGACAAGGTCGGCGCGCAGTTGCATGCGGCCCTGCGCGCGGCAGCGGCACGCGGCGTGAGGGTCGACCTCATGATCGATGGCTTCGGCTCGCCCTCGCTCTCGCCCGAGTTCATCTCGGGGCTGACCTCCACCGGCGTCAAGGTCCGGGTGTTCGATCCCGGCAAGCGCTTCTTCGGCCAGCGGCTCAACGTCTTCCGGCGCATGCATCGCAAGATCGTGGTGGTCGACGGCGCGCTGGCCTTCGTCGGCGGCATCAACTACGCGGCCGACCACCTGCTCGACTTCGGCCCCAAGGCCAAGCAGGACTACGCGGTCGCGCTGGTCGGCCCGATCGTCTCGGAGATCCATCGCTTCGTGCTGCAGGCGATCGCGGTCGGCGGCAAGGGCCCGAGCTGGTTCCGGCGCCGGATCAAGGCCTCCGCACAGGTCGACAACGCCCCCGCAGGCGATGCCGCCGCGCAGTTCGTGACCCGCGACAACCGGCACCACACCAACGACATCGAGCGCCACTACCTGGCCGCCATCCGTAGCGCGCGGCGGCGCATCGTGATCGCCAACGCCTACTTCTTCCCCGGCTACCGGCTGATCAACGCAATGCACCGCGCCGCGCGGCGCGGCGTTGACGTGCGCCTGATCCTGCAGGGCGAACCCGACATGCCGATCGTCAAGACGGCAGCGAGCATGCTCTATCACCACCTGCTGCATGCCGGCGTGCGGATCTACGAATACTGCGAGCGCCCGCTGCACGGCAAGGTGGCACTGGCGGACGACCAGTGGAGCACCGTCGGCTCGAGCAACCTCGACCCGCTGAGCCTGTCGCTGAACCTCGAGGCCAACGTGATCGTGCGCGACAAGGCCTTCAACCAGGTGCTGTGGGAGCGGCTCGACACGCTGATGCAGAAGAGTTGCAGGGAAATCGAGGCGTCGGAGCTCAGCGAATGGAGCGGCTGGCGGCTGGTGCGCAGCTTCATCATCTTCCACCTGCTGCGCTGGTATCCCTCGTGGGTCGGCTGGCTGCCGCGCCACGCACCGAAGCTCGAGCCCCTGCATGCGCCGAAGCCGGAGGCCGGCGGCGCCACGCGAACGGACGCAGCATGAGCGCCGCCCGGCCGCCCGAAGGCGCTCGCACCGTAGTGCGAAGCACGAAGGCATCCGAATGCGCCGCGCCGGGCCGCCCCAGGCAAGCTCGCACCGCAGTGCACAGCACGGAGCTTGCCTTGTGAGGGCCGGCGGCTGGGCCCGGGTGAAACACGCGGCCGCATGGCTCTTCTTCGCGCTCGTGCTGGTGCTGGTCGTGCGCCAGGCCCGCATGGTCGACTGGCGCGACGTGCTGGCGTCGCTGCGCGCCATTCCGCTGCCGGCACTGCTGGCGGCCACCGCGCTCGCCGCCTCCAGCCACCTGCTCTACAGCACCTTCGACCTGCTTGGCCGCCGCATGACCGGGCACCGGCTCGGCACCCGCGTTGTCATGCGCGTCACCTTCATCAGCTACGCCTTCAACCTCAACCTCGGTGCCCTGGTCGGGGGCGTCGCCTTCAGGTACCGCCTCTATTCCCGGCTGGGCCTGGACAACCCGACGATCACGCGGGTGCTCGGCTTCAGCATGCTGACCAACTGGCTCGGCTACCTGGTGCTGGCCGGCGCGGTCTTCTGCTTCTTTCCGATGACGCTGCCGCCGGATTGGAAGATGGACGGCGAGGGACTGCGGATCCTCGGCGCCCTGCTGCTGGCGGCGGGCGGAGCCTACCTCGGGCTGTGCGC
Organism: Variovorax sp. P4_B11; assembly: GCF_056402355.1. NCBI lineage: Bacteria > Pseudomonadati > Pseudomonadota > Betaproteobacteria > Burkholderiales > Comamonadaceae > Variovorax > Variovorax sp. P4_B11. The sequence continues at coordinate 208,427 of NZ_JBFUHO010000002.1, forward strand.
GATCGCGCGGCAACACACCTGGCGCCTGCGCGGCCATGAACTGGACACGCCCTCGCTGCGCATGGCCTTGCTGCAGCTCGCGATGTCGACGCTCAACTGGTCGGCGATCGGCGGCGTGGTCTGGATGCTGCTGCTGCGCCGGCTGCCCTATCCCGAGGTGCTGGCCGCGATGGGGGTCGCCGCGGTCGCCGGCGTCATCACCCATGTGCCGGGCGGGCTGGGCGTGCTCGAGGCCGTGTTCCTCGCGCTGCTCGGCCACCGGTTGCCGCAAGGCACGCTGCTGGGTGCGCTGCTGGCCTACCGGGTCATCTACTACCTGCTGCCCCTCGCGCTCGCTGCGCTGGCCTACGTGGCCACCGAACTGCGCGCCAGAAGGCTGCGCACGCGTGCCCGGACCGTGTTCAGAAGCGATGGAGATAGCGGAGCCGGACGAAATTCTCGCCAGGATTCGGCTCTTTGAGGCCCGCGTTCGAGACATGCTGCAGACGCACTGACAGCTCATGCTCGCCCTGGGAGCCGAAGCTGCGTCCCACACCGAGCTGCTCGGTGAACTGGAAGGTCGTGCTGAACTCCCGGTCGGGCGTGCGGTAGATGCTGTTCATCAGCGTCCCGCCGAAACCGGCCTCGACGAACCACGGCGAGTCGCCCTGCTCGAAACGGTAGCGCCAGTTGGCGACCACGCCGAGTTGCGTGTAGCTGCGCCGGTCCACGCCGTCGGGGGGGGCCGGCGCGCGCCACCAACTGAGGAAAAAATCCCAATAGAAGGAGCGCGCGCCCTCTTGAACCGACTGTCCGTGGGTCCACGGGAGCACCGCGCCGAAAGTCAGCGAATCGGTGTCCCCAGGGCCTTGAAGCGACTGCCCCAGGTCGATGTAGGCACCTGGCGCGTTGTCCATTCCGGCGGCCGTGGCGGCAATGGAAAGCGAACAGCATGCCGCGCTCAGCAGCATTCGGGCTCGGCGCGGTGTGTTGGACATTTTGTAAGCACGCGTTGCAGATTCGAACGTACCCAGCTTCTCAAAGGCGGTGTGAAACATCGATTGGTGCTTCCCCGCCCCCCAGGTAGGACGGCATCCCCAAAGTGATGTTGCAGTGCAGCAAAAAGGCCGTGGGAGGTCTATAGTCTGCTTCGTCCCCCCGCACAAAGTCCAAGACTTCCATGACCCACAGTCTCTCCTCCCCGCGCTTCTTCAACCCGCTCATGTTGTGGGTCGACGTGGCGTTGAAGACCCAAGAGATGCTGCTGTCGGCCGGCTCGGTGATCCAGATGCGCACCGAGCGCATGGCCAAGGCCGGCCTCTCGCCCAGCGAGGTCGACATGGCCGAATTCCAGCTCATGAGCCACGAGAAACTGGCGGCGGCAAGCGAATCCGGCGTCGCCATGGCAAACCAGTTGCACACCACCCAGTTCGCCCTCGTGAACCGTGCGGTGAAACACTGGCTGGGCAGCGGCTTGGCCCTGTTCTCGCTCGCCACCAGCACCACCCCGGCACAGGCAGTCGGCCATGCCGAAGCCTTCGGAAGCGCCGCCGCACGCTCCGCCGAAACGGTGAGCCAGCTTTCCAGCGCCAGCGCGCGCATCGTCCAGCGCGGCCTCAAGCCGATCCATGCGAAGACCACCTCGAACGCGCGCCGGCTGTCCACCGAACAGGACTGACGCGATGCCACGCCGCTTGGTGAGCAGCGCGCACAACGCCGAGCCGGCTTGAAACTCACTCCGGCATCAGTCGCAGCAAAGTAATTTCGGAGGGTGCGCCGAAGCGCTTCGGTGGCCCCCAGTAGCCGGTGCCGCGGCTGGTGTAGACCCACATCTCGCTCAGCTTGTGCAGCCCGGCCGTGAAGGGCTGCTGCAGTGGCACGAACAGGTTCCACGGAAAGAACTGCCCGCCGTGCGTGTGGCCCGAGAGCTGAAGGTGGTAGCCCGCCTCGGCGGCCTCGGGCGCGCTGCGCGGCTGGTGCGCCAGCAGCACCCGCGTGTGCACCAGCGGTGGCGCGTCGGCCAGCGCGCCGTGGGGGTCGCTGGCATGCGCCGCATCGAAGTGCCCCCCGGTGTAGTCGGTCACGCCGGCCACCAGCAGCGCACTCTCGAGCACTTCCTCGTCGGTCTGCGCGCCCTTCACGTTGCGCGTCTGCAGCACCACGTGCTCGTTGAGCAGCACGCGCAGGCCGAGCCGCCGCAGCTCCTCGATCCACGCATGGGCGCCGGCGTAGTACTCGTGGTTGCCGGTCACCACGAAAGTGCCATGCCGGGCCTTGAGCTGCTCCAGCGGGGCGATGTGCTCGCGCAGCTCGGCCACCGTGCCGTCGACCAGGTCGCCGGTGATCGCGATCATGTCGGCGCCCAGCGCATTCACCGCATTGACGATGCGCTGGATATAGCCGCGCTTGATGGTCGGCCCGACGTGGATGTCGCTGAGCTGTGCGATCGTGAAGCCGCTCAACGCCGAGGGCAGGTCGCGGATCGGCACATCGACCCGCACCACGCCCGCGGTACGGCGCGCATTCAACAGGCCGATCAACGAAGTCGCGCTCGCCGTCAGCGGCACGGCGGCGGCGCTCCAGAAACGCCAGCGCGCCCAGTCGAGCGTCGCCCCGGACACCGACGCCCCGAGCCAGCCCAGCAGCAGGCCGGCATCGCGCACCAGCGTGAGCAGCATGAGCGACGAGAACCAGCCCATGCTGACGAGCCCGATCCATTTCCAGCCATCGGCGAACGGCCGCCTCCCGGACCGCATGCCGACGAAGGGCAGCGGCATGGTTGCGGCTGACACCAGCAGCGCCAGCGCCAGCAGTGAGCACGCGAGCGGCAGGCTCGCGAGCGCCGGCAACAGGCGCAGCCCGATGTAGACGTGCAGCAGCGTGGTGAGAAGAATGAGGGGGCGAAGCGGCATCAGGGCCTAGGAAGACGGGCAGCGCCCGGACACACCATGTGCGAGCGATACGCTCCACATTCAAGGTGCGTGCCATGCACAGGCAGCTTTGCATTTTCCCACGCCCCATCTCGCGCCGCACTGAACATTTTCTCAAAGAGCGGCGCAGGATCCTCGCGTTTCAGGAACGCGTGCCGGGCTCCGCGCCACCGGGCCAGACGAACACGGTCCGCTTCGGCTGCCACGGCAGCACTTCGATCTGCTGCGTCAGGGTCTGGCCCGCGCGCGAGGCCTCGATCTCGTAGCGGCCCGGATCCAGCCGCGCCACCAGGAACGGGCCGCCGGTCGCGACCTGGCTCAGCAGCGTACGGCCCGATGCGTCCCGAACGGTCAGCACGACATCGGCGGCCGAGACCTGCCGCTTGCCCTCCTTGACCGCGAACTCGAAACTGGCCGGCCACCGGGGCTCGATGCTCTGCATCAGCGCCGCTTCCTCGCTGCTGGTGCCGCCGCCCATGTACTCGACGCCGTTCGCCATGTGGATGGGCGGGTTGTAGACCGCATGCGCCGCCAGCGCACCGGAAAGCGCCGCGGCGCCCAATGCGAGGGCGACCTGCGGCCGCCAGGAACGATGTGCAATCATCGCGGAGTCCTTTGCTCGGGTTGGCATGAGGAAAGCCTCATGCCAACACTGTCGGCAATGAAACTTAAGCCAACCTGATCGCCGGCGCACCCGAAATGGGCGACTCAGCGGCCGGTTTGCACCGAAGCTTGCTGCTCGGGCCGCGGCAATCCCATCGCGGCGGCGAAATCGACATTCGACGGCCAGACAAACTGCGCCTTCGAACTCAGTCCGTTGAACACCGTCAGCGACTGCTGCAGCGTGATCCCGGCCAGCGTGGCCTCGACCTCGTAGGCGCCGGGGTCGAGCCGTGCCAGCATGAACGGCGAACCGGTGGCTGCCTCCATCACCAGCCGGCCGGAATAGCGGTCGCGCACCACCACTTTGACATCGCTCGGAAACTGGCCCGGGCGGCCGCGGCTGACCGCGAATTCGAGGGTGGCGGCCCAGCGCGGCGCCACCGTCTGCATGAAGGCCGCTTCCGCGCTGCTTTTGCCGCCGCACATGTATTCGATGCCCTGGGCCATCCGGATCGGCGGATTGGTGACCGCCTGCGCCGAATTGAACATGCCGAAGATCGCCAGGGCGGCGGCGGGGCGCCAAAACCGGATCGGGTTCATTGCTGTGCTGTCCTTGCTCATAGATGGCGACTCATCGCCGGCCATTCTGCTTAGCAAGAGTCGGGCTAGGAATAGCGTTTACGCGAATTGGCGCCTCCGAGGCGCTCCAGCCGGTTCCGGAATCGCCCCATGAACGCACCCTGCTCTCCCTGCGCCGATGCACTGGCCGCCACCCCCGACACCTCCCGATCCGCCTGGCTCGCGGTCGCTTCCATCGCAGTCGGCACGTTCGCGATGGTCACGACCGAGTTTCTGCCGATCGGACGCCTGACCGACATCGGCGCCGGTCTGCAGGTCAGCGAGGGCACGCTGAACGAAGCTGAGCGCTCAGACGTCGATGTTCGCCGCCCGCAGCGCGTTCTGCTCGATGAACTCGCGCCGCGGCTCGACCTCGTCGCCCATCAGCATCGTGAACACGCGGTCGGCCTCGATCGCGTCATCGATCTGCACCCGCAGCAAGCGGCGCACCGCCGGGTCCATCGTGGTCTCCCACAGCTGCTCGGGATTCATCTCGCCCAGACCCTTGTAGCGCTGGCGCGCGGTGGCGTTTTCGGCCTGTCCGATCAGCCAGCGCATCGCCTCGCGGAAGTCATTGACCTTTTCTTCCTTGGCCCGCTCGCCCTCGCCGCGCTTGACCACGGCGCCTTCGCCGAGCAGGTCGCGGAAGGTCTTGGCGGCCTCGGCCAGGGCGGCATAGTCGGCGCCGTGGACGAAGTCCTGCGTCAGCACGCTGCTCTTGATGTTGCCGTGGTGGCGGCGGCTGATGCGCAGCAGCGGCTTGTCGCTGCGGGTGTCGAACTCGCTCGACACATCGGCCGGCGCCCCGGTGGTGTTGAGCTCGCGCAGCTTGTTCTGCAGCGCCACGGCCGAGGCCTCGGCGCCGGCCGTGGTGTCGAGGTCGAGCGACACGCCGTCGGCGATGGCGCGCAGCGCCGCCGCATCGAGGAACACGCCGAGCCGCGCAATCACCGCTTCGGCCAGCTGGTGCTTGCGCGCCAGCTCGGCCAGCGTGTCGCCGCCGAGCGTCGTCGGGTTGGCGCCGCCGGTGGACACGCTCGCATCCTTCAAAGCCACCTTCAGCAGGAAGGCATCGAGGGCCGGACCGTCCTTGAGGTATTGCTCCTCCTTGCCGACCTTGACTTTGTACAGCGGCGGCTGCGCGATGTAGATGTGGCCGCGCTCGACCAGTTCGGGCATCTGCCGATAGAAGAAGGTCAGCAGCAGCGTGCGGATGTGGGCGCCGTCGACGTCGGCGTCGGTCATGATGATGATCCGGTGGTAGCGCAGCTTGGCGACGTTGAAGTCGTCGGCGCCGCCGCCCGCGGTCGTCGCGCCGGCACGGCCGATGCCGGTGCCCAAAGCGGTGATCATGGTCAGGATTTCGTTGCTGGTCAGCAGCTTCTCGTAGCGCGCCTTCTCGACGTTCAGGATCTTGCCGCGCAGCGGCAGGATGGCCTGGAACTTCCGGTCGCGGCCCTGCTTGGCCGAGCCTCCGGCGGAATCGCCCTCGACCAGGTAGACCTCGCACAGCGCCGGATCCTTCTCCTGGCAGTCGGCCAGCTTGCCCGGCAGGCCCATGCCGTCGAGCACGCCCTTGCGCCGCGTCATCTCGCGCGCCTTGCGGGCCGCTTCGCGCGCACGCGCCGCGTCGACGATCTTGCCGCAGATGATCTTGGCGTCGTTCGGGCGCTCCTGCAGGTAGTCGGTCAGCAGGCGGCCGACGATGTCCTCGACCGGCGCGCGCACCTCGCTCGACACCAGCTTGTCCTTGGTCTGGCTCGAGAACTTGGGCTCGGGCACCTTGACGCTCAGCACGCAGCACAGGCCTTCGCGCATGTCGTCGCCGGTGACCTCGACCTTGGCCTTCTTGGCGAACTCGTTTTCTTCGATGTACTTGTTGATGACCCGGGTCATCGCGGCGCGCAGGCCGGTCAGGTGGGTGCCGCCGTCACGCTGCGGGATGTTGTTGGTGAAACACAGCACCTGCTCGTTGTAGCCGCTGTTCCACTGCATCGCGACCTCGACGCCGATGTGAGTGCCGGGAATGCCGCCGTAGGTGTCGGCCGGCTTCTCTCCCATCGCGTAGAACACGTTGGGATGCAGGACGGTCTTGCCCTTGTTGATGAACTCGACGAAGCCCTTGACGCCGCCGGCGCCCGAGAAGTCGTCTTCCTTGCCGCTGCGCTCGTCGATCAGCCGGATCCGCACGCCGTTGTTGAGGAAGCTCAGCTCGCGCAGCCGCTTGCTCAGGATCTCGTAATGGAAGTCGGCGTTTTCCTTGAAGATCTCGGTGTCGGGCAGGAAGTGCACCTCGGTGCCGCGCTTCTCGGTCTCGCCCGTGACTTTCATGGGCGAGACCTCGACGCCGTTGACGACGTCGACGATGCGGTTCTGCACGAAGCCCTTGCTGAACTCCAGCGTGTGGACCTTGCCCTCGCGCCGCACCGTGAGGCGCAGCATCTTGCTCAGCGCGTTGACGCAGCTCACGCCGACGCCGTGCAGGCCGCCCGAGACCTTGTAGCTGTTCTGGTTGAACTTGCCGCCGGCGTGCAGTTCGGTCAGCGCGATCTCGGCCGCCGAGCGCTTGGGCTCGTGCTTGTCGTCCATCTTGACGCCGGTCGGAATGCCGCGGCCGTTGTCGGTGACGGAGATCGAGTTGTCGGTGTGGATCGTGACGACGATGTCGTCGCAGTAGCCCGCGAGCGCCTCGTCGATCGAGTTGTCGACCACCTCGAACACCAGGTGGTGCAGGCCGGTGCCGTCCGAGGTGTCGCCGATGTACATGCCCGGCCGCTTGCGCACCGCCTCGAGCCCTTCGAGGATCGTGATGGAGCCTTCGCCATAGGACGTGTCGCCGGCCGGTGTCACCTCGATCGGAATCGCGCTGTCGATTTCAGGGGTGTAAACCGGCTCGGTGTGCGGCACGTCCGGCTTGTTTTCTTCGCTCATCACTGTCTTTCTCTCTGGCGCCGGGCTGGGCACCGTCTGTTCGGGAGATACCGCGGAACCGGCTTTGCCGGGCCGCTGGTATCGCCCCCTGCAAGGGGGTGGGCGGCTACACGAAGTGAGCCAACCTGGGGGTGTGCTAGATCCTCATCGGCATGACGACGTACTTGAACGATGCGTTCTCGGGAATCGTCATCAGCACCGAACTGTTGGAATCGGCCAGGTCCAGCTTCACCATGTCCTGGCTCATGTTGGCCAGGGCGTCGATCAGGTAGGTCACGTTGAAGCCGATCTCGATGGCGTCGCCGCCGTAGTCGATGTCGAGCTCGTCCTGCGCCTCTTCCTGCTCGGCGTTGTTCGAGGCGATGCGCAGCGTACCCGGCTCGATGTTGAGCCGCACGCCCTTGAACTTCTCGCTGGTCAGGATCGCGGTGCGCTGCAGGCTGGCCAGCAGCTGCGCGCGGCCCAGGGTCACGGTGTTCTTGTGGGTCTTCGGGATCACGCGGTTGTAGTCGGGGAACTTGCCCTCGACCAGCTTGGTGACGAATTCCATGCCGCCGAAGCTGAACTTGGCCTGGTTGTTGGCGAATTGCATCTCGATCGCGCCTTCGGCGTCGGACAGCAGGCGCTGCATCTCGAGCACGGTCTTGCGCGGCAGGATCACTTCCTGGCGCGGCACCTCGACGTCGAGCGTGGCCGAGGCGAAAGCCAGCCGGTGGCCGTCGGTGGCGACCAGGCTCAGCTGCTTGCCTTCGGCGACGAACAGGATGCCATTGAGGTAGTAGCGGATGTCGTGCACCGCCATCGCGAAGGACACCTGGCCGAGCAAGTCCTTGAGCGTCTTCTGCGGCACGCTGAACACGGGACCGAAGTTGGCCGACTCCTGCACCAGCGGGAAATCCTCGGCCGGCAGCGACTGCAGCGTGAAACGGCTCTTGCCGCCCTTCAACACCAGCTTGCTGGCACTCGATTCGAGGCTCACGGTCTGGTCGGCCGGCATGGTGCGCAGGATGTCGATCAGCTTGCGGGCACCGATGGTGGTCGTGAAGTTGCCCTCGTCGCCGCCGAGCTCGGCATGGGTACGGATCTGGATCTCGAGGTCGCTGGTGGTCAGCTGCAACTGGCCGCCGGTCTTGCGGATCAGCACGTTGGCCAGGATCGGCAGCGTGTGGCGCCGCTCGACGATGCCCGCCACCGACTGCAGCGCGGCAAGGACTTTGTCCTGTGTAGCCTTCAAAACGATCATTGTCTTACCTCTTCCTTATTTCTTTAATTCAAATTAGTAGTAGTAGATAAGGGACGCACTGTTCTGTGGACAGCGTCGTTTTCCGCTTGTGCGACAAGGACTTGGCGCTGCCGCTCGGCTGTGCGCAGCCGCGCTTCGTTGCTGTCGCGCCAAGGCGCACAACTTCGGGCCGCGTGCCCAGCCTGTGGATAAGTGCCTTCTTGTGCGGGATCTGTCCACAGGGTTGTCCTTTGACAGCATCGATGAGCAGCATGCTATCCCTTCAGCGTCTGCTCCAGCACATGCAGCTGCTGGTTCAGTTCGGTGAGCTGCTGGCGCTCGCCCGAGATCTTGCGCACCGCGTGCAGTACGGTGGTGTGGTCGCGGCCGCCGAACAGCTCGCCGATCTCGGGCAGGCTCTTCTGGGTCAGCTCCTTGGCCAGGTACATCGCGATCTGGCGCGGCCGGGCGATCGAGGCCGGCCGCTTCTTCGAGTACATGTCGGCGACCTTGATCTTGTAGTAGTCGGCCACCGTCTTCTGGATGTTCTCGACCGAGATCTGCCGGTTCTGGATCGACAGCAGGTCGCGCAGTGCCTCGCGTGCCAGCGCGATCGAGATCTCTTTCTGGTTGAAGCGCGAATAGGCCAGGATCTTGCGCAGCGCGCCTTCGAGCTCGCGCACGTTGGAACGGACGTTCTTGGCGACGAAGAAGGCGACCTCCTCGGGCATCTCGGCGCTCTCGGCGCGGGCCTTGTTGATCAGGATGGCCACGCGCATCTCGAGCTCGGGCGGCTCGATCGCCACCGTGAGGCCCGAGTCGAAGCGCGAGACCAGTCGCTCGTGGATGTCCGCCAGGCCCTTGGGGTAGGTGTCGCTGGTCATCACGATGTGCGACTTCTTGGCCAGCAGGGCTTCGAAGGCGTTGAAGAATTCTTCCTGCGTCCGGTCCTTGTTGGCGAAGAACTGGACGTCGTCGATCAGCAGCAGATCGAGCGAGTGGTAGCGCTCCTTGAACTCGTCGAAGGTCTTGCGCTGATAGGCTTTGACCACATCCGAGACGAACTGCTCGGCATGGATGTAGAGAACTTTGGCGTCCGGCCGGTCGGCCAGCAGGCGGTTGCCCACGGCGTGCATCAGGTGGGTCTTGCCGAGGCCGACGCCGCCGTAGATGAAAAGCGGGTTGTAGAGGTGGCCCGGCATGCCGGCCACGTGCATCGCCGCGGCGCGCGCCATGCGGTTCGCCGTGCCCTCCACCAGGGTGTCGAAGGTGAGCCCCGAGTTGAGCCGGTTCTTGAACGCGGCCGCCGCCAGATCCTCGCTCGGCGGCGCCATGTCGCGCGGCACATCGGTTTCCGACACGATGGCCATCGAGGCTGGCCTGCTAATGATTTCCCGAGGAGCGAGCGCTAACTCAATGATGACCGGCTGACCGTAGAGCTTCTCGGCCATCGCGGCGATCTTGCCGGCATACTGGGCCCGGATCCAGTCGAGCTTGAAGCGGTTGGCGACGAAGACCGTGACGCGTGAAAGATCGTCCGTGACCTTGGCGGTCAGCGGCTTGATCCAGGTGTTGAACTGCTGTTCGGACAGTTCCTGTGCGAGCTGGTCGACACAGGCCTGCCAGAGGCTGTCACCGATGCCTTCACCCGGCATGGGCGCTCTGAAAAGTGGTTTGTCCCTCAGCCATTCTCTCGTCTTGGTATTGTGGATAGTCGCACCCGCGATGCGCCCTGGATTCTAACTTGTCAAAACCTTATCCACATGGTCTCCACGGTCGCCGAATCACCTGCGGATGCGACCGAGATTGTCGGCCAGCTGAAACTTTGCGATAATCGCGGGTTTCCCTGAAAACCTTCTTTGTGTGTTTCGGGGTATCCGGGGAATTCGTATCTGTGGGGGCCTCCCCGCCCGGTAATAAAAACTGCCAACGGCCTTCGGGGCCCGGAGGCTCACACGCCGGCCTTGCCGGTGAATCAGGAAATCATCATGAAACGCACGTATCAAGCATCCAAAGTCCGCCGCGCCCGTACCCACGGCTTCCTGGTCCGCATGAAGACCCGCGGTGGCCGCGCCGTGATCAACGCACGCCGCGCCAAGGGCCGCAAGCGCCTGGCCGTCTAAGACTCGCCGGCACCGTTGCCAGTCGACCCGCTGCCGCCTTCACCGTCCGACGGCGTCCCGCGGTTGGCTTCCATGCAGCGGCTCAAGACCCGCGCGCAGTTCCAGGCCGTCCTCGCAGGTGCCACCGTGGCGCGCACAGCCCACTTCGCACTGCACCGCTGCGCGCTCGACGCGCCGTCCGGGGCTGCGCCGCTGTTCGCCATCGAAGACGTATGGCTCGGCGCGATGGTTCCGAAGCGCTGGGCCCGCCGCGCGGTCACCCGCAACGCGATCAAACGCCAGATCTACACCGTGAGCGCTGCCGCGACAGAAGCCTCGCTGCCGCGCGCGGCGCATGTGGTGCGCCTGCGCGCGGCATTCGATCGCAAGCAATTCGTCAGCGCGGCATCCGACAAGCTCAAGGCCGCCGTCCGTGCCGAACTCCAGCAATTGCTGGAGCGGGCCGCGACGGCGCGCGCATGATGCGGCGCATCCTGATCGGTCTCGTCAAGGGCTATCGGCTGCTGCTGAGCCCGTGGCTCGGCCAGTCCTGCCGCTTCGAGCCGACCTGCTCCGTCTACGCCATCGGTGCGCTCGAGCAGCACGGCGCGGCCAAGGGCAGCTACCTCACGCTGCGCCGCATCGCCCGCTGCCAGCCCTGGTGCGAGGGCGGCCACGATCCGGTTCCCCCGAAGACACAGCGACCGATGCCAAGGCAAGGATCGCTGTTCGCCTTTCTCTCTTCCGACGACAAGAAGTCTTCTTCATGAACGATATCCGCCGCACCATCCTGTGGGTGATTTTTGGCTTCTCGCTGGTGTTGCTGTGGGACCAATGGCAGGTCTACAACGGCCACAAGCCGACTTTCCTGCCCTCGACCAAGACCAGCGCTCCAGCCGATCCGTCGGCGACGCCCGCCGCCGCGAACGCCAATGGCGTCCCCGCGGCCGCCGCGCCTGCGGCAGGCGCGGTGCCGGTGCAGGGCAGCGCGCCTGCCATCGGCGAGAAGGTCACGGTCTCCACCGATGTCTTCAAGGCCACCATCGACGGCGAGGGCGGCACGCTGTCCGAGCTGCAGCTGCTGCAGTTCCTCGACCAAACCAACCATGGTGGCCTTGTCGAGTGGTTCCGCCGCCTGGTCGGCCTGCCGGTGCCGCAGAACGAAGTCCGGCCCGTGCTGCTGATGGAGAACGGTTCTCCCGCCACCCGCTACGTGGCCCAGACCGGCCTGCTGAACACCGTCGACACCGGCGATCGCTTCCCGAATCACCTGAGCCTGATGACTGCGCGCCCCGGACCGCGCGAACTGGCCGAGGGCCAGAACACGCTCGAGGTGGCCTTCGAGTCGCAGCCCGTGGGCGGCCTGAAGTACGTCAAGACCTACGTGTTCCAGCGCGGCGACTACTCGATCCGCGTCAAGCACCAGATCGTCAATGTCAGCGACAAGCCGCGCGATGCGCAGCTCTACCTGCAGTTCACGCGCCATGGCACGGTGGCGGCCGGCACCATGTTCGGCACCAACACCTTCACCGGCCCGGCCATCTTCACCGAGCAGAAGAAGTTCCAGAAGATCGACTTCAGCGCCATCACCAAGGGCAAGGTCGAACTGCCGGCGCCCGCCGACAACGGTTGGGTGGCGATGGTGCAGCACTATTTCGTCTCGGCCTGGCTGCTGAACGTGCCGGGCAGCGACACCCTCAAGCGCGAATTCCGCGTCGCCGACCTCGGCAACAACCTGTTCTCGGTGGCGATGGTGCTGCAGGTGCCCCAGCTGGCTCCGGGCGCCGCCCAGACCATCGACAGCAACCTGTTCGCCGGACCCGAGGAAGAGAAGAAGCTCGAGGCGCTCGCCCCCGGCCTCGACCTGGTCAAGGACTACGGCATCTTCGCCATCATCTCCAAGCCGCTCTACTGGCTGCTGAACAAGCTGCACGGCATCCTCGGCAACTGGGGCTGGTCGATCGTCGCGCTGGTGGTGCTGCTGAAGGCGGCCTTCTACTGGCTCAACGCCAAGGCCTACGCCAGTATGGCCAAGATGAAGGCCATCAACCCGAAGATCATGGAAATGCGCGAGCGGCTCAAGGACAAGCCGCAGGAGATGCAGCAGGAGATGATGCGCATCTACCGCGAGGAAAAGGTCAACCCGATGGGCGGCTGCTTCCCGATCGTGATCCAGATCCCGGTGTTCATCGCACTCTACTGGGTGCTGCTGTCCTCGGTCGAGATGCGCCATGCGCCCTGGATCCTCTGGATCCATGACCTCTCGGCGCCGGACCCCTGGTTCATCCTGCCGGTGGTGATGACCGCCACCTCGCTGTTCCAGACCTGGCTCAACCCGACCCCGCCGGACCCGATGCAGGCCAAGCTGATGTGGATCATGCCGCTGGCCTTCAGCGTGATGTTCATCTTCTTCCCGGCCGGCCTGGTGCTGTACTGGATCACCAACAACGTGCTGTCGATCGCGCAGCAGTGGTTCATCAACAAGCGCTTGGGCGTACTGGGCAATCCGCCCAAGTCACTCAAGGCGCCGAAGCTGGCGAAGCCGGCCAAGTAAGGCCTCGGCATCGGACACTCCCAAGGGCCGCGAAAGCGGCCCTTCTTGCTGGAAGAATCCTCCCCATGCTCTCGCGCACCGCCGATCCGATCGTCGCCATCGCCACGGCCTCCGGCCGCGGTTCGGTCGGGATCGTGCGCGTTTCCGGCCGCGACCTGGCGCCGCTCGTCCGCAGCCTGTGCGGACGCGCGCTGAAGCCGCGCGAAGCGAGCTATCTGCCCTTCCAGGACGCCGATGGCTCGCCGATCGACCGCGGGCTGGCGCTGTTTTTCCCGGCCCCGAACTCCTTCACCGGCGAAGACGTGTTCGAACTCCAGGCCCACGGGGGCACGGTGGTGCTGCAGCTGCTGCTGGCACGTTGCCTCGCGGCCGCCGCCGAAGCCGATCCGGCGACCGGCCGGCCCCGCCTCCCGGGCTTGCGGGTGGCCGAGCCCGGCGAGTTCAGCCAGCGCGCCTTCCTCAACGGCAAGATCGACCTGGCACAGGCCGAGGCCATTGCCGACTTGATCGACGCCAGCACCGAGGCCGCGGCGCGCAGCGCCAGCCGTTCGCTGTCGGGTGCCTTCTCCGACGAGATCCACATCCTGCTCGAAGCGCTGGTGCGGCTGCGGATGCTGGTCGAGGCGACGCTCGACTTCCCGGACGAGGAAATCGACTTCCTGCAGGAAGCGGATGCCGCGGGCCAGTTGGCTTCGCTGCAGGCCCAGCTGGCCACGGTGCAGCAGCGGGCCCGCCAGGGCGCCCTGCTGCGCGAGGGCATCAAGGTCGTGATCGCGGGACAGCCGAACGCCGGCAAGAGTTCGCTGCTCAATGCGCTGGCCGGGGCCGAACTGGCGATCGTCAGCGCCATCGCGGGGACCACCCGCGATGTCGTCTCGCAGACCATCCAGATCCAGGGTGTGCCGCTGCACGTGGTCGACACCGCCGGCCTGCGCGACAGCGCCGACGAGGTCGAGCAGATCGGCATCGCCCGCGCCTGGGGTCAGATCGAAGGCGCCGACGCCGTGCTGTTCCTGCACGACCTGACGCGCAGCGCAGCGCCGGCCTACGCCCGGGCCGATGCCGACATCGCGGGCTTGCTGGCCACCCGGCTGCCGGCCAGCGTGCCGGTGATCGATGTCTGGAGCAAGCTCGATGCCGCGCCGCCGGCTGCAGTATTGCCCGACACCGGCGTCCGCCTGTCCGCCCGCACCGGCGCCGGCATCGAGACCCTGCGGCGCGAATTGCTGGAAGTGGCCGGATGGCAGGCGGTGCCTGAAGGCGTCTACCTGGCGCGGGCGCGCCATGTGCAGGCGTTGTCGCGGGTCGAGGAACACATTGCGCTGGCATCCACCCACCTGGCGGCCCACGCACAATTCCTGGATTTGCTGGCCGAGGAATTGCGGCTGGCGCAGAACGCGCTGAACGAGATCACCGGCGAGTTCGGAGCCGACGATCTGCTGGGTGTGATCTTTTCCCGTTTTTGCATCGGCAAGTAGTTCGAAGTGTGACTTTGTGTGACATATGTCACCGCAAATTTAGGCTTTCGCGGATACTGCACACGCACAGCAGGGTCAGCACGATGTCATCCAGCATTCAGAATCTTTGCCGCGCCATTGCGCAGAACACCAGCTACGACGCCTTCGCCGCGGCGCTCACTGCGCAGCAGTGGGAGACGGTGGCCGGTTATCTGCAGCCTTTCGACATTTCCGCCGGGCAGGTGCTGATCGACCAGGGCACCACCGACCGCACGGTCTTCTTCATCGAGAGCGGCGCGCTCAGCGTGCACCTGATCGGCGACAAGGGCCAGATGCAGCTGGCGATCCTGAATCCGGGCTCGGTGGTGGGGGAGGGTTCCTTCTTCTCGCGCGCGCCGCGTTCGGCCAATGTGATCGCCACCGGCGCTGCCCGCGTCTGGCGACTGACGGCCATCCGCTTCGCGGAGATGTCGAACCGGCAACCCAATCTGGCCCTGGAACTCACGCTGGGTCTCGGTGCGGTCATCGCCAAGCGGATGGTGAACAAGCCCAAGCGGGTGGCCGTGACCTGACGCCTGACGATGACGCAGGCATGCGCGGATTGCCGCACCGACAACCGAGACGGCGCCAAGTTCTGCAAGGGATGCGGCAGGAGGCTGGTCCCGCCGAGTCCGGCGCCGTCGGCTGCCGCTTCCGGCGCCAGCGAAGCATGGGCCGCCACGCAGCGGATGCCGATGGATTCGGACCTTCCGCGGCCCGCCGCAGCGAGTCCGCGGCGACGGTCCACCAAGCCCGCAGCGGCTCCCGCCCGCGTTGACGCGCCCGTCGTCGCGAAGATCGCGCCGCGAAAGGCCGTGCCGCCACCGCCGAGCCCGAACCCCTTGCGCACGGCCGTGATCGGTCTGCTGGTCGCCGGCGGGCTGGCCGCTGCCGCGGGCTGGTTCTTGTCACCCGGCCCGCCGGGTCCCCGCGAGGTGCTTCCATCGCCAGCACCTTCTGCGACGGTGCCGCCGGCCGTTCCCGAGGCATCGACCCAGGTACCCGCAGCCCTCGAATCCGCAGCGCCCCTGCCGCCGCCTCCCGAGCCCGCAGAGCCCGCGGTGTCTCCTCCGGTGGCGAGCCTGCCCGCCGAGCCGCCGGCACCAGCACCAGCACCGGCACCGGCACCGGCACCGACACCGACACCGACACCAGCGCCGTCGCCACCTGCCGCCCTGGTGAAGCCGGGCACGCCAAAACCCCGCAAGCCGCCAGCGCCAGCGACGCCACCCCCGCCCGTGGCGGCATCGCCCGCACCGGCCCCTGAACGGCCGGCTCCGCCCCCGGCCGCTCCGCCGAGTCCGCAGGCGCAGTGTGCCGGCCTCAATTTCATCGCCCGCGCCCAATGCCTGGCCGTGCAGTGCGCCAAGCCCGAACTGAGGGCCCATGCCCAGTGCGAAACGGTCCGCCGCCAGCAGCAGATCGAGGAAGAAAAGCGCAACCCGAGCTTGCCGAGCTGAACACGGCGCCTCGCGCTCAGCCCTTCTGCAGCTTGTCGATGGCCATCGCCAGGGCGCCGGGCTTGCCCGACAGCACCAGGGTGTCGCCATCGGCCAGCACGGTGTCGTCGTCGGCGTCGGCCGCCTTGCCGTCGCGCCGTCGCAGGCTGGCAACCCGGACGTTCAGCCCCGCCAGCGCCAGACCGGCCAGCGGTTGGCCGATCGCGCGCGCGCCGGCCGTCAGCGTGAAGCTGTTGAGCCGCTCGTGGTCGATCTCGTCGGCGTTGTCGTCGTCGGCACCGTGGAAGTAGCCGCGCAGCAGGTTGTAGCGGGCATCGCGCTGGTCCTGCACGACCCGGATCACGCGCCGCATCGGCACGCCGACCAGCGCCAGCGCATGGCTGGCCAGCATCAGCGAGCCCTCGATCGCCTCCGGCACCACCTCGGTCGCGCCGGCCGCCTGCAGCTTCTCGAGGTCGCGGTCGTCCTGCGTGCGCACGATCACCGGCACCTGCGGCGCGTGCGCGCGGGCGTTGGCCAGCACCTTGAGCGCGCCGGGCACGTCCTGATAAGTCACGACCAGGGCGCTGGCGCGCGCCAGCCCTGCGGCCATCAGCGCCTGCAGCCGCGATGCGTCGCCGAACACCACCGAATCGCCGGCCGCGGCGGCTTGGCGCACGCGGTCCGGGTCGAGGTCCAGCGCCAGGTAGGGAATGCCTTCACGCTCCAGCATCCGCGCCAGGTTCTGGCCGCAGCGCCCGTAGCCGCAGATGATCACGTGGCGTGCCGTGTTGATGGTCTTGCGGGCGATCGTGGTCATCTGCAGCGATTGCTGCAGCCAGTCGCTGGCCACCAGCTTTCGCACGATGCGGTCGCTGTACATGATGATGAAGGGCGTCGACAGCATCGACAGCACCATCGAGGCCAGCACCGGATTGGCCAGCCAGGCCGGCAGCAGGTCCTGGCCCTGGGCCAGGGCCAGCAGCACGAAACCGAATTCGCCGGCCTGCGCCAGGTAGAGGCCGGTGCGCAGCGCCACTCCGCTGGTCGCGCCGAGCACGCGCGCCAGCAGCGTCACCATCACCAGCTTGAAGGCCAGCGGCAGCAGCAGCAGCACGCCGACCAGCACCCAGTGATCGACCATCACGTGCCAGTCGAGCGACATCCCGATGGTGATGAAGAAGAGCCCGAGCAGCACGTCGTGGAAGGGCCGGATGTCGGTCTCGACCTGGTGCTTGAATTCAGTCTCGGACACCAGCATGCCGGCCACGAAGGCGCCCAGCGCCAGGCTCAGGCCGGCCAACTCGGTCAGCCAGGCGAGGCCGAGCGTGATCAGCAGCAGGTTGAGCATGAAGAGCTCCTCGCTGCGCCGGCGCGCCACCAGCGTGAGCCACCAGCGCATCACGCGCGGACCGCCGTAGAGCAGCAGCGCGATCAGGAAGCCGGCCTTCAGCAGCGCGAAACCGAGGGCCTTCAGCAAGGTCTCCGGTGGGGCGCCGAGCGCCGGGATCAGCACCAGCAGCGGCACCACCGCAAGATCCTGGAACAGCAGCACGCCCACCACGCGCTTGCCGTGCTCGCTGTCGAGTTCGAGGCGCTCCGCCATCAGCTTGACCACGATCGCCGTGCTGCTCATCGTGAGCGCACCCGAGAACACCAGCGCAGCCTGCCAGTCGAGCCGCCAGGCCGGCGGCAGCCAGGTCGAGATCAGCAAGGCGCCGCCGGTGGCCATGGCGATGGTCAGCATCACCTGCAGCAGTCCGAGGCCGAAGACATGCCGGCGCATCGCGCGCAGCTTGGGCAGGCTGAACTCGAGCCCGATCACGAACATCAGGAAGACGACGCCGAATTCGCCCAGGTGGCGGATGCCTTCCGAGTTCTGCGCCAGGGCCAGCGCGTGCGGCCCGATCAGGACGCCGGCCGTCAGGTAGCCGAGCATCGGCGGCAGCCGCAGCGACCGGCATATCACCACGCCGATCACCGCAGCAAGCAAGTACATCAGCGTGAGATCGAGCGAGGACATGACCGCATGCTAGCAACACGCTTGCCGGCTCCGGCCGCGAATTCGTCCTCTCTCTGGCCATGGCCCGGCCGACCGATAAAATCCGCCGATGAGCTCCCGCCCTCCCGTGATCCCCACGATCGATCCCGACGCGCTGCTGGCGCGCGCCCGCACGACCTTCGACATCGAGGCGGCGGCGGTGCTCGGCCTCAAGGACCGCCTGGGTCCCGCCTTTCCCGCCGCAGTGCAGAAGATCCTCGACGTTCGCGGCCGCGTGGTCGTGATGGGCATGGGCAAGAGCGGCCATGTCGGCCGCAAGATCGCGGCCACCCTCGCCTCGACCGGCACGCCCGCGATGTTCGTGCACCCGGCCGAGGCCAGCCATGGTGACCTCGGCATGATCAAGGCGGTCGACCTCGTACTGGCGATCTCCAACAGCGGCGAGGTCGAGGAACTCACCACCATCCTGCCGGTGGTCAAGCGCCAGGGCGTGCCGCTGATCGCGCTGACCGGTCGCATCGACTCGACGCTCGCACGCCATGCCGACATCGTCCTCGACAGCGGCGTCGAGAAGGAGGCCTGTCCGCTGAACCTCGCGCCGACCGCCAGCACCACCGCACAGATGGCGATGGGCGACGCGCTCGCGGTGGCGCTGCTCGATGCCCGCGGTTTCGGCACGGAGGATTTCGCCCGTTCGCACCCCGGTGGCGCGCTGGGCCGCAAGCTGCTGACCCACGTCAGCGATGTCATGCGCTCGGGCGATGAAGTGCCGCGCGTCGGCCCCGACGCCAGCCTGAGTGAGATCATGCGCGAGATGAGTTCCAAGGGGCTCGGTGCCACCGCCGTGGTCGGCCCCGACGGCCGCGCGATCGGCATCTTCACGGATGGCGACCTGCGCCGCAAGGTGGAGACCGGCGCCGACCTGCGTGCCCTGCGGGCCGCCGACGTGATGCATGCCGGCCCGCGCACGCTGCGTGCGGACGCGCTGGCCGCCGAAGCGGCCGATCTCATGGAACAGCATCGCATCACCAGCGTGCTGGTGGTCGATGCGGCCGGCCTCCTCATCGGCGCGCTCAGCATCAACGACCTGATGCGCGCGAAGGTCATCTGATGGGCATTGAATTCAGGCCCGAGACACTGCTGGCCGCCCAGGACATCCGCATCGCCTTCTTCGACATCGACGGCGTGCTGACCGATGGCGGCGTCTACTTCACCGAGCACGGCGAGACGCTCAAGCGCTTCAGCATCCTCGACGGCTACGGCCTCAAGCTGCTGCGCACGGCCGGCATCACGCCGGCCGTGATCACTGGCCGCGACTCGAAGCCCCTGCGCGTGCGGCTCGAGGCGCTGGGCATCGCCCACGTGCGCTATGGCACCGAGGACAAGCTGCCGGCCGCCGAGGCGATGCTGGCGCAACTGGGATTCGACTGGTCGCAGGCGGCCGCGATCGGCGACGACTGGCCCGACCTGCCGGTGCTGTCGCGCGTCGCCTTCGCGGCGGCGCCGGCCAACGCCCACGTCGAAGTGCGTGCCATCGCGCACCACGTCACCGCCGCCCGTGGCGGCGAGGGTGCGGCGCGCGAATTCTGCGACCTGCTGCTGACCGCCGGCGGGCACTACCGTCGGCTGCTGGACCAGGCGCGGGGCCTGGCCGAATGAGGTCCGCCTGGCGCGTCCTGCGCGATGCCTTCGACCGACTGACGATCTACCTGCCGATCATCCTGACTGCGGTGCTCGCGCTGGGCACCTACTGGTTGGTGCGCAACGCCCCGGAAATGCTGGCGCCCTTGCCCAAGGAAGCGCCGACGCACGAGCCCGACTACTTCATGCGCGACTTCTCGATGAAGAACTTCCAGCCCAACGGCGACCTCCGCACCGAGGTCTTCGGCAAGGAGGGCCGACACTATCCGGACACCGACACGCTCGAGGTCGACCAGGTGCGCTGGCGCTCCATCTCGGTTGAGGGACTGGTCACGCATGGCTCCGCCGATCGCGGCCTGTCGAATGGCGACGGCAGCGAGATCCAGCTGTTCGGCAATGCGGTCGTGATCCGCGACGCCGCCAAGTCGAGCAAGGGCGCGCCGCTGCCGCGGCTCGAGTTCCGCGGCGAGTTCCTGCATGCCTTCCTCGATACCGAGCGGGTGAAGTCGGACCGGCCGGTCACGCTGATCCGCGACGGCGACCGGTTCACGGCCGACGCCATGGACTACGACAACCTCAGCGGGGTCGCCAACCTCAATGGCCGCGTGCGCGGCTTGCTGATGCCTGCGGCTCCCGGCCCGAAACCCTGATCGCATGAGACATCCGCTGCTCTTCGTCACCGGGGCCTCGAGCGGCATCGGACAGGCGCTGGCCGCGCGCTTCTACGACGCCGGCTACGACCTGGCGCTGGTGGCGCGGCGCACGGCCGAGGTCGAGGCCTGGACAGTCGCCCGGCAACTGGACCCGGCCCGCTGGCGGATCTACGGCGCCGACGTGGCCAAGCTCGACAGCATCGTTGCGGCAGGCGACGCCTGTATCGAACAACAAGGCCTGCCCGACGTGGTCATCGCCAACGCCGGCATCAGCATCGGCATGGACACCGCCGAACGCGGCGACCTCGATGTGATGGCGCGCATCTTCGCGACCAACAACCTCGGCCTGGCGGCGACCTTTCATCCCTTCGTCGCCGCCATGGCGGCGCGCGGCAGCGGCCGCCTGGTGGGGATCGGCAGCGTCGCCGCCATCCGCGGCCTGCCCGGCCACGGCGCCTACTGCGCCAGCAAGGCGGGCGTGGTGGCCTACTGCGAAAGCCTGCGCGGCGAAATGCGGGCCAGCGGCGTCAAGGTCGTCACGCTGTGTCCCGGCTATGTGGACACTGCGCTGACGCAGGGCAACCGCTACGGCATGCCCTTCCTGCTGCAGCCGGACGCGTTTGCCGATCGCGCCTTCCGCGCGATCCGGGCCGGCACCAGCTACCGCGTGATTCCGTGGCAGATGGGGGTGGTCGCCAAGCTGATGCGCTGGCTGCCGAATCCGCTGTTCGATCGAATCTTCCAAGGCCGCGGCCGCAAGCGGCGGGAGGAATAGCTCGCCCCCAGGTTGGCTCACTGCTTGTAGCCGCCCACCCCCCTACCGGGGGCAACACCGGCGGCCGGGCGTTGCCGGTTCCGCGGTGTTTCACCAACGGGCCTGGCTGCGCCGGCCGGAACCCGGATCCGTTGCGTCCATGAAAAAAGGCCCCCTCGGGAGCCTTCTTGATGGCGTTTCGCGTTCGGCGCGATCAATAGCCGCTGTTGCCGCCGTTGCCGCCGCCGTAGCCGCCGCGGCCACCACCGCCGCCACGGGGGCCGGCGCCGTAGGGACTGCGGAAGCCGCCGTCGCCGCCGCCACCGCCGCTGCGGCCACCACCACCGCCGCCGTAGCCGCCACCGCCGCTGCGACCGCCACCGCCGCCGCCATAACCGCCACCACCACCGCCATAGCCGCCACCGCCGCCACCATAACCGCCGCCGCCGTAGCCACCACCGCCGCTGCGCGGCGGACGGGCTTCCATCGGACGGGCTTCGTTGACGACCACGCTGCGGCCACCGAGGGGTTGGCCGTTCATGCCATTGATGGCTGCTTGTGCCTCCGCATCGCTGCCCATTTCGACGAAACCGAAGCCCTTGGAACGACCGGTATCGCGTTCCATCATGACTTTGGCGCTCGTCACGGCGCCGAATTGGCCGAAGGCTTGCTCGAGATCACCGTCGCGCACCGAGTAAGGCAGGTTACCGACGTACAGTTTGTTGCCCATCAAGGGACTCCTATAAACACATCAAGAAAAGCGATGGAGTCCCGAGAGCAGCAATCCGGCGAAACATCCGCCGGGTTGCGCGAAACTGACCGATCACCGATTCGCCCCCCGAATTTTGGAGGGAGGCTCGTGCATTATGGGTGAAACGGATGAAATGCAAGTAGGAATTTGCACCCAGTCGATGGCTGGGCGAATTTATTCTGGAGTCAGTACTTGCTTACATATGGGCTCCCGGACACGCTACAATCGCCCGGTCATTGGGGAGTAGCCGCCTTCCATCGCGAGAAGGGTTTGCGTCAACAGACTTGTACTGCACCCGTGCAGCACATGGCGCAAACAGCAGCCGCCTGGCGAGACCTTTGACCGCGCAACTTCGGGATTCGGCCGAAGGTGTTGCGCGGTCAATTGCGTCTTTCGGCCGTAGGAGTCCCTTTTCCCATGGAAGCTTTCTTCGTCGCAACCGGCGTGGTCGCGCTCGCCGAGATGGGTGACAAGACCCAGCTTCTCGCCCTCATCCTGGCGGCGCGATTCCGCAAGCCGTGGCCGATCGTGGCCGGCATCCTTGCCGCGACGATCCTGAACCACGCACTGGCCGGCGCGGTCGGCAACTGGGTCACCCATGTTCTCGGCCCCGACATTCTTCGGTGGATCCTCGGCGGCTCCTTCATCGCGATGGCGCTTTGGATGCTGATCCCGGACAAGATCGACGACGGCGACGTTCCCAAGTCCTCGCACTACGGCGTGTTCGGGACCACCGTGCTGGCCTTCTTCCTCGCCGAGATGGGCGACAAGACGCAGATCGCCACCGTGATGCTCGCGGCGCGCTACGTCGATGCCTACGTGTGGGTCGTCATGGGAACCACGCTGGGCATGATGCTCGCCAACGCGCCGGTGGTCTGGCTGGGCGAGCGCATCGTCAAGCGCGTGCCGATCAAGCTCGTGCACGGCATCTCCGCCGCCATCTTCCTGGTGCTGGGCGTCGTCGCGTTGATCGGCTGGGGTTGAGCGGCATATACTTCTTCCACGCGCCGATTTGCTCCAGCTTGCGGGCGCTCTACAAATGCAGCTAAAGACGGATGCCGGGACCCGGCTCGTTTTTGGCGAGGCCGGGTCTTTTTCATTCATGTCCTTCGTCGTCATTCCGCAATCGATGCAGTTCGAGGGCCCGCTGGCACTTCGCAGCGGCGCATCGATCAGCCACTACACGCTGGCCTACGAAACCTACGGCCGGCTCAACGCCGACCGCAGCAACGCGGTGCTCGTGTGCCACGCGCTCAACGCGTCCCATCACGTCGCCGGCGTCTATGCCGACCAGCCGAAGTCGGAAGGCTGGTGGGACAACATGATCGGTCCCGGCAAGCCGGTCGACACCGACCGCTTCTTCGTCATCGGCATCAACAACCTCGGCTCCTGTTTCGGCTCCACCGGCCCGATGCACGACAACCCCGAGACCGGGCGCGCCTACGGTGCGGACTTCCCGGTCGTGACGGTCGAGGATTGGGTCGCGGCGCAGGCCGCGTTGCTCGACGCGCTCGGCATCGAGCGCCTCGCGGCCGTGATGGGCGGCAGCCTGGGCGGCATGCAGGCGCTGTCGTGGACGCTGCAGTATCCGAACCGCGTGCAGCATGCGGTGGTGGTCGCCAGCGCGCCGAGCCTGACGGCGCAGAACATCGCCTTCAACGAAGTGGCGCGGCGCGCCATCGTCACCGATCCCGACTTCCATGGCGGCCATTTCTACGCCCATGGCGTGATCCCGCGGCGCGGCCTGCGCATCGCCCGCATGATCGGCCACATCACCTACCAGAGCGACGACGTGATGAACGAGAAGTTCGGCCGCGCCCTGCGCAGCGCCGTCGAGGGCAGCGCCGCGAACACCGAGTTCCTCTATTCGACACAGGAGGTCGAGTTCCAGATCGAAAGCTACCTGCGCTACAACGGCGACAAGTTCAGCGAGTACTTCGATGCCAATACCTACCTGTTGATCACGCGCGCGCTCGACTATTTCGATCCGGCCCGCGACTTCGGCGGCGACCTCCGCGCGGCACTGGCCCAGGCCAGCGCCAAGTTCCTGCTGGTGAGCTTCAGCACCGACTGGCGCTTCTCGCCCTCACGCAGCCGCGAGATCGTGAAGGCCCTGCTCGACAACCGTCGCAACGTGAGCTACGTCGAGATCGACGCGCCGCACGGCCATGACGCCTTCCTGCTCGACGATGTGCGCTACATGAGCGTGGTCCGCTCCTACTTCGAGCGCATCGCCGCCAGTTTCGAAGGCACCGCAGTGCGAAGCACGAAGGTTCTCCCATGAGCGACAGCCACACGCAGAACCTGATCGCCCGCCTGGTGCCCCAAGGCGCGCGCGTGCTCGACCTCGGCTGCGGCGACGGCGCGCTGCTCGACCTGCTGCAACGCGAGCGGGGCTGCAGCGGCTACGGCGTCGAGATCGCCGACGGCAACGTGCTGCAGTGCGTGCGGCGCGGCGTCGACGTGATCCAGCTCAACCTCGACGAGGGGCTGGCGATGTTCGACGACGCCTCCTTCGACGTGGTGCTCCAGATCGACACGCTGCAGCACCTGCGCAACGCCGAGGTGATGCTGCGCGAGACCGCGCGCGTGGGCCGCATCGGCATCGTCGCCTTTCCCAACTTTGCCCATTGGCCGAACCGCATCAGCATCGCGCGCGGCCGCATGCCGGTCACGCGCCGCCTGCCCTACCAGTGGTACGACACGCCCAATATCCGCGTCGGAACCTTCAAGGATTTCGAGGCGCTGGCACACAAGAATCGCCTCCGCGTGCTCGACGCCTTCGGCCTGCAGGACGGACGCGAAGTGCGCTGGCTGCCGAACGCGCGCGCCAGCACCGCTGTCTTCAAGTTCGAACGCAGTTGACGCTCGCCCCAGGTCCGAGGCCATGCCATTCACGCTCGCAGCCGCGCGCCACAGCGAACTCATCATCAAGAAGAGCCGCTTCATCGGCTGTGTCCAGCCGGTCGCCGACCGCGCCGGGGCACAGGCGGTGGTCGACGCGTTGCGCCGCGAACACCCGGCGGCAGCGCATGTCTGCTGGGCACTGATGGCGGGTGGCCAATCGGCGGCCAACGACGATGGCGAGCCTGGCGGCACCGCCGGCCGGCCGATGCTCGAAGTGCTGCGGCACCACGATCTCGACGGCGTGCTGGCGACGGTGGTGCGCTATTTCGGCGGCGTCAAGCTGGGGGCCGGCGGCCTCGTGCGGGCCTACACCGACAGCATCGCGCAGACGCTGATCGATGCCCCGCTGCTGCCGCTGGTGCGCCAGCGCGTGCTGCACTGCGCGGTGCCCTATGCGCTCGAGGGACTGCTGCGGCGCGAGATCGCAGCGGTCGGTGCCGCACTCGACGGCGTGCGCCACGAAAGCATGGTGCATTTCGACTTCAGCCTGCCCGAGCCGGTGGCGGACGACTTCATTGCGCGCGTGGGCGATGCTGCGCAAGGCCGCGTCGCCTGGCTGCAAGCCTGAGCCTGTGGGGCGGAACGCGCACCAAGAAGAGAGCAAAAGTTCGCAAATCTTGTCGCATCTGGATTTATTCGGTTACGCCTCTTGCGCAATGAAGTGCCGCGAGGCGAAATGTGCTTCTTACGATAGACCTTTTGAGGAGCTACCCATTGGCCACACAGTCCCCCTTCTTCGGCAAACGTGATCGCGAAGCCGAAAATCTCACCTCCCGTCCCGCGCCGCTGATGGGTTCGAGCACCAATCTGTCGGGTACGCCCGTCAACCCGTCGACGCTCAGCACCCAGGCCGCCAACGCCGCGGCGAGCGTTGCCAAGGAAGGCGGCAGCAAGCTGACCGTCGGTCCCAACATCAAGCTCAAGGGCGTCGAGATCACGGACTGCGACACGCTGGTGGTCGAAGGCCTGGTGGAAGCGACGATGGATTCGCGCGTCATGCAGATTGCCGAACAAGGTGCCTTCAAGGGCTCGGCCGAAATCGACATCGCCGAGATTCGCGGCCTGTTCGAGGGCAACCTGACGGTGCGCGAGAAGCTCGTCATTCATTCGACCGGCAAAGTCACCGGCAAGATCCGCTACGGCAAGATCGTCGTCGAGGAAGGCGGCCAGCTGTCCGGCGAGATCAGCTTCGGCGCATCCGCGCCGTCGAGCAGCGCCGCCAAGCCGGCGGCCGCCCTGCAAGCCGCAGCCTGACCATCGCTCGCCCCCCCAGGTTGGCTCACTGCGTGTAGCCGCCCACCCCTGCCGGGGGCAACACCAGCGGCCGGGCGTTGCCGGTTCCGCGGTGTTCCATCAAGGAAAGCCTGCCTTGCGGCGGGCTTTAATCATGCGAGGGAGGCCTGATCAGGCCAGCCGCTCGATCAAGGCACTTGCAGCCGCGGGTGCTCTTTCCTTGGCGCCGTTGATGAAGAAGACGAAGACATCACGCGCCTTGCCGGCCTTCGACGGGCCGTCCTGCTCGACATGCGGCAGCGCGGCCGGCGTCTTGCCCGCGGCCCAGGTGCGTGCGTTCTCGGCCCAGGCGTCGAGCGCCTCGGGCGCGTAGCCGGTCTCGCGCGTCGCCTCGCTGTTCATGAGCCGCGCATACGCGAAGTCGCCGGTCAGGTCGGCGAAGGACGGGAACTTGCCGGAATCGGTGAACACGGTCGCCACCTTGTGCTGGCGGGCGAGTGCCAGGTACGCCGGCGACTTGAAGCTCTCGTGCCGCACGTCCATCACGTGGCGCAGCGCGAGGCTACCCGCCTTCGCCGGCAACAGCGCGAGGAAGCCCGCGAAGTCCTCCGGATCGAAGGCCTTGGTCGGCATGAACTGCCAGACGATCGGGCCCAGCTTGGGGCCGAGCTCCTCGATGCCGCTGTCGACGAAGCGCGCAATCGATTCGCCGGCGGTCGCGAGCAGCTTGCGGTTGGTGGCGAAGCGCGAGGCCTTGAGCGCGAACACGAAGCCACCGGGCGTCTCGTCGCTCCATTTCCTGAAGCTGGCCGGCTTCATGGTGCTGTAGTAGGTGCCGTTGACCTCGATCGCCGTGAGTTGCCGGCTCGCATAGCTCAGCTCCTGGGCATGGGGGAGTTTGGCGGGGTAGAAGTTGTCCCGCCAGGGCTCGTAGGTCCAGCCACCCACGCCGACGCGGATGCGCAGTTTCGTGGAAGCAGCTTCTCCTGGGGTGCGCGCTGTCATGGCTTCCCTTCGGTCGGTGTCGTGAAGCTCGCCTTTTTATCGCATCCCCGGGCCGGATGGCGGCGTTTCGCGCAGGAAGCGCCAAGAGGCACTAACATCGTTTCCCCACTCCGCGGAGCCCCCGATATGAACGCCCCCCTCCACCGTGAAATGCCCGCCGGCCTGCTCGACGCCGGCCGCGTGCTGTCCGACGTCTCCGCTCAATGGGACCAGGACATCGTCGGACAGCTCACCGACTACATCGCCATCCCCGCCAAGTCGCCGGGCTTCGACAAGGACTGGTCGCAGAACGGCTATCTCGACACCGTGCTGCGCAACGCCGCCAGCTGGGTCGAGGCGCAGAAGGTCGAGGGCCTGAAGCTCGAGATCGTGCGCCTCGAAGGCCGTACGCCGGTGCTGTTCTTCGAAGTGCCCGCCACCGGGACCGGCATGACGGAGACCGTGCTGATGTACGGCCATCTCGACAAGCAGCCCGAATTCACCGGCTGGCGCAACGACCTGGGCCCCTGGACGCCGAAGTACGAGAACGGCCTGCTCTACGGCCGCGGCGGCGCCGACGACGGCTACGCGGTGTATGCCAGCATTGCAGCGTTGCAGGCGCTCAAGGCGCAGGGCGCGGCCCATCCGCGGATCGTCGGCCTGATAGAGACCTGCGAAGAATCCGGCTCCTACGACCTGCTGCCGTATGTCGATGCGCTGCGGCCGCGCCTGGGCGAGGTCTCGCTGGTCATCTGCCTCGACTCGGGCGCCGGCAACTACGACCAGCTGTGGCTCACGAACTCGCTACGCGGCATGGCCAGCGGCACGCTGAAGGTCGAGATCCTGACCGAGGGCATCCACTCCGGCGACGCCTCCGGCCTGGTGCCGTCGAGCTTTCGCATCATGCGACAGGTGCTCGACCGCCTCGAGGACAGCAAGACCGGCCGCCTGCTGCCGGAGAGCTTCCACTGCGAAGTACCGGCCGAACGGCTGGCGCAGGCCCGCGCCACGGCGGCCATCCTCGGCGAGGAGGTCTACAAGCGTTTTCCTTGGGCCCACTACGACTGCGGCGGCTCGACCACCTTCGCGCTGCCGACCACCACCGATCCGCTCGAGGCCCTGCTCAACCGCACCTGGAAGCCGACGCTGTCGGTCACCGGCGCCGAAGGCTTCCCGGCCCTGAAGGACGCCGGCAACGTGCTGCGCCCCTACACCGCCTTCAAGCTCTCGCTGCGGCTGCCCCCGCTGGTCGATGCCGACCAGGCGGTGCAGCAGCTCAAGCAGCTGCTGGAGGACAACGCGCCCTACCAGGCCAGGGTGACCTTCGAGAGCGGCGGCGGCGCCACCGGCTGGAATGCGCCCGACACCGCTTCGTGGTTCGAACGCGCGCTGAACGCCGCCTCGCAAGCCCATTTCGGCGCCGATTGCGGCTACATCGGGCAGGGCGGCACCATCCCGCTCATGAACATGCTGAGCCAGGGATTCCCGAAGGCGCAAATGATGGTCTGCGGTGTGCTGGGCCCGAAGAGCAACGCACACGGACCGAACGAGTTCCTGCACGTGCCCTACGCGAAGAAGCTGACGGCGGCGGTGGCCGAAGTCATCGCCGCGCTGCCGGTCGCCCGCGCCGCCGCCGTTTGACGACGCTGCATACACCCGACGGCGAAACGCTGGCGCTGCGCGACTGGCCGATCGAGACCGGCCCGGCCCGGGCCGTCGTGCTGCTGGTGCACGGTCTGGGGGAGCACGCCGGACGCTATGCCACGGTCGCTGCGCGTCTCAACGGCTGGGGATTCGCGGCGCGCGCCGCCGACCACCATGGCCACGGCGCATCGAGCGGCGCACGGGGCGGCCTGCCGACCCCGGCCCGACTGGTCGACGACCTGGCGCTGGTGGTTGACGACACGCGTCGGGCCTTTCCCGGATTGCC
This sequence comes from Variovorax sp. P4_B11, assembly GCF_056402355.1. NCBI lineage: Bacteria > Pseudomonadati > Pseudomonadota > Betaproteobacteria > Burkholderiales > Comamonadaceae > Variovorax > Variovorax sp. P4_B11. Next base: position 237,156 of record NZ_JBFUHO010000002.1, read on the forward strand.
GCTGGTGCTGTTGGGCCACAGCCTGGGCGGGCTGGTGGCGGCCAGCGCCGTGGCACGCGGGGTGCGGGAGGTCGACGCGCTGGTGCTGTCGTCACCGGCGCTCGATGCCGGGCTCGGCGGCTTCCAGAAGCTGCTGGTCGCCACGCTGTCGCGCCTGGCACCGAAGCTGCGCGTAGGCAACGGGCTCGACGTCGACTTCCTCTCGCACGAGCGGGCCGTGGCCGAGGCCTACCGCGCCGACCCGCTGTGCCACGACCGCATCGGCGCCCGCCTGGCAGGCTTCCTGGCCAACGAAGGCACCGCGGTGCAGGCGGCGGCGCCGGCCTGGCAGGTGCCGACCTTGCTGATCTATGCAGGTGACGATCGGCTGGTGAAGCCGGCCGGCAGCCGGGCCTTCGCCGACGCCGCGCCAGCTTCGGTCGTCAGCACCATCTGCTTCCCGACGCTCTACCACGAGATCTTCAACGAGCGCGACGTCGAGCCGGTGTTCGGGACGCTGCGCCACTGGCTCGACGCCCGCTTCCCCGGCGCTTAGGGCCTGTGCACCCTATTTCCGGGGTCGCGAAGGCCTGCCAGGACGGGCCCATCAAGGCGCGCGAACAGGCCTTAAGCCGCTGCAGCCGCGGCCGCGGCGCGCTGACGTCGCACGAGCCACAGCAGCGCGGCGCCGGTCAGCAGCACCGGCACCAGCGAGCCGAGGTTGAGCAGCCGCCAGCCCTGTGTCGTGACCAGCACGCCCGATGCGAAAGAGCTCAGCGCCAGCGTCGCGAAGACGCAGAAGTTGAGGGCGCCCTGGGCGCGGTCCCGCTCCTCGGGTGTGTAGGCCGCGAGCGAGAGCGTGGTGCTGCCGGTGAAGAGGAAGTTCCAGCCGACGCCAAGCATGAACAGCGCGAGCAGGAACTGGTGCAGGTCCACGCCCGACAGCGCGACCATGATGCAGCCCAGGTTGAGCGCCAGGCCCATGCCCATCACCGGCAGCACGCCGATCCGGCGGATCAGGTGACCGGTGAAGAAGCCCGGTGCGAACATGCCGATCACGTGCCACTCGAGCACCAGGGCGATGTCCTCGAAGGGCAGGCTGCAAACCTGCATCGCGATCGGCGTCGCCGCCATCAGCAGGTTCATCACGCCGAAGCCGAGAGCGCCCGAGACCGCAGCGACGATGAACATCGGCTGGCGCGCGATCTCGCCCAGGGTGCGCCCGCCCTTGGCTGCCGATCGGGCCGGTGGCGCCGGAAAATCGATGAACTGCATCATCGCCAACGACAGCAGCGCGACCGCCGCCAGCGTCAGATAGGCACCGGCGAAAGGCACGGCGAACCAGTTGCGCGTCGCGGCGGCGAGGTTCGGGCCGGCCACCGCGCCGAGCAGTCCGCCAGCCATCACCAGCGAGACGGCTTTTTCGCGCCATTCGGGCGCCGCGAGTTCGGCGGCGGCGAAACGATAGAGGCTGGCGTTGGCGTTGTAGTAGCCTGCCACCACGGTGGCCGCGCAGAGCAGCCAGAAGTTCTGCCAGAGCGCGGCCTGGGCGCACAGCAGCGCAGAGACGAGCGCCACGGCGATCCCGATCTGGAACGAGCGCCGCCGGCCGAAGCGCTGCTGGGTGCGCGCCACGAGGCCGGTGGCGAGCGCGCCGCCGACCACATAGCCCATCACTGGCAAGGTCGCCATCCAGCCGCGCGGCGCCAGCGAGAACCCGACCAGGCCGTTGATGGCGATGAAGGTGACGTTGTTCGTGAGGAACAGGCCTTGGCAGATGGCGAGCAGCCAGAGATTGCGGTTCATTGGGCTGGAGGCTGAAAGGGACGCCCGTTCTATCACGGCGGCAGGACGGCTTCGCCGCCAGGCCGGCGCCGGGCCGCCCGCGCGGCGAAGTCCGCGCTTTCGCGCTGACGGGCGGCCTGCTGACTTCCCCTCGGGGGGCAGCGACACACGCAGTGAGGAGCGTGGGGCTCCTAGCTCTTTTGCAGCAGCCCGCTCAGCGAAGACAGCAGATCGTCCTGCGTGCCCAGCCCTTCGGCCGGCACCTGGCCCTTGGGCGTGAGGTGATCGATGAGCGTCGGCAACAGCGCGGCCAGCATCGGCAGCAGCGTCGCGCTGTTGATGCCGAGCTTCTGCGCGATGCCCGCGATGGCATCGCTTCCCAGTACCTCCTGCAGCTGACCACCGGAAATCGGCGCGTTCTCGCCCTTGCCGACCCAGGAGCCAATGACATCGCCCATCCCGGCCTGCTCGAACTTGGAGACCAACCCACCGAGACCACCGACTTCGCCGTTGTTGGCGAGCAGGCCGCCGAGCGCGCCGGCCAGGCCGCCGAGATCGCCCGCCGAGCCGCCCGCGCCGCCGAAAAGCGCACCGAGTTCACCCAGGCCGCCGCCTTGGGGCTGCTGCTGCGCGCCGCCGAGCACTTGACCGAGTACCGAATCGAGCAATCCCATGATGGGTTCCTGACATGTGTGAAGGGGAAGGAATGGCCGCTATCTGGCGTGCGGCGCCCGCCTGGCGAGCAGGGGTTCGCTCACGCCCTGCACGCCAACCAGCCCGAGCACCGTCAGCAGGGCATTCTGCGCGCCCTGCCAGGCGTCTGTCACGTCGATCCATTCGGACAGTGCATGAAAGCCGCCGGTCTGGCCACCGCTGCCGATGATGATGGCCGGAATGCCGAGCGACATCGGCACGTTCGCATCGGTGCTGGCGCCGCTCAGCAGGGTCCTGTGACCGAAGGCGGCGTTGGAGCGCACCGCCGCCTCGACGATCACCGAATCGGCCACCGTGCGCCCGCCGGGCCGGTCGCCGATCAGTTTCGTGGTGGCGACCAGCGTCGAGACGTTCCAGCGCTTGTTCTCCGCCGCCACGGCCTCGTCGATCGCGGCCAGCACCTTCTTCTCGGTCTCCAGCAGTGCGCCCATCTCGTCGGAACGGATATCGACCGTCATGCGCGCATCCGGGGCGATGGTGTTGACCGAGGTGCCGCCGCCGACGGTGCCGATCGTGAAGGTGGTGCGCGGCGATGCCGGCGTCTCGATGTCGGCGATCCGGGCAATCGCGCGGCCCATGCCGTGGATCGCGCTCGGTACCTTGCCGAAGGCGCCGTAGCTGTGGCCGCCGGGCCCCTTGAAGTTCACTTCGTAGCGATGACTGGCGGTACCGAGCACCAGCACCGTGCCGTCGGGCGCCGGCTCCAACCCGACCATGCCGTCGATGTCGGGGTGGTCGCGGAAGATGGCCTTCATGCCACGCAGGTTGCCCAGTTCCTCCTCGCCGACGTTGCCGACGAACAGCAGGTCGCCCACGGTTTGCACCTGCTGGTCGTTCAGAACCTTGAGCCAGGACAGCAGCACCGACAGTCCGCGCGTGTCGTCCGAGATGCCCGGTGCGTAGAGCCGGCCGTCGCGTTCCTTCACGCGAACGTCGGTGCCGGCCGGAAAGACGGTGTCGAGATGCGCCGAGACCAGGAGCCTCGGGCCGTTGCCGCTGCCCTTGCGCAGTCCGATCACATTGCCTTCGGCGTCGATCCTGGCATGGGACAGGCCCAGCGCCTTCATGCGGGCCAGGAAGGCCTCCGCGCGCTTCTGCTCCTTGAATGGCGGCGCCTCGATCTCAGTCAGCATGCGCAGGTCCTCGACCGACCGCGCGTGATCGGCCTCCACCGCATCGAGCAATTTGCGCATCGAGGGCGCAGCGAGCAGTTGCGTGTAGGCCTGGTCGACCGCCGGTCGCACATGGGTGGGCGTGGGCGCCACCGCGGCGTTCTGGGCATGGGCGAGGCCGGCGGCGAATGCGGCGAGGAGCAGTGGCGCCGCGCTCCGGCGGCCCAGGTGGCGAGCGCGCATGAATCAGCCGCCGGCCAGCCAGGCCAGTGCCGCCAGCGCGGCCGTCTCGGCCCGCAGCACGCGCGGACCGAGCGTCAGCGGCGCAAAACCCTGCGCGATCGCAGCCTGCTCCTCGGCTGCGCTGAGGCCGCCCTCGGGACCGCTCAGCACCCAGGCATCGGGGCCCGCGCCTTGCACGGCGCCGAGGACGTCGGCCACCCGTCGGGTGCCGGGCGCCAGGCTCAGCACGAAACGCTCGGCGTCTCCCTGCCGCGACGCCAGCCAGGGAGCGAGGGCCAGCACCGGATGGATCCGCGGCACGCGGTTGCGTCCGCATTGCTCGCAGGCCGCGATCGCGATCGCTTCCCAGTGGGTCCGCTTCTTCTCTGCCCGCTCGGCGTTGAGCCTCAGCACGCCGTGGGCGGTCATCAGGGGCTGGATGCTGGCCACGCCGAGCTCCGTGGCCTTCTCGACCAGCCAGTCCATGCGCTCGTTGGCCGGCATGCCGACCGCCAGGTGGACGGCACGCGGCGCCTCGCGTTCGACCGCCGTGTGGGCGCCGACCTGCACCGCGACCTCGCTGCGGCCCATGTGCTCGACCGTGGCCGCGTACTCGCCGCCCAGGCCGTCGAACAGCGTCAGTGCATCGCCGGGCTGCATCCGCAGCACCTGCACGTGGCGCGCCGCGCCGGCCGGCAGCACCAGGGGGCCGTCGGCGGCGAGCGCAACCGCGCAGTGGAAACGCGCTGTCACACGCGTCCGTAGGCGAAGCCGCTCAATGCCTGCGTGCCTTCGACCTCGTCGACGACCCGCAGCAGCGGCGTCAGTTCGCTATAGCGAGCGGCGGTGGCCCGGATGTAGGCGATGAAGCGCGGCGTGTCGGCCAGGTACTTCGGCTTGCCGTCGCGCAGCGTCAGCCGGGCGAAGATGCCCGCCACCTTCAGATGGCGCTGCAGACCCATCCATTCGACCGCCCGATAGAAGGCGCCGAAGTCATCGTCGACCGGCAGGCCGGCCTTGCGGGCCCGCTCCCAGTAGCGCACCGTGACGTCGAGCACGAACTCTTCGTCCCAGCTCAGGAAGGCGTCGCGCATCAGGCTCGCGATGTCGTAGGTGACGGGCCCATAGACCGCATCCTGGAAGTCCAGCACGCCGAGCGCATCGCCATCGCCGACCATCAGGTTTCGCGGCATGAAATCGCGGTGCACGTAGACCGGCGCGGCTGCGAGATTGTTCTCGACGATGGCCTTGAAACTTCGTTCGAGCCGTTCCTTGAGCCGCCCTTCGACCGCCATGCCGCGATGCCGCGCGATGTACCAGTCGGGGAACAGCGCCAGCTCGCGTTCCAGCAGTGCGCGGTCGTAGGGCGGCAGGACACCGGGCCTGGACGCCAGCTGCCAGCGGACCAGGGCATCGACCGCATGGTCGTACAAAGGCCGTGCCGCCTGCGGCTTCGCCGGGTCGATGACGTCCAGCATGGTCTGCCGGCCCAGGTCGTCGAGCAGCAGGAAGCCCTCGGAGGGCTCCCACTCGAGCACCTGCGGCGCGCTCACGCCGGCTTCGGCCATCAGCTTGGCGACCTGCACGAAGGGCGCGCTGTTTTCCTGCGCAGGCGGCGCGTCCATGATGATCCGGGTCGGGGCGCCGGCGCTGGCATCGACGCGGAAATAGCGCCGGAAGCTGGCATCGGCCGAGGCCATGCGCACGCTCTCGGGCCGCAGATGATGGCGTTCGGAAACCCGCTCCATCCAATGCTGGAACGACCTGGCGCGGGCCGGGTCGCCCCAGGCCGGTGCTTCGGGAGAGGGGGCGGCGGCGCCGGACGGGGGCTGGGAGGCTGTCATGGATAATCGATTCTACAAATCCGCCTGGCGCGGAGCTTCGCAACCCGATGGCCCACGGCGCCATCTTCCCCCTCCCACAGACCGAAATCTGTCCCGTACCGATGCTTGACTTGAACCGAGCCGCCTGGCGCCGGTGCCGCCCGCCCTTGCCCCTGGCGCTGCTGTCGCTGGCGCTGCTGCATGCGCAGGGCGCGTGGGCACAGGACGCGGACCTGGGCGCGCCGCTCGTGCTCAAGCGCACGCCGCAACTCGTGGAAACCATCCCGCCGACCTCGCGCAGCCAGCTGCCGACCTTTGTGGATGGCGACCGGATCTCCGGCCGGCCCGACCTCGAGACCGTGGTCGAAGGCAACGCGACCCTGCGCCGCGGTGATCTGTCGCTCAGGGCCGACCGGCTCGAGTACTACCAGCCGGACGACCGCGCCCGCGCCACCGGCAATGTCCGCATCAACCAGGCCGGCAACGTGTACGAGGGGCCCGAACTCGAGCTCAAGCTCGAGACTTTCGAGGGCTTCTTCAACAACGTCCGCTACCGATTCCTCGCCACCGGCGGCCGGGGCGACGCCAAGCGCATCGATTTCGTCGACAGCAACGTCTCGGTGGCGCGCATGGCCACCTACACCACCTGCCGGCCCGAGGACTACCCGGGCTGGATGCCGGCCTGGCTGCTGAGCGCCGCCACCCTGACCACCGACACCGAGGAGAACGTCGGTGTCGCGACCAACGCGCGGCTGACCTTCATGGGTGTCAGCACGCCGCCCTTCCCGTCGCTGAGCTTCCCGCTCAGCGACGACCGCAAGACCGGCATGCTGCCGCCGGTCATCGGCCTCGACAATGTCAACGGCCTCGACATCACGACGCCGTACTACTGGAACATCGCGCCCAACCGCGACGCCACGCTGTATCCGACGCTGATGAGCAAGCGCGGCATCAACCTGGGCACCGAGTTCCGCTACCTGGAAGAGAAGTACAGCGGCGAGATCCGGGCCGACTACATGCCATACGACCGGCTGCGCGACCGCGACCGCTGGGGCATCTGGACCCATCACGCCCAGACGTTCGACTCCCGGTACTTCGGGCTCGACTCGCTGGTCGGCACGCTCAACATCAACCGCGTGAGCGACAACGACTACTGGCGCGACTTCACCCGGACGCCCTCGCTGACGCAGCGCCTGCTGGCCAACGACGGTTCGCTCAACTGGATGAAGGGCGACTGGAGCGGCACCGCGCGCGCGCTGAGCTACCAGACCTTGCAGTACGCGCCGGCACCGATCGTGCCGCCCTACGACCGGATGCCGCAGATCACGGCGAACTACAACAAGTACGACTGGAACGGCTTCGACTTCTCGCTCAACAACGACTACACGCGCTTCGAGGCCAAGAATCCGCTCGTGCAGGGCCAGCCCAACGGCGAGCGGGTCTTCTCGATGGCCTCGCTGAGCCGGCCCTTCCTGACACCGGGGACCTTCGTGGTTCCGAAGGTGATGCTGAACGCGACCGCCTACCAGTTCGATGCGCCGCTGCTGACCAACGGCGCGACCTCGGCGGACCGCGTGGTGCCGACCTTCAGCCTGGACAGCGGCCTGATCTTCGAGCGCGACGCCAACTACTTCGGCCGCGCCTTCCGCCAGACGCTGGAGCCGCGCGCCTTCTATGTCTACACGCCCTTCCGGAACCAGAACTACCTGCCGGTCTACGACACGGCGCAGAACGACTTCAACTTCGCCACCGTCTACACCGAAAACGCCTTTTCGGGCGATGACCGCATCTCCGACAGCAACCTGCTGACGCTCGGCGCGACCACCCGGCTGATCGACCCCGACACCGGCGCCGAGGCCGCGCGCTTCGGCGTCGCCCAGCAGCTGCGCTTCGCGGACCAGCTGGTCACCATGCCGGGCGCCTTGCCGGTCACCGACCGGGTCAGCAACCTGCTGCTGGGCGCCCAGATCAACTGGACGCCGAAATGGAGCGTGGACGGCACCGTCCAGTACAACCCCGACACGCAAAACTCGGCCCGCACCGCACTCAGCGCGCGCTACAACCCCGGGCCCTACCGCACGGTGAGTGCCGCCTACCGCTATCAGGCCGACACCACCCCGACCTCGAATGACGGCAACCGGTCGCTCGATGTCAGCTGGCAGTGGCCGATCAACGACCTCTGGGGCGACAAGGGCCAGGACCTGAGTGCCGGAAGGGGTCAAGGCGGCGGGCGCTGGTACGCGGTAGGCCGTTTGAACTACAGTCTGGAGTCCAGCAAACTAACCGACGGCGTGCTCGGCTTCGAATACGACGGTTGTTGCTGGATCGGGCGCGTGGTGGTGGAACGCGTTACCACCGGCCAAGTCACAGTCAACACGCGAATCATGTTCCAGCTCGAGCTGGTCGGGTTCGCCAGCGTCGGCTCGAGCCCGAGACGAACACTGACGCAGAACATCCAGCGCTACACCCCGCTTCGCCAACCGAGCCTCGGCCCGAGCCGCTTCACCAATTACGACTGAGATCGAGCTTCGCCATGAAACCCATCCGATCCATCCTCACCCTGGCCTGCCTCGCGGCGCTGACCGCCGCAGCCGGCGCCCAGGGCATCACCGACATCATGCGCAGCGGCCCGCGCGTCGGGCCGGCTCCGATGCCGAGCCAACCGCGCCCGCCGGCGCTCGCCACCCGGCGCTCGGCCGAATACATCGTCGCGCTGGTCAACTCAGAGCCGGTGACCAACACCGAGGTGCAGTCCCGCATGGAACAAGTGCTGCGAGAGAATCCCGACGCCGAACGCCTTCCCCGGGCCGATCTGGCGAGGCTGGTGCTCGATCGGCTCATCAACGAGCGGGCGCAGCTCCAGATGGGCAAGGAATACGGCGTCAAGGTCGACGATCTCGCGGTCGACCAGGCCGAGCAGACCGTCGCCCGGCAGAACCAGATCAGCGTGGACGAACTGTACCGCCGCGTGGCGGCCCAGGGCCTCTCGAAGGACCAGTTCCGCCGCGACCTGCGTGACCAGCTGATCCTGACGCGCCTGCGCGATCGCGAAATCGAAGCCAAGGTCAAGATCAGCGATATCGAAGTCGACCAGTTCATCAAGGAACAGCGCGCCGGCGTCAACGCCGCTTTCCCGCCGAACATCAACATCGCCCAGCTGATCGTCCAGGTGCCCGAAAACGCCAGCGAGGCCGACGTGGCCAAGCTGCAGCAGCGCGCCCAGGCCCTGGCGCAGCGCGCCCGCGCCGGCGAGGACTTCACCAAGCTGGTGCAGGAGAACTCCGATGCGCCTGACCGCGCCAGCGGCGGTGCCCTGGGCATGCGCAGCGCAGACCGCTATCCGGGGATCTTCGTCGAGACCACGCAGTCGACGCCGGTCGGCGGCATTGCCGGGCCGATCCGCTCCAGCGCCGGCTTCCATGTGCTCAAGCTGCTGTCGAAGTCGCAACCCGGCGCCAGCGATGCGGTCGTCACGCAGACTCAGGTGCGCCACATCCTGCTGCGCAACGATCCGAAGCGCAGCACGGCCGAGGCGGTCGCACAGCTGGCCGAGTTCAAGAAGCGGCTGCAGGCCGGCACGGCCGACTTCGCCGGCCTGGCACGCGACAATTCCCAGGACGGCAGCGCCAAGCAAGGCGGCGACCTGGGCTGGTCGCGGCCGGGCATGTTCGTGCCAGAGTTCGAGGAAGTGGTGAACCGCCTGGCGCCCGGAGAGACCAGCGACCCGGTGGTCACGCGTTTCGGGGTCCACCTGATCCAGGTCCAGGGCCGGCGCGAAGCCAAGCTGAGCCAGGCCGAGCAGCGCGAGGCCGTGCGCGCCGTGATGCGCCAGAAGAGGGTCGAACAGGCCACCGACACCTGGGCCCAGGAAGTGCGCGCCCGCGCCTACGTCGAGTTCCGCGAAGCGCCGCAGTCATGACTCGCCCCCAGGTTGCCCGCACTTCGTGTCGGGCGCCCACCCCCTGCCGGGGGCAACACCAGCGGCCCGGCGAAGCCGGTTCCGCGGTGTTTCACGATGGGGCCAGCGGCCGTTGGCCGCGGCCGGGACGAGCCCGTTCGTGAAACACATCGCGCGCAAGCGCTTCGGGCAGCACTTTCTGACCGACGGGGGAATCATCGACGCCATCGTGCGCGAGATCGCGCCGAAGGCCGGGGATGCGATGGTCGAGATCGGGCCGGGGCTGGCGGCCTTGACGCAGCCGCTGGTGGAGCGGCTGGGACGGCTCACGGTGATCGAACTGGACCGCGACCTGGCGCAGCGGCTGCGCGGGCACGGCCAGCTGGACGTGATCGAGTCCGACGTGCTCAAGGTGGATTTCGCCGCGCTGGCCGACAAGTTCTCGCCGGCGCCGCTGCGCGTCGTGGGCAACCTTCCCTACAACATCTCGACCCCGATCCTGTTCCATCTGCTGGGCTTCGCCCATCGGGTTGCCGACCAGCACTTCATGCTGCAGAAGGAAGTCATCGACCGCATGGTCGCCCGGCCGGCGACTTCAGACTACAGCCGCCTGAGCGTGATGCTGCAATGGCGCTACGCGATGGACAACATCCTGTTCGTGCCCCCGGAGAGCTTCGATCCGCCGCCACGCGTCGACAGCGCCGTGGTCCGCATGGTGCCCCTGGCCGAGCCGCCTGCCGTCGATGCGGCCCGCCTCGGCGAGATCGTCCAGGTCGCCTTCAGCCAGCGCCGCAAGCTGCTGCGCCATACGCTCGGCAAATGGCTCGAAGCACATGCCTTCGCCGGCGCCTTCGACGTCCAGCGCCGCGCCGAGGAAGTGCCGGTCGCCGAATACGTCGCCCTCGCCCAATCCGTCCACCCATAAAAAAAGCCCGCCGAAGGCGGGGCTTTGTTCGTGAAACACCGCGGAACCGGCTTTGCCGGGCCGCGGGTGTTGCCCCTGGCAGGGGGTGGGCGCCCGGACACGAAGTGCCGGGCAGCCTGGGGGCGAGCAACAGCTACGCGGCTGCCAGCCAATAGCCCGCATTGAAGGGGCTGCTCATGCGCAACGCCAGTGGCGAGACGTCGACCAGTTTGTCGGTCGGCATCTTTTCCGCCGCTGGGTCGGCATTTTGAAGATCGATGCCGGTCGCCGGAGCGGCGGCATTGTCCGGGGAAGCCTCGTTCGCCCGTTCTGCTTGGCTGGTGTGTGCAGAACGGGCTACAGAAAAGAATAGAAGCACCTGAACGGTATCTTCCGGTCTCCCCAGTAGTCGGAGGCGTCGCGGAAGATGTCGAGCAGCTGCTCGCGTGCTTCCTTGTCGAACTTGGCATTGGCCGGGATCTGCTCGAGCACGATGACGAAACCCGGCTGCGGGCCCGATTTGTGCAAGGGATCGGTCATGCAGTCGTACAACGCGTCGAAGTTCTTGCCGAAGTGCTGCGGGAAGGTGAATTGCTGGGCAATCAGGTCAAGCACGTCCTGCTTCGTCTGGGCGTTGCCCAGGTTGGCGTACAGGAAATGCTGACCGGCCGCATGCGCCGCTTCCTGCAGGTCGTTCACGCGGAAGGCGCGAATCGACTGCACGATGTTGGGTCGCACTGCACGAAGGGATAAGGTCATCTCCGCTGGTCTTTCCATGGTTGTCGTCGTCGTCATTTCTTCGGGACACCTTTCGGCGCCGCTCCAATTCAGTTGCTCGCTCATGGCACGATCCGCCGGAAGCTCGCGTAGTGGTCTGCCGTATACCAGCAGCCCGATGGCGTCGTGCGCTCACCTCCACAGACGATGCGCCGGGCGCCCCGGTCACGCGAACCGGGCGTATCGACCGTGTATTCTCGATAGTGGCCTCGCCGTTCCGGCGGCAGCAGTCGTTCTCGGTTGCCGAACGCCGCGCCGTCTTTCTCGTGCCGGAAAGGTCCACCGTTCAAAATGGCCTCATAGGTACGCTGGCCTTGCACCGGCAGTTCGGCCAGCGCGACCGTTTCCTGTGCCGGGGTGCCGTCACGGGCGCCGAACCATTCGCGAGCCTGGACTCCCGTCGTCAGGGCCACCAGCAGCATGCCAGTGAGCGCCAACTTGGAAACCGGGGACGAGATCGAGGCGTCAGCCGCCATGGGGCACCAGAAGGAAAAGAGCGAGAACCGAACCGGGGGATCAACCTTGGGGTTAACCCGCAAATTCAAGCCCGCAAGTGTGCACCAGGGACGCGCAAATAGCAAGCACCTGCTCAATCTTTGAGCAGGTAGAAGGGAGAAGCGACGCTGTTGAAGTTAGCGTTCGCTGTCGATGTCCCGCTTATCGTTCGGCGTTGGCATCCGCGACGGTCAGTGCTGTCATATTCACGATGCGGCGCACGGTCGCGCTGGGCGTGAGAATATGCACAGGTTTGGCCGCACCGAGCAGCACCGGCCCGATCGCGATGTTCCCGCCGGCCGCCGTCTTCAGCAGGTTGTACGAGATGTTGGCCGCGTCGATGTTGGGAAACACCAGCAGGTTGGCATTGCCGGCCAGCGCGCTGTGCGGCATCACGGCCGCCCGCTGCTTGCTGTCGAGCGCCATGTCGCCATGCATCTCGCCGTCGACCTCCAGCCAGGGCGCCTGGACCCGCAGCAGGTCCAGCGTCTGGCGCATCTTGACCGCGCTCGGCTGGTTGCTGCTGCCGAAGTTCGAATGCGACAGCAGCGCGGCCTTGGGCTTGAGGCCGAAGCGCATCATCTCCTCGGCCGCCATGGTCGTGATCTCGGTCAGTTCCTCGGGCGTCGGGTCGTAGTTGACATGCGTGTCGACCAGGAACACCTGGCGATCCGGCAGCAGCAGGCCGTTCATGCAGGCGTAGATCGGCACATCCTGCGGCGTGCTGGGGCAGCCGCCCGGGCGCCGCCCGATCACCTGGTCGATGTAGTGCAGGTGCAGTGCAGTGGTGCCCCAGGTGCCGCAGATCAGGCCGTCGACGTCGCCCTTGTGCAACAGCATGGCGCCGATCAGGGTCAGGCGCCGCCGCATTTCGATCTTGGCGGTCTGCACCGTGGTGCCCTTGCGCTCGGTCATGCGGTGGTAGGTCTGCCAGAAATCGCGGTAGCGGTGGTCCTGCTCGACGTTGACGATGTCGTAGTCGAGTTCTTCCTTGAGACGCAGGCCGAACTTCTCGATCCGCTGCGCGATGATCGCCGGTCGCCCGATCAGGGTCGGCCGCGCGATGCCTTCGTCGACCACGATCTGGGCCGCACGCAGCACGCGTTCTTCCTCGCCTTCGCTGTAGGCCACGCGCTTCTTCGGCGCCCGCTTGGCGGCGTCGAAGATCGGCTTCATCATCGTGCCCGAGGTGTAGACGAAGGTCTGCAGCTTGTCGCGGTAGGCGTCGAGGTCGGTGATCGGGCGCAGCGCGACGCCGCTCTCGGCCGCGGCCTTGGCGACCGCGGGCGCGATCTTCATCATGAGCCGGGGGTCGAAGGGCTTCGGGATCAGGTACTCGGGGCCGAAGCTCAGCTTCTCCCCGACGTAGGCGGCCGCCACGCGCTCGCTCTGTTCCGCCTGCGCCAGGTCGGCGATCGCGTGCACCGCCGCCACTTCCATTTCATCGGTGATGGTCGTCGCGCCGCAATCGAGCGCGCCGCGGAAGATGTAGGGGAAGCACAGGACGTTGTTGACCTGGTTCGGGTAGTCGGTGCGGCCGGTCGCCATGACGACGTCGTCGCGCACCGCATGCGCGTCTTCCGGCGAGATCTCGGGGCTCGGGTTGGCCAGCGCGAAGATCACCGGCTTGGCCGCCATCTTGGCGACCATCGCGGGCTTCAGCACGCCGCCGGCCGACAGGCCGAGGAACACGTCGGCGCCCTCGATGATGTCGTTCAGGGTGCGCGCATCGGTCTTCTGCATGTACTGGCGCTTGTCGTCGTCCATCAGCTCGGTGCGGCCTTCGTAGACCACGCCCGCGAGGTCGGTCACATAGACGTTCTCGCGCTTCAGGCCGACCTTGAGCAGCAGGTTCAGGCAGGCCAGCGCAGCGGCGCCCGCGCCGGAGGTCACGAGCTTGACCTGGCCGATGTCCTTGCCGACCACCTTCAGGCCGTTGAGCATCGCGGCCGCCACGGTGATCGCGGTGCCGTGCTGGTCGTCGTGGAAGACCGGGATCTTCATGCGCTTGCGCAGCTCGCGTTCGACGTAGAAGCAGTCGGGCGCCTTGATGTCCTCGAGGTTGATGGCGCCGAAGGTCGGCTCCAGCGCGGCGATCACTTCGACCAGCTTGGCCGGGTCCTTCTCGTCGATCTCGATGTCGAAGACGTCGACGCCGGCGAACTTCTTGAACAGCACGCCCTTGCCTTCCATCACCGGCTTGGAAGCCAGTGGCCCGATGTCGCCCAGGCCCAGCACCGCGGTGCCGTTGGTGATGACGCCGACCAGGTTGCCGCGCGCCGTGTACTTGAAGGCGTTGACCGGGTCCTTGACGATCTCTTCGCAGGGCGCCGCCACGCCGGGCGAGTAGGCAAGGGCGAGGTCGCGCTGGTTGACCATCTGCTTGGTGGCCGCGATCGAGATCTTGCCCGGCACCGGATGCTCGTGGTACTCGAGCGCGGCGCGGCGCAGTTCGGCGCGCTTGTCTTCGGGCGTGGGGATCTGCGAAGTCGAATCGGACATGGGGCCGTGCCTCCTAGGGCGCTTCTTGTAAAGGGCGCCGATTGTAGACCTCGTTCGGACCGCCCGCGGGGCGCGAGGCGCCGACCCGGATGGCTGGGTGGAAAGTGGCTGTTCCTATCTTTTCTTCTTAGTCTTCTTATTTAGATTAGTAGTAGTAGTAAGGGCCGCCCTGTTCTGTGGACAGGGCTCATTTCTCCTTTTGCGACAAGGGTTTGCCGCAGCCCGGCGGCTGTGTGCAGCCGCGCTTCGCTGCTGTCGCGGCGAGGCGAACAACTTCGGACGAGGCCGCCTGCCTGTGGACAAGTGGCGTGTTGTGCCGGAACTGTCCCCAGGGTTGTCCTTCGGGCGCTGTGGCAATATCACCGCCACGGAAAACCCCCGTGAACGAGGAGCGACCATGGCGCTGATGGATTTCATCAAGAAGCAGTTCATCGACATCATTCAGTGGACCGAGACCGGCGACGGCACGCTGGCCTGGCGCTTCCCGATGGCGGAGATGGAAATTCAGAACGGCGCGTCGCTCACGGTGCGCGAGTCGCAGGTCGCGGTGTTCGTCAACGAGGGCCAGGTGGCCGACGTCTTCGGCCCGGGCATGTACAAGCTGACGACGCAGACGCTGCCGGTCCTGACCTACCTCAAGAACTGGGACAAGCTCTTCGAGTCGCCTTTCAAGAGCGACGTCTACTTCTTCAGCACCCGCCAGCAGGTCGACCAGAAATGGGGCACGCCGCAGCCGATCACGGTGCGCGACAAGGACTTCGGCGCGGTGCGGCTGCGCGCCTTCGGCAACTTCAGCTTCCGCATCGGCGATGCCAAGCTGTTCCATACCCAGATCTCGGGCACGCGCGAGCTCTACACGGTGGCCGACCTCGACGGCCAGTTGCGCGGCCTGCTGCTGCAGAACATCAGCAACGCGATCGCCGCCAGCGGCGTGCCCTTCCTCGACCTTGCGGCCAACCAGATCCAGTTCGCCGAAGCGCTGGCGAAGCAGTTGACGCCCGAGTTCGCCAAGATCGGGATCCAGCTCGAGAACATCACGGTCCAGAACGTCTCGCTGCCTGAAGAGCTGCAGAAGGTCCTCGATCAGAAGATCGGCATGGGCATGGTCGGCAACGACATGGGCAAGTTCATGCAGTACCAGACCGCGCAGGCGATCCCCAAGTTCGCCGAGGGCGCGGGCGGTGGCGGCGGCATCGCCGGCGACGCGATGGGACTCGGGGCCGGCGTTGCGCTGGGCCAGGTGCTGGCGCAGAACCTGGCCCAGGGCTTGCAGGCGCAGCCCGCGGCGGCGCAGGCCGAACCGGCGGCCGCGGGGGTCAATCCGGCCGATGTGATGACCACGCTCGAGAAGCTCGGTGAGCTCAAGGCCAAGGGCATCCTCACGCAGGAAGAATTCGACGCCAAGAAGGCGGAGCTGCTCAAAAAGCTCGTGTGACGGACAGCGGCAGCCAGCGCTTCTACCGCGCGCCCTGCCCCGGTTGCGGCGCGCCGGTCGAGTTCCGATCGGCGCAGTCGACGCACGCGGTCTGCCCCTACTGCCGGAGCACCGTGGTGCGCCAGGGCGAGACGCTGGCGCGCACCGGAAAGATGGCGGAGTTGTTCGACGACTTCAGCCCGCTGCAGTTGTTCGCCGCCGGCCGCATCGAGGGCCAGCCGTTCACGTTGGTCGGCAGGCTCCAGTACCGCTATGCCGGCGGCCACTGGACCGAATGGATCGCCGCCTTCGACGGCGAGCGCAGCGGCATCCTGAGCGAGGACAACGGCGCCTTCGTCTTCGCCTCGCCCCTCGAGCTGCAGCGCGCGGCACCGCCGGCGGTCGAACTGCGCGTCGGCGGCAGCACCGCCTTTGACGGCCAGAACTACACCGTGGCTTCGAACGAGCAGGTGGCGCTGGTCTCGGCCCAGGGCGAACTGCCGCGGCTGCCCGAGCTCGGCCGTCCGTTCGCGGTGGTCGAACTGCGCAACGAGCAGGGCCAGGTGCTGAGCCTCGCGTACGACACCGATCCGCCGGGCAGCTACCTGGGCCGCTCGGTACAGCTCGAGGACCTGCAGCTCATCGGCCTGCGCAACGAGTCGGCCAGGGAGGAAAAGGGCCGCAGCTTCAACTGCCCGAACTGCGGTTCGCCGGTGACGGTCAACCTGGCCGAGAGCAAGAGCATCACCTGTGCGTCGTGCAACAGCATCATCGACCTGTCGCAGGGCATCGGCGGCGAACTTCGGCATGCGGCCCAGCACGAGCCGGTGCAGCCCCTGATCGCGCTCGGCAGCATCGGCCAGCTGCAGGGCGCGGACTGGCAGGTGGTCGGATTCCAGCACCGCATGGGCGTGGCGCCCGGCGACGACGAGCACTTCGGCTGGAGCGAATACCTGCTCTACAACAAGAAGCGCGGCTTCAGTTTCCTGGTCGATGCCGAGGACGGCTGGAGCCTGGTCAAGCCGACCACCGGTGCGCCCCGGATGGCGGAGAGCGGCGCCCGGGCCACCTACCTCGGCAAGGTCTACCAGCAGCAGTACGCCTACAACGCCGAGACCAGCTATGTCGCGGGCGAGTTCTACTGGCAGGTCGAGCGCGGCCAGAAGACCTTCAACCGGGACTTCGCCAGCGGCAGCGCGCTGCTGTCGATGGAGCGCTCGGCGAACGAGCTGACCTGGTCGTCCGGCAGCCGGCTCGACAGCGCCGCGGTCGCGGCGGCCTTCAAGCTCGATCGCAGGAAGGACATGTTCAAGCGCAGCGACGCGCTGCCGGTGAGCGCGGCCTCCCGCCTCGGCTGCGGCACCATCGTGCTGATCGTGGTGGTGATCATCGTGCTGCTGATCATCCTGAGCACCTGCAGCGGCGGGAGCGGCTCCGGCGGCTCGCGCAGCGCGGGCGGTTCGTACGGCGGCTATTCGAGTGGCGGAAGCCACAAGTGACGTTTTTTTTCGGAGGTTCTCATCATGGGAATTGAATGGTTGAAGCCGGCCGTGATCCTCGGATCGCTGATCTACGCGGTGATCGGCCTGGCGGTCTTCTGGCTGGCCTTCCTGATCGTCGACAAGCTCACGCCCTATGACCTGTGGCAGGAGATCGTCGAGAAGCAGAACGTGGCATTGGGGCTCGTGGTTGCCGCGATGAGCCTCGGCATCTGCATCATCATCGCCGCGGCCATCCATTGAAGGGGGCGGCCTTGTCCGCGCTTCCCGCCCTGCGCAGCGGCCCGCAGCCGGTCGAGATCGCGCTGCTCGCCAGCGTCTTCGTGGTCGCGGCCTGCGGGCTGGTGTACGAGCTCAGCGCGGCGGCCCTGAGCTCGTACCTGCTGGGCGACTCGGTGCTGCAGTTCAGCACCATCATCGGCACCTACCTGTTCGCGATGGGCGTGGGCTCCTGGCTGTCGCGCTACTTCGAGCGCCAGCTGCCGGCGCACTTCCTGCGCATCGAGCTCTTGGTGGCGCTGGTCGGCGGCGCGCTGCCGGCGCTGCTGTTCATCGCCAACGCCTACGCCCCCGGCGCCTTCCGGCTGCTGCTCTACGGTCTGGTGCTGGTGGTCGGCACGCTGGTCGGGCTCGAGATCCCGCTGGTCATGCGGATCCTGCGGCGCAACGTCGCCCTGAAGGACCTGGTGTCGCAGGTGCTGACCTTCGACTACCTCGGGGCCCTGGCGGTGTCGATCGCCTTTCCGCTGCTGCTGGTGCCGCAACTGGGGATGATCCGCACCGGTCTGCTGTTCGGCTTCATGAATGCGGTGGTGGCGGTCTGGGCACTGTGGCTGTTCCGGCACGAACTGCGCCGTGTCGGCGCGCATGCACTGGCTTGCGCGCTGGCGCTGGGCGCGCTGCTGGCGGCCTTCGTTCTCGCCGATCGCATCACGACCCTGACCGAGGACAAGTTCTACCAGGACCGGATCGTCTTCAGCGCCAGTTCGCCCTACCAGCGCATCGTGGTCACGCGCGGCGCCGCCGGGCACCGGCTGTTCCTCAACGGCAACCTGCAGTTCGCCGAGCGCGACGAGTACCGCTACCACGAGGCGCTGGTGCATCCCGTGATGGCCGCCCACGGCGCACCGCGCAAGGTGGCGGTGCTGGGCGGCGGCGACGGCATGGCGGTGCGCGAGATCCTCAAGTACCCGTCGGTCGAGCACGTGACGTTGGTCGAACTCGATCCGAACATGACCCGGCTGTTCCGCGAGCACCAGACGCTGGCCGCCCTGAACGACCATTCGCTGAGTTCTCCGAAGCTGACGATCGTCAACACCGACGCCTTCCAGTGGCTGCAGCAACCAGGCGAGGTTTTCGATGTCATCGTGGTCGACTTTCCCGATCCGACCAACTTCGCGATCGGCAAGCTCTACACCAGCTCGTTCTATGCGCTGCTCGACCAGCGGCTGGCGGCGAGCGGCTACGCGGTCATCCAGACCACCTCGCCGCTGGTGGCGCGCAAGAGCTTCTGGACCGTGGCGACGACCATCGAGTCGGTCGGTCTCACGGCGACGCCCTATCACGCGCACGTGCCGAGCTTCGGCGAGTGGGGCTACATCGTCGCCAGCCGCCGGCCGTTCCGGATGCCCGAGGCACTGCCGGAAGGATTGCGCTTCCTGTCGGTGCCAACGCTGCCGCTGCTGTTCGACTTCCCGCGCGACATGGCGCGGGTGCCGGCCGAGGTGAACCGGCTGTCGAACCAGACGCTGGTGAGCACCTACGAGCACGAGTGGGGGCGATGAAGCGGCGTGCGTTCCTGGGCATGCCGGCCGCCGCCGCTGCGGCCCTGGCGGGTTGCGAAGCGCGGCACGATCTCCAAGGCGGCTTCACGGGGATCGACGTGGCACGAGGCCATGCATGGCGCGATGGCACGCTGTCGGCCGGCGCGGCCCCCGACGCCGCGCGGCGCACCCGCGTCGTGATCGCCGGCGGCGGCGTGGCCGGCCTGGCGGCGGCGCGGGCGCTGCGCCTGTCCGGCGTCGACGATTTCGTCCTGCTCGAGCTCGAGGACCAGGCCGGCGGCAACAGCCGCGGCGGCGCCGTGCAGGGCATTGCCTGTCCGCTCGGCGCGCACTACCTGCCGCTGCCTGGCGACGTCGCGCACGAGGTGCAGGACCTGCTCGAGGAACTGGGCCTGCGCCGTCGGGTGGCCGGCCGATGGCAGTACGACGAGCGGCATCTCTGCCACAGCCCGCAGGAGCGCCTGTTCTTTCAAGGAAGCTGGCAGGAGGGCTTGCTGCCGGTGCAGGGCGTGGGGGCCGCCACGCTGGCCCAGTACCGGCGCTTTTCGCGGCGCGTGGACGATCTGCGGCGCCAAGCGCGGTTCTCGATTCCGACGCTGCGCACCGTGCCGGCGCCGGCCCTGCTGGAACTGGATGCGCTGCCCTTCGAAGCCTGGCTTGGGCGCGAGGGCTTCAGCGATCCGCATCTGCGCTGGTATTTGGACTACTGCTGCCGCGACGACTACGGCGCCGGCTTGGCCCATGTCTCCGCCTGGGCCGGCATCCACTATTTCGCCAGTCGGCACGGCTTCCACGCGCCCGGCGAGGACGACGGCGAGCGCGAGGCGGTACTGACCTGGCCGGAAGGCAACGCCTGGCTGACCCGGCGGCTCGCGCAGCCGCTCGGCGATCGGCTCCGGACCGGCCACGCCGTGACGCGCATCGCGCAGACGCGCAGCGGCGTCGAGGTAGATGTGGTCGATGTCGCCAGCGGATCGCGGCTGCGCTGGCAGGCAGAGCGGTGCATCGTCGCGCTGCCGGTCTTCATTGCCGTCCGCGTGGTGGAGGGCCCGCCCGAACAGCTGCGCCTGGCCGCCGCATCGCTGCGCTATGCCCCCTGGCTGGTCGCCAACGTGCATCTGAGCGCCGCGCTGGCCGACCGGCCGGGCGCGGCGCCGTCGTGGGACAACGTGATCCACGGCAGCCGCGGCCTGGGCTATGTCGATGCGCGGCACCAGTCCCTGGACCCGACGCCGCGCGCCACGGTGCTGACCTGGTATCGCCCGCTCGGCCCCAGCGGCTGGGACGGGCCGGACGGCCGCCGCCAGCTGCTGGAGAGGTCGTGGGCCGGTTGGCGAGACGAGTTGCTGGCCGAGTTGTCGCAACCCCACCCCGAGCTCGGCGAACTCGCGACGCGGATCGACATCACGCGCCACGGGCATGCGATGGCGATCCCGGCCCCCGGCCTGCTGGCGACGCTGGGGGCGAAGGATCGGGTGGCTGCCGGGCGCCTGGCCTTCGCGCACGGCGACTGGTCCGGCTATTCGATCTTCGAGGAGGCCTTCACTCGCGGGCACCTGGCGGGGAAGACGGTTTGAGATGGCGGTCGATGAAGTCCATCGCCGCCTCGCCATCGAAGTCGTGCCGGCCGACGAACTCCCTGAACTCGAAGCGGTCGGCGACGCCCAGGCGCTCATAGACGCGACCGACCTCCGGCGCTGCCCGGCGCGCACCTGCGATCGGGAACAGCTGGTCCTGGTTGCCGGCCTCGATCAGCA
Source organism: Variovorax sp. P4_B11 (assembly GCF_056402355.1). Lineage (NCBI taxonomy): Bacteria > Pseudomonadati > Pseudomonadota > Betaproteobacteria > Burkholderiales > Comamonadaceae > Variovorax > Variovorax sp. P4_B11. Next base: position 257,821 of record NZ_JBFUHO010000002.1, read on the forward strand.
GCGGCCTCGGCGCCACCAGTGCCGCGACCGACGGGTCGCGCCACAGCGTCAGCGAGTCGGGGAATCGCCAGTCGAGGAAGCCGGTCGGTTCGGACGAGTCCAGCACCGCTTCGCGGTCATTGAAATAGGCGGCAACGACTGCGACGCGGATGCGCGGGTCGAGTGCGGTCGTATAGAGGGTGTAGAAGCCGCCATAGGAATGGCCCATCATGGCAACGCGTCCGGCATCGATGTCGGGACGCTTCAGCAGCACGTCAAGGACCTTGACCGTCTTCGCGATCTCGATGGCCGGCACTGAAGTGCCGGCCTCCCAGGCCCTGGCCGTAAGCCGGTCCCGGAAGTCGCTGCCGTTCTTGTCGTAGTGGACATAGACCGGCAGCCAGACCGCGTAGCCGTGCTTCAAGGCGTCCCAGGCGAGATCGCGGCGCGACTTCACCAGGCCCGGCAACTTGCCATCCGCGGTTTCGGAGGGCATCCCGCCGCGGCCATGCGCGGAGATGACCAGCGGCAACTTCTGCTGTGCGTCCGCGCTCTTGGGCCGCAGGTACAGGCCGGTCGCGTAGACGCCGGGCAGGACCGGAATCTTCAGTTCGCGGTAGCTTGCGAACGCGTCTTCGCCGATGACGGTTTCAACCACGGCTTCGGTGCTCGGCGTCTCGAAGCCTGGCGGCGGATAGCGCAGGCTCTGGCGCAGGCGCGCGCGCGAGGCTTCGGGTGCAGCGGCGACCGCCAGCGCGTCGGGCGCCGCGCTGCGCAGGGCGCGAAGATAGCCCGCAATCTCTTCCCCCTGCCCCAGGCTCCGGCCGACCACGGCGTCGCGCGACGGCCGCAGAGTCGGCGCCCCGATGCGCGTGCCGGCCATGTCCCAGAGCCGGCCCGCCGCGATCCAGGCGAAGTCGTAGATCGGGCGCGCGACATAGGACCAGGCCAGCAGAACCAGGATGAGGGGAATCCAGAAACGTTTTCGCATGGGACCCAAATAAGCAAAAAGACTTCTTAAGGGAACAAATGTAAGTGTGGGTTCCCGGTCTTTCGCGCGGCGGGCCCCATGCGGCCGGCGCTAAGCGCGCATCAATGCTTCGATTTCGTCCGCATCGACCGGCACCCCGCGCGAAATCAGCTCGCATCCGCTCTCTGTGACGATCGCGTCATCCTCGATCCGGATGCCGATGTTGTGGAACTGTTCCGGCACGCCCTCCGCCGGCCGTACGTAGAGGCCGGGCTCGATCGTCAGCACCATTCCCGGATGCAGGATGCGGCTGGGCCGGTTCTGGATGAGTTCGTTGGACAGCGGGTCCCTGCGCTCGCTCATTTCGCCGACCTGCGTCGGTTCGATGTAGCTGCCGCAGTCGTGCACGTCCATGCCCAGCCAGTGCCCGGTCCGGTGCATGTAGAAAGGGAAATAGGCGCGCTTCTCGATCACGTCGTCGACGCTGCCGACCTTGTCGGCGGTCAACAGGCCGAGGTCGAGCATGCCTTGCGACAACACCCGCACGGTGGCGTCGTGGGGGTCGGTGAAGCGCTGCCCGGCGCGTGTGACGGCCACGGCGGCGTCCTGGCTGGCCAGGACGAGGTCGTAGAGGGCGCGCTGCGGTCCGCTGAATTTGCCGTTGGCCGGGAAAGTGCGGGTGATGTCGCTGGCATAGCCGTCGAGCTCGCAGCCGGCGTCGATCAGCACCAGTTCGCCGTCGCGCACCGGCGCGGCGTCCGCGCGATAGTGCAGCACGCAGGCGTTGGCGCCCGCCGCGACGATCGAACCGTAGGCCGGGTACTGCGAGCCGCCGAGGCGGAACTCGTGCAGCAGCTCGGCATCGAGGTGGTACTCGCGCACCTCCCGGCCCTCACGCAGCATGCGGGCCGACATCTGCATCGCGCGTATGTGGGCCTTGGCGCTGATCCGGGCCGCGCGGCGCATCACGTCCTGTTCGTGGGCGTCCTTCACCAGCCGCATCTCATCGAGCGGGCCGCAGAGGTCGCGCTGTTCCTCGGGGCACAGGGCACCGTATCGCACCCGCGCCCGGACCGCCGACAGCCAGCCGTCGATCCGCGTCTCCAGCCCTTTGTGGGTCGCGAACGGATACCAGACCACGCGCTTGTTCTCCAGCAGGCGCGGCAGCCGGGCATCGAGCTCGTCAATCGAATGGGCCTCGTCCACCCCGAGCGACGCCGGGGCCGCTTCCGGGCCCAGCCGAAAGCCGTCCCAGATCTCGCGCTCCAGGTCCTTGGGCGCGCAGAAGAGCGTGGAACGGCCGTCCCCGGACAGCACCAGCCAGGCGTTCGGCTCGGTGAACCCGGTCAGGTAATAGAAGTAGCTGTCGTGCCGGTACAGGAAGTCGCTGTCGCGGTTGCGCTGGCGCTCCGGCGAGGTCGGAATGATGGCGATGCCGTCGGCACCTATATAAGTAGAAAGAGCTAACCGACGCGAGGCTTGATGATTTGTGGTCATAACGTCACTATTCAATACCTTTGTAAGTTCAACCAAAGGGAGACAAAAAACATGAAGAAAGCATTTGCAAGAAGGGTTGCCGCGTAGGAGCTCTCCCACGTAAAAACCCACAACTTGTTATTTTGGAGGTGTTTTTTGTTGAATGTTTCATATAAATGCTCGGTTCTTTTGCTTGTTGCAGCGAGCGCCTTGTCCGCCTGCGGCGGCGGCGGCGGAGGAGGAGGAGGGAGCAGCAGCCTGGCCGGCCTGGGCACAGCGGCCGATGGGACCTCCGCGGGAACCGGCACGGTCAGCCAGGCGACGACGCCCTCGAGCAGCACGTCCGCCGGCACCACGACGGCGCCGGCTGTCGTTGGCGATGTGGTCGACGACTCGGGCAAGGTATCGATTCCGGACTACCGCACGATTGCATCCCAGATGAACCAGGCCGCGGGCATCGCCTATCGCTACGGAACGGGCACGGCAACCGCTGGCACCTCGACGACCTACCCGGCAGCGGCGAACAACGCGTACCCCGCCACTGCGCGCTTCACCAACATGACATGGCAGTTGGGTGCCTACGACAGCAACAACGAGGGCGATTACTCGACCACCATGGGGCAGGTGGCGTGGCTGCCGGACAGCCCGACCCAGTACCTGGGCGTGAAGACGCTGGAGTTCCTGGCGCAGCGCAGCAACACCTTCTCGGAAGCASCCCAGACCAGCTGGGTGTTTGGCGACAGCGAGGATCTGAACACCAAGACCTACTACAAGCCGATGATCCCGGCGGGTGTCCAGACGAATCCGGTGGCCATGGGCCGCTGCTATGCCCGCCTGACCTGGTGCGTGCAATCGGTCATGGCCTTCCAGAGCGGCCTGATCGGCACCTCCGGCAGCAACACGGCCAACAACCACACCACCGCGCAGCTCGACGCCGGCAAGGTGCCGACCGCAGTGGCGGTCACCAATGGCGGCGAGTTCGCCCTCATCACGGTGTGGGACACGGTCAACCTCAAGGGCCAGATCGCCGTGGTCGCCCTGGCCGGCGGCTGCCAGGGATGCGGTGGCGGCTCGTACTGGGGAGAGTGGACCTCGATCGTGCCGGGCCTGCCGAACCTGAACAACATCGCGTTCATGAAGGTCRTCGGCTAYGTSGATCTGCCGGRCATGRTCRCKCCGACCGAGATCTCGGTCACCACCGGTCTGGACAACGAGACCCTGCAGCGCGTCTACCTGCCGGGGAGCTGCGGCAGCAACTTCGTYAACCACGAGCAATTGCCGCTCAACGTGGCGGCCAATCGCGCCACCTTCACGGCCAGCGGCTGCAACTACGGCTCCCTCGCCCATGGCGGAGTTGCGGTGGTGGTGTCGAAGTCGGAGCAGAAGGTCTCGTTCGTCAACCTGAAGCCGCTGTTCGACTACTACCAGTCGATGTACTTCGGAACCGATGCCGATTACGCCAAGACCACCACGGTGGGCCARGCGGCCAACCAGTGGCCGTTCACCTTCGACCAGGCGTCGACACAGAAGCCGACTGTCATCAAGACGGTCGACCTCGGCAAGCGACCGACCGCGGTGAAGGCAAGCCTGTACTCGACGCAGCGTGCCTGGATCGCGACCGAAGACGGCAGCCTGCAGATCTACAGCCTCGGCAACTACGCCTTCAACGGCTCTGCGGTTCCGACCGACATCGCGCTCAAGGGCTCGGTCGCGATCGGCAAGAACCCGACGGCGCTGGCCTATGTGAAGCACGATCCCGCGGAGCGCACCGATATCGGTACGTTGAACAACAACGTGCTGGTGGTGTCGCGCGGCGACAAGAAGCTCCAGTGGGTGCACTTCAACGCGGACAACAACAGCGGCTCGATCCGTCGCGAGTTGCAGGATTCGCGGCTCAAGGACCCGGTGTGGGCTGAGGATGCCGACAACCATGGCACCGAAGCCTACGTCCTGACGGTGGCGGACTATGAGGGCAAGCAGGCGTTGAACTACCGCTATGGCCCGGTCATCTTCCAGACCAACACGACCTCGGGCAGCGCCTGTCAGCCGCCGAACGGCTGCGGCATGTCCCAGGCTTTCGAGTTCGGCGGTGCGTTTGCGTTGCCCGGCAAGGCCTACCAGGTGACGGGCGCGAACGTGCCATGACCTGACGCAGTTCGCAGCTCGATCCACGACGGCCCGCTTCAAGCGGGCCGTTCTTCGTTCAGCTCCGCCAAGCGCTGCGGCGTGCCGACGTCGGTCCACCGTCCGGCGTAAAGCGCGGCTGCGATTCGGCCCTCGTGCATCGCGGCCCGAAGCAGGGGTGCCAGCGGCGCCTTGAGGCCTGTCGGATTGCCGGGCGGGATGTTGCAATAAGGGGCCGCGAACAGCGCCGCGCGATAGAGGCCGATGGTGGAAAAGGTGTAGCGGACGCCGCCGCTGTCCTGCGGGCTCGCCCGCCCTTCGGAGTCGAGCCCGAAATCCCCCCGGGGGTTGTGGGGCGGGTTCGGCACCAGCCACAGGTGCGCGAGCAGCCCCCCGGCCGCGAAGCGGTCGACCGCCTGCTGCGTGAAGGCGAAATCCGGCGCGAACACATCGCCCGCCACCACCCAGAACATCTCGCCCAGCGTCGGCAGCGCGCGCACGATGCCGCCCGCGGTCTCGAGCGCGCCGCCGAAATCGCGGCCCTCGTGCGAATAGCGGAGCGTGGACGCGCCATGGCGGGCGCCGAAGCGGGCCTCGATCTGCTCGCCCAGCCAGGCCGTGTTGACGACCACATCGGTGAAGCCGCCCGCCGCGAGCGCCTCGAGCGGCCATTGCATCAGCGGCTTGCCGCGCACCTCGAGCAGCGGCTTGGGCGTGCGGTCGGTCAGCGGCCGCATGCGTTCGCCGCGGCCGGCGGCCAGGATCATCGCCTTGATGCCGCTCATGCGGAAACCGCCCCGATCTCGCCGCGCTGCAGGCGGTGCCGCTGTGCCTGGCCGGCCACGAACAGATCTTCGAGCGCTTCCATCAACATCTCCGCCCTGGCGGAGTGATCGGCGCCGAAGTTGCAGACATAGACATCGATCGTCACGCCGCGCTGCTCCGGCCAGGTGTGGACGCACAGGTGCGATTCGGCCAGCAGGACGGCGGCCGTGACGCCGCCGGCACCCTCCGGCGTCGCCGGGAAGGCATGGAACAGCTGGCCGACGACCTGCAATCCGGCGGCTTCGGCGCGCGCCACGCAGGCGGCGCCGAGGGTATCGGCCTCGACCAGCCAGCGCCCGTCGCAGCGGCAGTCGAGAAGGTCGGCGGTGAGGTGGAGGCCCTGCATGGAGCGGCACTCTAGCAGCCCCTCCCGGCTTCCCGCCAGGGCCCTTCCACCCCGCCCGTTAAAATACCGGGTTCCCCCCTAACCTGCCCCCCCAGAAAGAGCCACAGATGGCCAACCAAGCCTTGATGGCCAACGCGATCCGCGCGTTGGCAATGGATGCCGTTCAACTCGCCAACTCGGGGCATCCCGGTGCCCCGATGGGCATGGCCGACATGGCGGTTGCGCTGTGGGGCGATCATCTGAGGCACAACCCGGCCAATCCGCACTGGTTCGACCGCGACCGCTTCGTGCTGTCGAACGGCCACGCCTCGATGCTGATCTATTCGGTGCTGCATCTCACGGGCTATGCGCTGCCGATCGAGGAGCTCAAGCGCTTCCGCCAGCTGCACAGCAAGACCGCCGGCCATCCCGAAACCGGCATCACGCCCGGCGTCGAGACCACCACCGGCCCGCTGGGCCAGGGCATCACCAATGCGGTCGGTTTCGCGCTGGCCGAGAAACTGCTGGCGGCCGAGTTCAACCGCAACAGCCACGAAATCGTCGACCACCACACCTACGCCTTCCTCGGCGATGGCTGCCTGATGGAAGGCATCAGCCATGAGGCCGCGGCGCTGGCCGGCGCCTGGAAGCTGGGCAAGCTGATCGCGCTCTACGACGACAACGGCATCTCGATCGACGGCCCGGTCAAGCCCTGGTTCATCGACAACACCGAGGAGCGCTTCAAGGCCTACGGCTGGCACGTGATCGGCCCGATCGACGGCCACGATGCCAAGGACGTGTCGACGGCCATCGAGAAGGCGAAGAAGAACGCCGACCGGCCGACCCTGATCATCTGCAAGACCCAGATCGGCAAGGGCAGCCCGAACCGCGCCAACACCGCCAAGGCGCACGGCGAGCCGCTGGGCGCCGACGAGATCGGCCTCACCCGCAGCGCGCTGCAGTGGACGCATTCGCCGTTCGAACTGCCGCCCGCGGCCTACGAGGAATGGGACGCCAAGGCCGCCGGCGCCAAGAACGAAGCCGCCTGGAACGACAAGTTCGCGGCCTATTCGGATGCCTTTCCGGACCTGGCCGCCGAGTTCACCCGCCGCATGAAGGGCGAGCTGCCGAAGAACTTCCACCAGACCGCCTTCGATACGGTGGTGGCGGCCCACACCAAGGGCGAGACCGTGGCGTCGCGCAAGGCCTCCCAGCTGGCGCTCGAAGCCTTCACCGCCGCGCTGCCCGAAATGCTCGGCGGCAGCGCCGACCTGACCGGCTCGAACCTCACCAACACCAAGAGCACGCCGAGCCTGCGCTTCGACGACGACGGCGCCGTGGTCCGCAGCGAAGGCAACGAGCAGTTCCCCGACGGCCTGCTGGGCCGCCACATCAACTACGGCGTGCGCGAGTTCGGCATGGCGGCCATCATGAACGGCGTCGCCCTGCATGGCGGCTTCATTCCCTACGGCGGCACTTTCCTGACCTTCAGCGACTACAGCCGCAACGCGATCCGCATGGCGGCGCTGATGAAGCAGCGCGTGATCCACGTCTTCACGCACGACTCCATCGGCCTCGGCGAAGATGGCCCGACCCACCAGTCGATCGAGCACGCGGCCTCGCTGCGTCTGATCCCGAACCTCGATGTCTGGCGTCCCGGCGACACCGCCGAAACCGCCGTGGCCTGGGCCGTCGCGCTGCACAACGCCGACCGCCCGACCGCGCTGCTGCTGTCGCGCCAGAACCTGCCCTATTCGCCGAAGAAGGACCTGAGCGACATCAGCAAGGGCGCCTATGTGCTGTCCGAGCCTGACGCCGTCGGCCTCAAGAACAAGAAGGTCAAGGCGGTCATCATCGCCACCGGCTCCGAGGTGCAGCTGGCGCTGCGCGCCCAGGAACTGCTGGCGGCGAAGAAGATCGGCGTGCGCGTTGTCTCCATGCCTTCCACCACCACCTTCGACCGCCAGGACGTGGCCTACAAGAAGAGCGTGCTGCCCAAGGGCACGCCGCGCATCGCGGTCGAGATGGGCTGCACCGACGGCTGGTGGAAGTACGGCGTCGCGGCCGTCGTCGGCATCGACACCTACGGCGAGTCGGCCCCCGCCGGCGTGCTGTTCAAGCATTTCGGTTTCACGGCAGAGAACGTCGCTGCCACGGTCGAGGCGGCGCTCGCGCGCTGAAGCCTCGGCTTCGCCTTCCCAGTTTTCAACCATCCAGGAGCATCAGACATGGCTATCAAACTCGGCATCAACGGTTTCGGTCGCATCGGGCGCAACGTGCTGCGCGCGGCGGTGCAGAACTTCAAGAACGACATCGAGATCGTCGCGATCAACGACCTGCTCGAGCCAGACTACCTCGCCTACATGCTCCAGTACGACTCGGTGCACGGCCGCTTCCAGGGCGAGATCACGGTCGATGGCAACACGCTCGTCGTCAACGGCAAGAAGATCCGCCTGACGCAGGAGCGCGACCCGTCCAAGCTCAACTGGAGCGACGTCGGCGCCGACATCGTGCTCGAATCGACCGGCCTGTTCCTGACCAAGGAGACGGCGCAGAAGCACATCGACGCCGGCGCCAAGAAGGTGCTGCTGTCGGCCCCCAGCAAGGACGACACGCCGATGTTCGTCTACGGCGTGAACGACAAGAAGTACGCCGGCGAAGCCATCATCAGCAACGCCAGCTGCACCACCAACTGCCTGGCGCCGCTGGCCAAGGTGCTGAACGACAAGTGGGGCATCAAGCGCGGCCTGATGACCACGGTGCACGCTGCCACCGCGACGCAGAAGACCGTCGACGGCCCGAGCAACAAGGACTGGCGCGGCGGTCGCGGCATCCTCGAGAACATCATCCCGTCGAGCACCGGCGCCGCCAAGGCCGTGGGCGTGGTGATCCCCGAACTCAACAAGAAGCTCACGGGCATGAGCTTCCGCGTGCCGACCTCCGATGTGTCGGTGGTCGACCTCACGGTCGAACTGGTCAAGGATGCCACCTACAAGGAAATCTGTGCCGAGATGAAGGCGCAGAGCGAAGGCGCGCTCAAGGGCGTGCTGGGCTACACCGAGGACAAGGTGGTGGCTACCGACTTCCGCGGCGACCCGCGCACCTCGATCTTCGACGCCGAGGCCGGCATCGCGCTGGACGGCACCTTCGTCAAGCTGGTGAGCTGGTACGACAACGAATGGGGCTACTCGAACAAGTGCCTCGAGATGGTCCGCGTGATGGCCAAATAAGCCTGCGCCACGCCATGAAAAAACGCGCCTTCGGGCGCGTTTTTCTTTGGCGGACCGGCTCCGTGTTCAGACGGGCTCGAGCACGTGGATCAGCCGGGTCTCGGTCCAGTCCTTGACCTTGGCGCCGTAGGCCGCCATGTGCGGCGCCGCGGCGTGCGCCTGCAGGTCGGCCAGCGTTTCCCACTTCTCGACGACGACGAAGGTGTCGGCACCGAAGGAGCCGCGCGAGGCCGGCATGCCCGCGGCGTCGATGGTCGCGGTGTACTCGATGCAGCCTTTCTCGGCCAGCACGGCGGACCGGTTGGCCCGGTAGGCCTCCAGGATCAGATCGCGTTGGCCGGGCTTGGCCGTGATGACGGCGACGACGTGAATCATGTGCGGATGCTCCTTCGTTGGAATGAACCGTCGAATTTAAGAGCAAAGCGCGACGCGCGCCTGTCGCCGGTGCATCCCCGGTCAGCGCGTCAGCACCATCCACAGCACGCCGAAGCGATCGGTCACCATGCCGAAGGCCGGCGAGAAGAAGGTCTTGCCCAGCGGCATCTGCACCTGGCCGCCCTCGCCCACGGCGCTGAACTGGCGCTTCGCCTCGGCCTCGTCGGCGGCCAGCAGCGACAGCGCGAAGCCCTGGAAGTTCGGCTTGCCGCTGGCGCGGCCGTCGGAAGCCATCACCGTGGTCTCGCCGATGGTGAAGCTCGCGTGCATCACCTTGTCGTCGGAGCCGGGCGGGCACATGTCCGGGGGCGGCGGCTCGGGGCTCTCCTTGAAGCGCATCAGGTCGACGATCTTGGCGCCGATCGCCTTGCCGTAGAACGCGAGCGCTTCCTCGCAGCGGCCTTCGAAGAAGAGATAGGGCTGGACTTGCATGGCGTTTCCTTTCGTTGAGGGAGGGGTTCCGGATGCCAGGCCATGGCGCCCGGGGCGTTGCGATTCCTTTTCGAGACTGTTTGTGTACAACGTCCACAAAACATAGCAGAGATAATGGACGCTGTCCACATGAAGGAATCGATGCGCTCGCAGACCGCCTCCAGCCCCCCGGCACGCAGTACCTACCGCCATGGCGACCTGCGGCGTGCGCTGCTGGAAGCCGGCGTCGAGCTGGCGCGCAGCGGCGGCCCCGAGGCGGTGGTGCTGCGCGAGGCGACGCGGCGCGCGGGCGTGGTTCCGAACGCGGCCTATCGGCACTTCGCGAGCCGGCTGGCTTTGCTGCAGGCGGTGCGCGCCGCCGCCCTGTCGGCGGTGGCCCGGGCCATGGAGGAAGAACTCGCGCGCGTGGATGCGGCGCGCGACCCGCTGGCGCAGGCCCGTGCGAGCGTGCGCGCCGTGGGCACCGGCTACCTGCGCTTCGCACAGGCCGAGACCGGCCTGTTCCGCACCGCATTCGCTACGCCGGTCGATGTCGACGACGCACCTGCCGAGGCCAAGGGCGGCGATAGCGGCCTCGATCCCTTCGAGCTCCTGGGCGCGGCGCTCGACCGCCTGGTCGATGCCGGCGGCATGGCGCCCGAACGACGTCCGGGCGCCGAGTTCCTCGCCTGGTCGGCGGTGCACGGCCTGGCCCTGCTGACCATCGACGGCCCTTTGCGCGGCCTGCCCGCGGCGCAGGCCGGTGCATTGGGGCAGCGCTTGCTGGACATGGTCGAAAAAGGACTCTGATAAACAGGCTGTAACCGCGAATAACTTGTACTTTAGATTTGGTGCGACTACCTTCGGACGCCCGAACGAGAGCGTCCGCCAATGGCAATGCTGATCCTCATGACCCCCACCGGCCAGACCACCCAGGTGCCGGTGTCGGAGCCCGGCATGACCATCGGCCGGGCCGAGCACAACCATGTGGTGCTGGCCTCTGCGCGGGTCAGCCGCTTCCACGCCAGATTGAGCACCGAAGGGCCGTTGGTGATCCTGCGCGACCTGGGCAGCCGCAACGGCACCTTCGTGAATGGCAAGCGGGTCGAGACGCAGGTGCTGGCCAATGGGGACAACATCGACATCGCCGGCTACTGGATTCGCTTCCTGGCGCCGGAGCAGGAAGTGATCGCCGATGAAAGCGTGCGTCTGATGAGCATGCGCGGCGGCGTGGACTGAATCCCGCCGGACCGCGTCAGCGCGTGTGGTGCACCGGCGCGATCTCGTACACCGGCGTCGGCAGCCCCTCCATCCGGGCCTTGAGCTGCAGCGCCAGGAACTGCGAATAGTGCCGTGACTGGTGCAGGTTGCCGCCGTGGAACCACAGTTGCGGCACCTGCGTCGGCTTCCACATGTTGCGCAACTCGCCCTCCCAGGGCCCCGGGTCCTTCGGCGTGTCGGAACCCAGCCCCCAGACCTTGCCGACCTTGTCGGCCACCGCGGGCGAGATCAGGTCGGCCAGCCAGCCGTTCATCGAGCCGTAGCCGGTGGCGTAGACGATCAGGTCGGCCGGCAGTTCGCTGCCGTCGCTGAGCGTCACCGACTTCGGGTTGATGCGCTCGATGGTCACGCCGCTGCGCAGCTTGATGCTGCCGTTGGCCACCAGCTCCGAGGCGCCGACGTCGATGTAGTAGCCCGAACCGCGCCGCAGGTACTTCATGAAGAGGCCCGAGCCGTCGACGCCGAAGTCGAGCAGGAAGCCGGCCTTCTCGAGCCGCGCATACAGGTCGGCGTCGCGCCGCTTCATCTCGTCGTACACCGGCACCTGCATCGGCGCCATGATTCGGTAGGGGATCGACGCGAAGATCAGGTCCGCCTTGTCGGTCGTCACGCCGGCTTTGACCGCCGCTTCGGAATACAGGCCGCCGAGCGCCAGTTCCATCAGCGAGTCGGACGGCGCGATGTGGGTCGAGCTGCGCTGGATCATGGTCACGTCGGCGCCGTTCTCCCACAGGGCGGCGCAGATGTCGTGCGCCGAATTGTTGGAACCGAGCACCACGCACTTCTTGCCGCGCCAGGCCTCGGGTCCGGGATGCGCGCTGGAGTGATGCTGCTCACCTTCGAAGGTCTCGGCGCCGGGGATCGTCGGCAGGTTCGGGTAGCCCGAGACGCCGAGCGCGAACACCAGCTGCTTCGGCCGCAGCGTGATCTCGCGGCCGTCGCGCTCGACGACCACCTCCCATTCCTGCTTCGCCTCGTCGAAGCGCGCCTTCTTGGCGGTGGTCGAGCTCCAGTAGTTGAGCTCCATGACCTTGGTGTACATCTCGAGCCAGTCGCCGATCTTGTCCTTGGGCGAGAACACCGGCCAGTCTTCAGGGAATGGCAGGTAGGGCAGATGGTCGTACCAGACCGGGTCGTGCAGGCACAGGCTCTTGTAGCGCTTGCGCCAGGAGTCGCCGGCCCGGGCGTTCTTCTCGACGATGATCGTCGGCACGCCGAGCCGGCGCAGCCGCGCGCCGAGCGCGATGCCGCCCTGCCCGCCGCCGACGATGACGACGTAGGGCTGTTGCGTGAAGCCCAGCGTCTCGGCCTCCTGCTGGCGCCGTTCGAGCCAGGTCTTGCGCTCCGGATTCGCGCCGTGCTCCGCGCCCTTGATTCGCCGCTCGCCCTTGCGTTCCTCGAAGCCCTTGAGCTCGGTCATCGTCGTGAGCAGCGTCCAGGCCTTGCCGCCGCGCAGCCGCAGGTGGCCGCGCCCACGCGCCACCGCGGTCTCGAAGCTGAACCAGGCCTCGACCACGCCATCGGCCTCGGTGGCGTCGCCCTCGACCGCGAAGGCGGTCGGCTTCGTGTCGGCCAGCCGCGCCTCGAGCATCGCGCGGATCGCGTCGGGCCCTTCCTGCGTGCGGATGTTCCAGGTGAAGGCGACCAGGTCGCGCCAATAGCCCTCGGGCTCGAACAGCGCGGTCGCGGCGTCGATGTCGCGGCGCTCCAGCGCGGATTGGAAATCGGCCAGCCAGGCGCCGGCGATCTGCGTCGGATGGGTCGACAGATCGGTCATCTTCCTTGTCTCCTTCGTTCGCGCCCCGCGAGCGGGCCGGGCGAGAACCGTACGCCCATCGATCGCCGACGTCAAACCTTCTCGACGCAGGTGCCCGGACGTCGCGTCGCTGTGCGATGCCCGCGCGGCCCTCGTTGCGAGATGTATCGGCCGGCTCGCCGCTGCCTTGACATCGGCCCCCGCAGCCTGATCTCATGGATCCCGTGCACGCCGATTTCCACCCCGCCGTCTCCCGCTGGTTCGAAGCCACCTTCCCGGCCCCTACCGAGGCCCAGGCAGCAGCCTGGCCGGCGATCGCCGCCGGCCGCCACACGCTGATCGCGGCGCCGACCGGCTCCGGCAAGACGCTCACGGCCTTTCTCTCCGCGCTCGACGGCCTGGTGCGCCAAGGCCTGCAGCCGGGCGGGCTGGCCGACGAGACCACGGTGGTCTACGTTTCGCCCTTGAAGGCGCTGTCGAACGACATCGACCTCAATCTGCAGGCGCCGCTGGCCGGCATCCGCGCCGAGCTCGCGGCGCTGGGCCTGCCCGATGTCGAGATCCGCACCGCGGTGCGCACCGGCGACACGCCGGCCCGCGAGCGGCAGCAGGCGCTGCGCCGTCCGCCGCATGTGCTGGTCAGCACGCCCGAGTCGCTCTACGTGCTGCTCGGCTCGGTGTCGGGCCGGCAGATGCTGTCGACCGTGCGCACCGTGATCGTCGACGAGATCCACGCCATCGTCGGCAGCAAGCGCGGCAGCCACCTGGCGCTGTCGCTCGAGCGGCTGCAGGCGCTGTGCCGGCAGCCGCTGACGCGCATCGGCGTCTCGGCGACGCAGAAGCCGATCGGCGAGATCGCGCGCTTCCTGGTCGGTGCCGGCGCGGTGGCCGATGGTGTCGCCGATTGCGAGATCGTCGACATCGGCTATGCGAAGCAGCGCGACCTCGCGCTCGAGCTGCCGCCGACGCCGCTCGCGGCCGTGATGTCGAACGAGCAGTGGGAGCAGGTCCATGCGCGCGTCGCGGGGCTGGTGCATGCGCACCGCACCACGCTGCTGTTCGTCAACACGCGCCGCATGGCCGAGCGCGCGGCGCGGCAGCTCGGCGAGATCCTCGGCAAGGAGGTGGTCGCGGCCCACCATGGCAGCCTCGCGAAGGAGGCGCGCCTCGATGCCGAACAGCGCCTGAAGCGTGGCGAGCTCAAGGTTCTGGTGGCCACGGCTTCGCTCGAGCTGGGCCTGGACATCGGCGACGTCGACCTGGTCTGCCAGCTCGGCTCGCCGCGTTCGATCGCCACCTTCCTGCAGCGCGCGGGCCGCTCCGGCCATGCGGTCGGCGGCGTGCCGAAGGCGCGCCTCTTTCCGCAGTCGCGCGACGAGCTGGTCGAGTGCGCGGCCTTGCTCGACTGCGTGCGCCGCGGCGAGCTCGATGCGCTGCACGTGCTGCCGGCGCCGCTCGACGTGCTGGCGCAGCAGATCGTTGCCGAGACCGCCTGTCGCGAATGCGCAGAGGACGAACTCTTCGCACTGGTGCGGCGCGCCTGGCCCTATGCCGAACTGAAGCGCGAGGACTACGCGGCCGTGGTGCGCATGGTGTCCGAGGGCTTCACGACCCGGCAGGGGCCGCGCGCGGGCTATGTGCATCGCGACGCCGTGCACCACCTGCTGCGCGAACGCCGCGGCGCGCGCATGACCGCGTTGACTTCCGGCGGCACCATTCCCGAGACCGGCGACTACACGGTGATGCTCGAGCCGCAGGCGCACAAGATCGGCACCGTCCACGAGGACTTCGCGGTCGAGAGCCTGGCCGGCGACATCTTCCAGCTCGGCAACGCCAGCTACCGGATCCTGCGGATCGAGCCCGGCCGGGTGCGCGTGGAAGACGCCCATGGCGCCGCGCCCAACATCCCGTTCTGGCTCGGCGAGGCGCCGGGGCGCAGCGACGAACTGTCCTTCGGTGTCTCGCGGCTGCGCGCGGAGATCGAGGCGGCGTTGGCCGCGCACGGTGTCGAGGGCGCGATCGACCGGCTGGCGCGCACCGTCGGCCTCGACACCGAGGCCGCGCGCCAGACCGTCGAGCACCTGGCGCGCACGGTGCGCGTGCTCGGCGCACTGCCGACGCAGCAGCGCATCGTGATGGAGCGCTTCTTCGATGCCTCTGGCGGCATGCAGCTGGTGATCCACTCGCCCTTCGGCAGCCGCCTCAATCGGGCCTGGGGACTGGCGCTGCGCAAGCGCTTCTGCCGGCAGTTCAACTTCGAGCTGCAGGCCGCGGCCACCGAGGATGCGATCGTGCTGTCGCTGTCGACCAGCCACAGCTTCGCGCTCGACGAGGTTGCGCGCTACCTGCATTCGGCCTCGGCGCTCGACGTGCTGGTGCAGGCGCTGCTCGATGCGCCGCTGTTCGGCGTGCGCTGGCGCTGGAACGCAACCACCGCGCTGGCGCTGCCGCGCTTCGTGGGCGGGCGCAAGGTGGCGCCGCAGCTGCAGCGCATGAAGTCCGAGGACCTGCTGGCCGCGGTCTTTCCGGACCAGGTCGCCTGCGCCGAGAACCTGGCCGGCGCGCGCGAGATCCCCGACCATCCGCTGGTCGCGCAGACGCTGCACGACTGCCTCTACGAGGCCATGGATGCCGAGGGCTGGCTGCGGCTCTTGAAGAAGCTGGAGGCCGGCGACGTCGAGGTGCTGGCGCGCGATGTGCCGGCGCCCTCGCCGCTCGCGGCCGAAGCCCTGAACGCGCGGCCCTACGCCTTCCTGGACGACGCGCCGATCGAGGAGCGCCGTACGCAGGCGGTGCAGAACCGGCGCTATGTCGATCCGGAAAGCGCCGACGATCTCGGCCAGCTCGATGCCGGGGCGATCGACAGCGTGCGCGAGGAAGCCTGGCCGCGCGCGCGCAATGCCGACGAAATGCACGAGGCCTTGAATGGGCTCGGCGTGCTCACCGACGACGAGGCCTCGGCCAACGAAGGCTGGCGGGCCTGGCTGGAGGCGCTGGCGGCCGAAAGCCGGGCGACGCGCATCGCAGCCGAGGCCGCACCCGGCAACGGCTTGTGGGTCGCAGCGGAGCGACTGGCGCAGGTGCGGGCGCTGTATCCCGCTGCCGCGATGCACCCGCCCGTCGACCCGCCCGCGGGCTTTGCGCCAGCGCAGGACGCAGGCGATGCGCTGCGCGAGCTGCTGCGTTCGCGGCTCGGCGGCCTGGGCCCGGTCCCGGTGCATCGGCTGGCCGCCCAGCTGCGGCTGCCGCCGGCCGACGTCGACGCCGCACTCGGCGCGTTGCAGACCGAAGGCTCTGTGCTGCAAGGCCGCTTCACGCCGGGCACCCGCGAGCTCGAGTGGTGCGAGCGCCATCTGCTGGCCCGCATCCATCGCTACACGCTGAAGCGGCTGCGGCAGGAGATCGAGCCGGTCGAGCCGCGCGACTTCGCGCGCTTCCTGTTCGAGTGGCAGCACGTCGCAGCCGCGAGCCGGGTCAGCGGCCCGGATGCGCTGGCCGGCATCCTGGCGCAGCTCGAGGGCTACGAGGCACCCGCGGGTCTCTGGGAGCCCGAGCTGCTGCCGGCGCGGGTCAGGGACTATGCCCCGGCCTGGCTCGACGAACTGTGCACGGCCGGGCGCACGCTGTGGACGCGGCTGCGTCCCGTGGCCGTCGAAGGACGGCCCGCCGGAGGCAACACCTCGCTGCGTTCGGCGCCGATCCTGCTGCTGCCGCGTCGCTCGGCGGCGCTGTGGACCGGCCTCGCCCCGGCACCGGCGAGCGACGAAGACCTCGGTTCGCGCGCCCAGCGGGTCGCGCGCTTTCTTTCCGACCATGGTGCGTCCTTCTTCGACGAGATCGTCCAGGGCACGCATCTTCTGGGCACCGAGCTCGAGGACGCGCTGAGCGAGCTGGTCATGCGCGGCCGCGTGCATTGCGACAGCTACGCGGGCTTGCGCGCCTTGCTGGTGCCGCCCTCGAAACGGTCTTCGGCGCATGGACGCCGGCACCGGCGCACGGCGCTGTTCGGCATCGAGGATGCCGGGCGCTGGTCGATGGTCCGGGCGCGCGCGCCGGCGCCGTCCGAACCCTCGGGACGCGTCGCCGCCGAAGCCGTCGAGCAGGTCGCGCGCATCCTGCTGCGCCGCTACGGCGTGGTCTGCTGGCGCCTGCTCGAGCGCGAGGCGGCATGGCTGCCGCCGTGGCGCGACCTGGTGCGCGCCTACCGCCGGCTCGAGGCGCGCGGCGAGATCCGCGGCGGCCGCTTCATCGCCGGCGTCGCTGGCGAGCAGTTCGCCCTGCCCGAAGCGATCGGCCTGCTGCGCGAGCTGCGGCGCCGGCCCCTCGATGGCGCGCTCGTCTGCCTGGCCGCCGCCGATCCCGCGAACCTGCTCGGCACCGTCATGCCGGGGCCGAAGGCCGCGCGCGTGGTGGGTTCCCGCGTGCTGTACCGCGATGGCGTGCCGATCGCCAGCCTGGTGGCCGGCGAGGTCGAACTGCTGCAGACCTTGACACCGGCCGAGGCGCTGGCGGCCCGGCGGGCCTTGTCGCCGGAGCCCTTGTCCCGCATCGCCGAGCTGATCGCTCAGCAGGCTTCGGCCTGAGCCGCGAGCGGAAGCGGGGAGGCGGCCGCCAGCAGGCCGTACAGGTCCTTGCGCCGCGATCCCGGTCCGTCGAGAAAGTCTAGACATCACTTTGCGACTGTTCCGAGATAGAAAGAAGCGTCCACATTGCTGGCAATATGAACCCCCGGGTAGCGCAACGGCGCCAGCGCGATCGCCCGCGGCTGGCTAAGATTCCCGACCGCCCCGCTGCACTTGGAGTCTTTGGATGACCATCCCCACCACCCGCCTCGGCCGCACCGGCCTCACCGTCTCGCGCCTGGCGCTCGGCACCATGACCTTCGGCTTGCAGACCGACGAGGCGGTGTCGCACAAGATCCTCGACCGCGCCGCCGAAGGCGGCATCAACTTCCTCGACACCGCCGACGTCTATCCGCTCGGCGGCACCGTCGAGACCACCGGCCGCACCGAGGAGATCGTCGGCCGCTGGCTGCGTGCCAAGGGCGCGAGCCGGCGCGGCGACTTCATCGTCGCCACCAAGGCGGTCGGCAAGGTCGGCCCGAACCCCTGGGACCAGGGCGCCTCGCGCAAGCATCTGCTGGATGCGATCGATGCCTCGCTCAAGCGGCTGCAGACCGACCACGTCGACCTCTACCAGCTGCATTCCGACGACCGCGAGACGCCGCTCGACGAGAGCCTCGAGGCGCTCGACCTCATCGTCCGCTCGGGCCGTGCGCGCTACATCGGCGTGTCGAACTTCCTCGCCTACCGGCTGGCGCGCGCGATCGGCCGCGCCGAACTGCACAAGCTCGCCCGGCTGGTCTCGGTGCAGCCGCGCTACAGCCTGCTGTTCCGCGAGATCGAGCGCGAGCTGTTGCCGCTGGCGGGCGAGGAAGGGCTGGGCGTGATCCCCTACAACCCGCTGGCGGGTGGTCTGCTGACCGGCAAGTACAAGCCCGAGGCGAAGCCGGGTGAGAACACGCGCTTCACGCTCGGCACGGCCGGCGGCATGTACCAGGACCGCTACTGGAACGAGCGCAGCTTCGGCACCGTCGCGCAGCTGCACAAGCTGGCCGAGGAAGCCGGCGTGCCGCTGGCGACGCTGGCGGTGGCCTGGGTGATGGCCAACCCGCTGGTCACCGCGCCGCTGCTCGGCGCCAGCCGGCCCGAGCAGCTCGATGCGACGCTGGCGGCGGCCGACTACAAGCTCGACGCCGGGCTCAAGCAGCGGCTGGACGAACTCACCGCCGAGTACCGCAAGGGCGACGCAACGAGATAGGCTCGCCCCCAGGTTGCCCGGCACTGCGTGTCGAGGCGCCCACCCCCTACCGGGGGCAACACCAGTGGCCCGGCAAAGCCGGTTCCACGGTGTTTCACCAACGGGCCTGGCTGCGCCGGCCGGTGAATACTGGCGCTGTGTTTGTCTTTCGGCTGCGCGCAGCGCACGCCTGTTCGTGGGCAGTCGCGGAACCGGCTTCGCCGGGCCGCTGACTGCGCCCCCGGTAGGGGGTGGGCGCCTCGACACGAAGTGCGAGGCAACCTGGGGGCGAGCCTACTTCCTCGCATAGCGCTGCGCCAGCACCGCGCAGACCATCAGCTGCATCTGGTGGAACAGCATCAGCGGCAGCACGATGGCGCCGACCGCGTGCGAGGCGAACAGCACCTTGGCCATCGGAATGCCGCTGGCCAGGCTCTTCTTGGAGCCGCAGAAGACGATCGTGATCTCGTCGGCCTTGTCGAATCCGAGGGCGCGGCTGGCCCAGGCCGTGATGCAGAGCGCCAGGCCCAGCAGCACGGCGCAGACCGCGAGCAGGCCCGTCAATGCGGACATCGGCACCTGCTTCCACAGGCCCTCGATCACGGCCGCGCTGAAGGCGGTGTAGACCACCAGCAGGATCGCGCCGCGGTCGACCAGGGTCAGCACTGAGCCTCGGCGCTTGATCCAGCCGCCGATCCAGGGCCGCAGCAGGTGGCCGGCGATGAAGGGCACCATCAGCTGCAGCAGGATGCGCCCGATGGCGTCGAGCGATGCGCCGGCGGCGCCATGCTGCACCACGATCAGGTTGACCAGCAGCGGCGTGACGAAGACGCCGAGCATCGTCGAGGCCGAGGCGCTGCAGACGGCGGCCGGGATGTTGCCCCGCGCCATCGAGGTGAAGGCGATGGCCGACTGCACCGTGGCCGGCAGCACGCAGAGGAACAGCACGCCGGTGTACAGCGCGGGCGTGACCAGCGGCGTCAGCACCGGCTTGAGCGCGAGCCCCAGCAGTGGAAACATGACGAAGGTGGCGGCGAACACCAGCAGGTGCAGCCGCCAGTGCGTGAGGCCGCCCATGATGGCCTCGCGCGACAGCTTGGCGCCGTGCAGGAAGAACAGCAGGCCGATCGCGACCGTGGTCAGGCGCTCGAAGAAATGGGCCGTGGCGCCGCTCGCCGGCCACAGGCTGGCCAGCGTGACGGTGGCGACCAGGGCCAGCGTGAAGTTGTCGGGGAGGTAGCGTGAACGTGCCATGGCGCCGATTGGACCGCGGCCGCATTCAAAAGAGAAATGGATTTATCGGATAGATATATGATTCTGTTGCATGAATGTGAGCCTGCGCCAACTGCGCGTCTTTCGCGCCATCGCCGATGGCCGCAACTTCAGCCGGGCCGGCGACCAGGTCGGCCTGTCGCAGCCGGCGGTCAGCCGCTCGATCCATGAGCTCGAAGCCCAGCTGGGCCTGAAGCTGCTCGACCGCACCACGCGCGAGGTGGTGTTGACCGAGGCCGGCCAGTCGCTGGCGCTGCGGCTGGCCCGGCTGCTCGACGAGCTCGACCAGGCGCTGGCCGAGGTCCACGGCATGGCCGGCGCGCGGCGCGGCAAGGTCCGGGTGGCCAGCAGCCCGACGCTGTCGGCCAACCTGATGCCGGCCTGCATCGCCGAATGCGCGCGGCGCGAGCCCGAGATCGAGTTCGTGCTGCTCGACCGCATCCAGCAGGACGTGCTGGACAGCGTGCGCGCCGGCGAGGTCGACTTCGGCGTGGTGGTCGAGCCGCCGGACACCGACGACCTGCATTGCGAGGCGATCCTCGACGACCCCTTCTGCCTCGTGCTGCGGCCGGACCACCGGTTGGCGGGCAGGCGCTCGCTGCGCTGGTCGGCGCTCGACGGCGAGGCGCTGGTGCTGCTCGACCACGCCTCGGGCAGCCGGCGCCTGATCGACGAGGCGCTGGCGCTGCACGGCGTGCGCTGCGAGGTGCGCCAGCAGGTCGGCCACCCGACCACCGCCTTCCGCATGGTCGAGCAGGGCATCGGCATCAGCGTGATGCCGGCGCTGGCGGCGCCGCCGAGCGGGCTCGCGGTGCTGGTCATGCGCCCGCTGCTGCCCCGGGTGCAGCGTTCGATCATGCTGGTGCATCGCCGCAACCGCGCGCCGGCGCCGCTGGCGCAGCGGGTGTGGGGGCTGATCCGGGACGTGGCCTCGCGCCGGGGCGAGGCCAGGCCGTAGGCGGCCCGGCCTCGTTGAAACGGGTGTTGTTCCACCCTTATTTTCTGGCCCGTCCCAGCTTGCGCCGGCTCGCCTGGGTGATCGCCCGCACCAGGTGCTGGATGAAGGCTTGCACCGGCGGCGTCAGCGTGCGGCCCTCGAGCGAGAGCAGCTGCAGCCGGCGCTGCTGCAGCGGCGCATCGGCGAAAGGCCGTGCGACGACCTGGCCCTCGTTGATCAGGTGCACCACGGTCAGGTGGCCTGCCAGCAGCACGTCGGGCGTGCGCAGCAGCGGCAGCTGCGCGGACGAGAAATTGCTGACGAAGGCGGCCCGATATTGCAGGCCCAGCACGCTGCAGGCCTGGTCGAACAACTGGCGGGCGGTCACGCCCTTGCTGCCGACGATCAGCGGATAGCGCACCACCTCGGCCACCTGCAGCACGCGCTGGCGCGCCAGCGGATGGTCGGGGCGCAGCACGGCGTACACGGGCGCCGGCGCGGCATGCTCGATCTTCAGGCCGGGCTCGGGCGCCACCACGTACTTGAGCGCCACGTCGGTCTCGCCGCGCGCCAGCAGCAGGCTCACCTCGTCGGGTGATCCCACGTGCAACTCGATCCGGCTGCCCGGGTTCGCGTCCCTGAATCGGCCCACCACGGCCGGCATGAAGTGCGAGGCGAAGCCCTCGGTGCAGGCGATGCGGACCCGGCCGGCCTGCTGGCCGCCGAGATCGCGCACCTGCTCGATCACCTGCTCGGCATCGAGCACGGCGTTGTGCAGGTGCGCCGACAGCTGCCGGCCCGCGGCGGTGAGCGACATGCCGCGCGCGTGCCGTTCGAACAGCGGCGTGCCCAGGGCGTCCTCCAGCTTGGCGATCTGGCGGCTGACCGCCGAGGGCGCCACGAACAGCCGCGCCGCAGCCTGGTTGACCGAGCCGCTGCGCGCCACTTCCAGGAAGTGGCGCATCGGAATGCTGAGCAAGGGAGGTGTCATGGTGGATCGCCTATTGCCTCAAAGGCAATGGGAGTGTGCCAAAACGATGATGGAAGCAAAGCCTTCCAGGCCTTGTACTTGCAGCACTGCCACGCAACGCGAGCACTCCATCCATGACACGAACCCACGCCCTGGCGGCCGCCGCCGCCTATTTCGACGATGGCGCCTTCTTTGCCGACCTGCGGCGGCGCGTCGCCTTTCGCACCGAGAGCGACACCGGTGCCGCCACGCCAGCGCTCGAAGCCTACCTGCGCGACGAGCTGATGCCGCCGCTCGAGGCGCTCGGCTTCGGTTGCGAAGTGATCGCCAATCCAGTCCTGGGCGGCGGCCCCTTCCTGCTCGCCCGCCGGATCGAGGGGGCCGAACTTCCCACGCTGCTGAGCTACGGCCACGGCGACGTGGTCAGCGGCCAGGACCCGCAATGGGCCGAGGGGCTCGGGCCCTGGTCGCTGACCGTCCGCGGCGATCGCTGGTACGGCCGAGGCACGGCCGACAACAAGGGCCAGCACTCGATCAACCTGGGCGGGCTCGCCGCCGCGCTGCGCGCCCGGGGCGGCCGGCTGGGCTACAACCTGAGCTGGCTGATCGAGATGGGCGAGGAAGCCGCCTCGCCCGGCCTGCAGTCGGTCTGCGAGCAGCAGCGCGAGAAGCTGCGCGCCGACCTGCTGATCGCCTGCGACGGGCCGCGCGTGAGCGCCGAGCGGCCGACGCTGTTCCTCGGCTCGCGCGGTGCGGTCAACTTCAGCCTGCGCCTGCGGGCCCGGCCACGCGGCTACCACTCGGGCAACTGGGGCGGCGTGCTCGCCAACCCGGCGACCGTGCTGAGCCATGCGGTGGCGTCGCTCGTGGACGCGAAGGGCCGGATCCTGGTGGAGGCCCTGCGCCCGCCGCCGATCCCGCAGGCGGTGCGCGCGGCGCTGGCCGGTATCGCCATCGGCGGCGGCGCCGAGGATCCGGCCCTCGATGCCGGCTGGGGCGAGCCGGGGCTGAGTCCGGCCGAGCGCCTGATGGCCTGGAACACGATCGAGCTGCTGGCGCTCGGCGCCGGCTCGGCCCAGCGGCCGGTCAACGCGATCCCGGGCGAGGCGGTGGCGCATTGCCAGTTGCGCTTCGTGGTCGGCACGCCCTGGCAGTCGCTTGCCCAGATCGTGCGCGCGCATCTGGACGCGCGCGGCTTCGGGCAGGTCGAGGTGCAGGTCACGCTGGCCGGTGCCGCGACCCGGCTCGATGTCGAGAATCCGTGGGTCGAGTGGGCCCAGCGCTCCATCGTGCAAAGCTGCGGCCAGCGCGCCGACCTGCTGCCGAATCTCGCGGGCTCGCTGCCGAACGACGTCTTCGCCGGCCTGCTGGGCCTTCCGACGCTGTGGGTGCCGCATTCGTACCCGGCCTGCGCGCAGCACGCGCCCAACGAACACCTGCTGGCGCCGCTGGCCCGCGAGGGCCTGCAGCTCATGGCCGGTCTGTACTGGGACCTCGGCGAGGCCGGCCAGGTGCCCTGGCAGGCCGGGGCGCTGTCTTCGACCCCGCTTCCCTCCCATTGACCCCTTCGATCCATCCCCTCATGAACACACCGATCTCCCGCCGCGGCCTGTCCGCGCTCGCCCTCGCCGCCGCTGCCGCATTCGCCTTGCCGGGCTGGGCCCAGGACGCCTGGCCGAGCAAGCCCGTGAAACTGGTGGTGCCCTTCCCGCCCGGCGGCGGCACCGACCTGGTGGCGCGCGCCATGGGCCAGAAGCTGGCCGAGCGGCTCCAGCAACCGGTGCTGATCGACAACAAGCCCGGGGCCTCGACCATCATCGGCACCGACGCGGTGGCCAAGGCGGCGGCCGACGGCTACACCCTGCTGCTGTCGGGCTCGACCAGCTACAGCGTCAATCCGGCCCTGCGCGCGAAGCTGCCTTACGACCCGGTGCGCGACCTGGCACCGATCGCGATCGTGGCGCGCACGCCGCTGGTGCTGGTGGTCAACAGCAGCGCGCCATGGCACTCGGTGGCGGAGCTGGTCGCCGCGGCCAAGGCCAGGCCCAAGGGCATCCGCTACGCGACTTTCGGCAGCGGTTCCGGACCGCACCTGGCCGGCGAGCTGCTCGCGCTGGCCGCCGGTATCCAGCTGCAGGACGTGCCGTACAAGGGCAGCAGCCAGGGCGCGGTCGCGCTCATCGGGGGCGAGATCGAGATCGGCATCGACACGGTGGCTTCCGTGGCGCCGCACGTGCGCTCCGGCAAGCTGCGGGCGCTCGGCATCGTCGGCGCCACGCGCTCGAGCCTGCTGCCCGAGGTGCCGACGCTGGCCGAGCTGAAGCTGCCCGAAGCCACTTTCGATGCCTGGTACGGCTTTGCCGCGCCGGCCCGGACGCCGCAGCCGGTGATCGACCGGCTGGTGCGCGAAGTCAGCGCGACCATGGCCGATCCCGCCTTGCAGGCCCAGCTTCGGGCCCAGGGCATGGAGCCGGTGGTCATCGGTGCGGCCGGGTTCCGCAGCCAGATGGAAAACGAGATCTCGCGCTACAGGGCGCTGGCGCACCGCGCCGGGATCGCGCCGGAGTAAGGCTAGCGGGCCGCGGCGTGTTCCTGCGGCTTCTCCTCGCGCCCGCCCGGATGGCGCGCGAAGCGCGCCGGATCGCGCCCGTGCACCGGCGCGGGGTCGGGCCAGGGCCAGCCGCCGAACTGGGTGCGGCGGTAGTCGGCCATGGTCTGCGCGATCTCGGCCTGGCTGTTCATCACGAAGGGCCCGTACTGGACCACCGGCTCGCCGATCGGACGGCCTTGCAGCAGCAGGAATTCGCCGGGCTCGTCGCCGTTGACCAGTTCGACCGCGGCGTCGGCACGCAAATCGATCGCCGCGCGGGCGTCGATCCGTTCTCCGGCGACCGCCACCGAACGACCCTTGAAGAAGTAGAGGCTGCGGCGCGTGCCCTCGCCGGTGGCTGCCGGCAGTGTCCAGCGTGCCTGCGGCGCCATCCGGATCGTCCAGATCGCCACGTCGGCGTCGGCTTGGGCCGCCCAGGAATCCGGCGGTGGCGCCAGCGGTCCGCCGGCTCCCGGCGCGCCATCGATCGGCGCGATCCGGCCCGCGATGCTCGCGACCTCGGTCTTCCGGCCCTCGGCATCCGTGGCGGTGAAGCGCGGGATGTCCTCGGCCCAGAACATCGTGAAATGCGGCTCGGCCATCTTGCTGCGCGCCGGCAGGTTGAGCCAGATCTGGAACAGCTCCAGCGGGTTGGCCGCGTCGGCGTTCAGCAACGGAAACATCTCCGAGTGCACGATGCCCTTGCCGGCCGTGAGCCACTGGACGTCGCCGCCGCCGAAGCGGGCGGTCGCGCCAAGCGAATCGGAGTGGTCGACCCGCCCCTTGCGCACGATGGTCACGGTCTCGAAGCCGCGGTGCGGATGGCCCGGAAAGCCCGGCACCGGATCGCCGTGGTACATGCTCCAGCCGTCCTTGCGGCTGAAGTCCTGACCCAGGTCGCGGCCCGCGAGCGGGGCGTCCGGGCCCATCTGCGCGTTGCCCCGCGGGTAGGCATCGTCGTGGTAGGCGCAGAACAGGAAGGGGTCGATCGTCTCCCAGGGGAAGCCGAGGGCCTTGATCCGGAGGATGGGAGTGGCAGCGGAGGGGGTCATGGTGGCGCTTTCGTTGGGGCTGGCGACAATGCGAATCCCTGGAAGATGGGGCCGTCGCGGCGCCGCGAAAGCCCTTGCCGTGGAACGCAGTGGCGCGGCCGATGGAACGATGCGACGGGCGCCGCCCCCCATCGCATCACCCGCGACGCCCGAAACCGACACAGCCCCATGCCAGGGATACCGCGGAACCGGCTTTGCCGGGCCGCCGGTATCGCCCCCTCGAGGGGGCAACGCCGCAGGCGCTTCGGGGGTGTTCCTAGTGACGATGCCCGTGATCGCCGTGCACGTGGCGATGGGCGATCTCTTCGTCGGTCGCCGGCCGCACACCCGTCACGGTCAGGCTGAACTTCAGCGCCTTGCCGGCCAGCGGGTGGTTGCCGTCGAGGATCACCTGGGGGCCCTTGATCTTCATGACGGTGAAGACCTGCGGCTCGCCCTGGTCGTTGCGGCCCTCCAGCTGGCCGCCGACCTTGACGCCGGGCGGGAACTCGCTCTTTGGGATGGTGCGCAGCAGCGATTCGTCGCGCGCGCCGAAGGCATCCTCGGGTTGCAGCTTGAGCGTCGCCTGGAAGCCGGTTTCCTTGCCGTCGAGCGCGGCCTCGACCTTCGGGAAGGTGTTGTCGTAGCCGCCGTGGAGATAGACCATGGGGTCGCGGCCCTCGTCAAGCAGCTTCTGGGTGGTGGCGTCGGCCACCTTGTAGCGCAGGGTGACGACGGAATCTTTTTGAATCTTCATGGCTGGTTGGAAATGAACGCCTGTAATCGTCGCGCAGCATAAAGGAAGCACGGCGAGGCCGCGCAGGCGCGTCGGCGCCAGCTGCAGCGACAGCCGACGTTCGTCCTCGCCGGCGTGCCTGCCGCGAAGGCTGCGGCGCGCTGTATATTCATCCAGCCCCATGGCCGCCCTTCCTTCTTCCCCTGCCGACGCGCCGCTCACGGTGTCGGTCCGAACGCTTTGCGCCTTCGCGGCCAAGGCCGGCGACCTCGACCTGCGCTTCGTGCCGGCGCCCAGCGCCCAGGAGGGCCAGGCCGGTCACCGGCTGGTGCAGGCGCGCCGCGGGCTCGACTACGAGAGCGAGGTCGCGCTGTCGGCGCCGTTCGGCCGGCTGCAGGTGCGCGGCCGCGCCGACGGCTACGACCCGCGGCGCCGGCGGATCGAGGAGATCAAGACCTATCGTGGCGACTTCGAGCGCATCAAGGCCAACCACCGTGCGCTCCACTGGGCCCAGGCCAGAAGCTACGCCTGGATGCTGTGCCGGCGCGACGCGCTGGCCGCGCTCGACGTCGCGCTGGTCTATCTCGACCTCGTCACCGAGAAGGAAACGGTGCTCGAGGAAAGCTGGACCCAGGCCGGTCTGCAGCAGCACTTCGAGGCGCTCTGCGGGCGCTACCTGGCCTGGGCCGAGCAGGAGGCCGCCCATCGCGCAGCGCTCGACCCGGCACTTGCCGCCCTCGCCTTCCCGCACGGCGGCTTCCGGCCCGGCCAGCGCGCACTGGCGCAGGCCGTGTATCGCTGCGCCACGTCCGGCCGGCCGCTGCTGGCCCAGGCGCCGACCGGCATCGGCAAGACCATCGCCACGCTGTTCCCGCTGCTCAAGGCGCGACCGGCGCAGAAGCTCGACAAGATCTTCTTCCTGACCGCGAAGACCTCGGGCCGCGCGGTCGCGTTCGGCGCGCTGCAAACACTGGGCCGCGCGCAGGCCCCGCTGCGGATCCTCGAGCTGGCTGCGCGCGAGAAGGTCTGCGAATACCCCGGGCGAGCCTGCAACGGCGACGACTGTCCG
The DNA here is from genome assembly GCF_056402355.1 of Variovorax sp. P4_B11. NCBI lineage: Bacteria > Pseudomonadati > Pseudomonadota > Betaproteobacteria > Burkholderiales > Comamonadaceae > Variovorax > Variovorax sp. P4_B11. The sequence continues at coordinate 285,037 of NZ_JBFUHO010000002.1, forward strand.
CGGGCGCGCGGCTTCTACGACCGCTTGCCTGCCGCCCGCAGCGAGGCCGTCGAGGCCGCCTGGCTCGACCGCGAGGCGCTGCGCGGCATCGCCCTCGGGCACGCGGTCTGTCCGTACTTCCTGGCGCAGGAACTGGTGCGATGGAGCGATGTGGTGGTCGGCGACTACAACTACTACTTCGACGGCAGCGCCTTCCTCTACGCACTCACCAAGGACGAGGAATGGCGCGTCGCCCTGCTGGTCGACGAGGCCCACAACCTGCTGGACCGTGCGCGCGGCATGTACTCGGCGCAGCTCGATGCGCCGGCGCTCGAGGCGGTGCGCGCCAAGGCGCCCCCGCCGATCCGGAAATCGCTGGGCGACCTGGCGCGCGAATGGCAGCTGCTCCAGCGTGAGCAGGTCGCCGCCTACCAGGCGCACGACCAGGTCCCGGAGCGTTTCGCGCGGGCGCTGCAGGAGGCGGTCTCGCGGATGGCCGAGCATTTCGCGGCGCGGCCCGACGAGCCGCCGGGCGCGCTGCAGCAGTACTTCTTCGACCTGCTCCAGTTCGCCCGCCTGGCCGACAGCTTCGGCAAGCACTCGGTGTTCGAGGCGACGCTGGGCGCCGACGGCGCGCGTGCCCTGGCGATCCGCAACCTGGTGCCTGGGCCCTTCCTGCAGGCGCGCTTCGCGGAGGCCGCCGCGGCGGCCTGCTTCTCGGGCACGCTGGCGCCCTTCTCCTTCTACCGCGACATGCTGGGCCTGCCCGAGGACACGGCGACACTGGACGTGGGTTCGCCGTTCCGCAGCGAGCAGCTCACGGTGCGGGTCGCGATGGACCTGTCGACCCGCTTTCGCGACCGCGACCGCTCGCTGGATGCACTGATCGACATCATCGCGGCGCAATTCGCCCAGCGGCCGGGCAACTACCTGGCTTTCTTCAGCAGCTTCGACTACCTGGCCAGCGCCTCGGCCGCCTTCGAGCGGCGCCACCCCGGGGTGCCGGCCTGGAGCCAGTCGCGCGGCATGCGCGAGGCCGAGCGCGACGCCTTCCTGGCGCGCTTCGCGGCGGGCGGCCAGGGCGTCGGCTTCGCCGTGCTCGGCGGGGCCTTCGGCGAGGGCATAGACCTGCCGGGCGACCGACTGGTCGGCGCCTTTGTCGCCAGCCTGGGGCTGCCGCAGCACAACGAGCCCAACGAGGTGATGCGCGAGCGCATGGACGCGCTGTTCGGCGACGGCTACGCGTACACCTACATGTACCCGGGCCTGCAGAAGGTGGTGCAGGCGGCCGGCCGCGTGATTCGCAGCGAAACCGATGCCGGCGTGCTCTACCTGCTCGACGACCGCTTCGCGCGGCAGGAGATCCGCGCCCTGCTGCCAGCCTGGTGGCGGGTGCAGCCCCTGTTCGCTGCAACGCGCTGAAGCGCCGGGACCAGGCCGGCGCCGGGCCGCCCCAAGGCGGCCTGCGGCCCCCTCGGGGGGCAGCGACCCACACGCAGTGGGGGAGCGTGGGGCCTCAGATTCAGGCCGGCGCCGGGCCGCCCAAGGCGGCCTGCGGCCCCCTCGGGGGGCAGCGACCCACACGCAGTGGGGGAGCGTGGGGGCCTCAGATTCAGGCCGGCGCCGGGCCGCTCCCAAGGCGGCCTGCGGCCCCCTCGGGGGGCAGCGACGCACACGCAGTGGGGGAGCGTGGGGGCCTCAGATCACCGGGCCGCGTACCGCGGCGCTGCGGCCGATCTTGCGCAGCCTGGCCGACAGCTGGGCCTGGGTCTCGAGCTCGCGCTGCCAGAGCTCGTAGCCGGCATCGCTCGGGTGCAGGCCGTCGCGGGCGCTCAGGCGCCGGGGATGGCGTGCGAAGGGGTCGTCGTCGCGCTCCATGAACAGCGACACGTGGCGGGCGCCGTTCGCTTGCGCCACCTCGGCCACGATGGTCTGGAGCCGGCGCGCCCGGTAGGTGAACCACCAGCTCCAGGGCGGCAGCAGGAAGCGCAGGTTGCCGAGATTGCCGGGCGGCATGAAGACCACCACTTCGGCGTGCACCCGTGCGCGCTGCGCCACGCGCTGGAGGATGTCGCGCAGGGCGGCGTCGCGGGTCGTCCGCAGCACGTCGTTGGCCCCGCCGAGGACCAGCACCGCGTCGAAGCGTTCGCTGCCATCGAGCTGCGCCAGGATGTCGGCGAAGCGCGCCCCGGGCTCGGCCCTGTTGACCACGGTGAGGGACGGGTTGGCGCGCGACAGCAGGCCCGGCAGGCTGTACTCCGGGGCGCTGGCGCCGACGCCGCCGGCCGTGCTGTCCCCGACCACCAGCAGGCGCGCGCCTTCGGGGCGTGCGTACCGTTCGAAGGGATGGGCGCGGCGCGCCAGCCGGGTCGACTCGCGCAGCCGCAAGGCCGCATAGCCCGCGGTCGCGGCCGCGAATCCGACCAGGATGGACAGGCCGGCGCATGCTGCAATGTGTTGTCTCTTCACGCTCGCTCCTCGATGCATCGTGGAGCTTAAAGGTAGCGGATCGGGGGCGTTGTAGGAAGCGGCCGAACAGCCGACCTCCGACGCGCGGGGACGCGGGCCCGATCAGGCCGTATCGGTGCGCCTGGAGGTCTCGCTCAACTGCAGCTCGATCCGAAACAGCCGCTCGTTGAGGATCGCGGTCTGCAGCCGCAGCGCCTCGATGATGGCGCGGGTGGGCGCATCGGGGGCGTTGTTCGACAGCTCCTGCAGTTCATGCAGCTTGTTGCGCAGTTCGTTGCTCATGGCGAGGCTCCATCGGGTCGGTGCGCCACATCGTAGTCGGCCCGCGTCGAAACGCGCTGCTATCGTTTTCTCTCAGTGCCGAACGCCGATCACCAGCCCTAGCCGTGCGGGCTCGGCGGCAGGCTCTTCAGGTACAGGTGCAACGCCCGCACGTCGGTGTCGCTCATCTCGCGCAGCGATCCGAAGGGCATCACCTGCACCGCCGTGCCATCGGGCCGGGTGCCGCCCTTGAACAGCTTCTGGAAGGCCTCCGCGTCGGCATAGCGTGCCATGGCCGTGCCTTCGCCGGGCGTGAGATTGGCCGCCGCGGGCCAGTCGGGTGGCCCGCCGGGGATCTTGCCGCCGTTGAGCTTCTCGCCGTGGCAGCCCAGGCACATGTTCGCGACATAGGCGCCGTGCTTCAGCGTCACGCCCTCGGGTACCGGCTGTTCGGGCGGGCGCGCGTGGTCGATCTTGGCCGCGGCGTCCTGCATCAGGCCGAAGCCATAGAAGGCGCGCACCGGCAGCGGCAGTTCGACCACCGGGCCGCCACCGCTGGCGGGCGCCATGTGGCGCAGATGGGCGACCAGGGCCGCCAGGTCGTCGTCGGTGAAGCGGTTGTAGTCCTCGCTCGGCATCACCATCAGCGCCCGGCCCGCCGGATTGACGCCATGGCGGATCGTGCGCTCCCAGTCGGCCGGGGTGTAGCCGGCCACGACGCTGCCGGGCCCGGGGCTGATGTTCGGCCCCGCGATGCGCATGCCCTTGCCGTCGTCGAGGAACATCGCGCCGCCGCCATGGGCACCGTGGCAGTCGACGCAGCCGCGCGAGGCGAAGAGATAGCGCCCGCGTTCGATGGCCGCCGGGTCGTCGCGAAAGGCCACGCCCCGGACCTCGACCTCGACCTTGCGCTGCGTCTTCTGGCGCGCCAGCTGGTCGCCGGCGAACAGCGCCGCCGCGGCCAGCGCGACCAGCACCGCCAGTGCCAGCCCGATGCGCTTGAGCCAGCGCTTGCGCGTGCCGGTCATGGGGATACCTTGGCGGCCGACGGCGCCGGCAGGCCGAGCATCTGCTCGCAGAACGCGGTCCGGCGCGCAGGCCGGCGGACTTCGAAAACCAGATAGCCGAGGCGGAGATCAGGAGGCATGGCAAACTCTCTCTCAGATGGATGGATGAATCAAAAATGGTTGATGCGTATAAAAATGGATGATGGCGTAAGTTTCGGTCTGCCGTCCATATCACCTTTGCCAGAGGACCTGGCCGAAAGTGTGTGGCGGCCCCCCCAGCCCGGCCTGCTCAAGCGCGCGCGCACGCGGGTGCAGCTGGTGCAGGCCGCGATCAGGGTCTTCAGCGCCCGCGGCTACGCCGAGGCGACGATGCAGGAGATCGCCGCCGTCGCGGCCATGACCACGGCCACGGTCTACAACCATTTCAAGACCAAGGAGGACGTCGCCAGCGGGGTCGCGCTGCTGCTGGCCGACACGCTGTGCCGCCGAATCACGGCCAGCCAGCAGGGGGTCGCGGAAGGCGCCCAGCGCATGGCCATCGGCGTGCGGCGCTATATCTGGCTGGCCGAGGAAAGCCCGCAATGGGCGCTGATGATGATGGATGTGTCGGCGGCCGCGCCCGAACTGCTGCTCGAGATCCGCCACTACGCGCTGGCCGACCTTCGCCTGGGTGTGAAGCAGAAGGCTTTTCGCATCCCCGGCGAGGCGGCGGCGATGGACCTGATCAACGGCAGCGTGACGCAGTCCATGCGCACGGTGGCCTATGGCGCCGCGCCGCCGCAGCACGGTCGCGAGGTCGCGGCCTGCGTGCTGCGCGGGCTGGGCATGGACTGGGCCGAAGCCAAGGAGATGGCGCACCGGCCGCTGCCGCCCTTTCCGGCGATGGGTGTCGCCGCGCCGGCCGGCAAGAAGGCCGCTGCCCGCACGAAGCGCAGCAGCGGTTGAGCCGGGCAACGCCGCAGACGGCCCCTTCGCCCGGCAACGCGATCCCCGGAAATAGTGCGAACAGGCCCTACGCCGCAGCCGCTTCGTCGAGCGGCGGGCACGGCCAGCCGAGCAGTTCGGCCAGCCGCCGCACGATCCATTCCGCCTCGGGAGGCGTCGCGCCCGCATCGGGCGACCTCAGTCCGGCGTGGATCCGCCGCAGGATCTCGTCCTCCGACGGTACCTCGACATGGTGCAGCAGCTGCGCGTGTTGCACCAGGTGGCAGGCCAGGTCCTCGCAAACCTCGTAGCGTGCGCGCACGGTCGCGATCGGCTCGCTGAGGCGCTGCCTGGCGTCGGTGTAGACCGCGAAGAACGAGGGTGGGATGTCGATCTGGTAGTCGTCGGACATGGTGCTGGCGATGGATCCAATGAAAAACGCGCCCGGAGGCGCGTTTCGAGAGTGAATGCGCAGCGGGGCGCAGACGACTCGGCCGGCGATCAGCCGCCCTTCTTGGCCCGCTTGCCGGGGTTCTTCTTGCTGCGGGTCGCGGTGCCGCGCTCCAGGCTCACCTTTTGGCCGCCGCCCGACTTGGGGACGTTGTAGCCAGGTTGCGGAACGGGCTTGGGGGTGGCAATGCGGTCTGCCTCGGTGCGGATTTTCTTGGGCATGGAAAGCTCAGGTGATAAGAAATCGAAGGACGTCATTAAGCCACATCGTCGAGCAGCCGCACTTTGACGGTCTTGCCCTTGACGCGGCCGGTGGAAAGTCGGTGCGCAGCCTCGCGCGCGATGCGCCGGTCGACTGCCACATAGGTGGAGAACTCGTTGACGTTGATCTTGCCGACCTGGTCGCGTGTGAAGCCGGCTTCGCCGGTGAGCGCGCCCAGCACGTCGCCGGCGCGGATCTTCTCCTTGCGGCCGCCGACGATCTGCAGCGTGGCCATCGGCGGCTGCAGCGGTCCGCCGGCATCGGCGCTGAGCTCGGCCAGCGGATGCCATTCGGATTCGCGGCCCTGCAGCTGCTCGATCTTGCCGACGCTGCCCATCTCGTCCATGCTGGCGAGGTTCAGCGCCAGGCCTTGCGCCTCGCCGCGGCCGGTGCGGCCGATGCGGTGGACGTGGACCTCGGCGTCGGGCGTGACGTCGACGTTGATGACCGCCTCGAGGTCGGCGATGTCGAGGCCGCGCGCGGCCACGTCGGTCGCCACCAGCACCGAGCAGCTGCGGTTGGCGAACTGCACCAGCACCTGGTCGCGCTCGCGCTGCTCGAGCTCGCCGAACAGGGCCAGCGCGCTGAAGCCCTGGGCCTGCAGCACCTGGACCAGGTCGCGGCACTGCTGCTTGGTGTTGCAGAAGGCCAGCGAGCTTTGCGGCCGGAAGTGGTTCAGCAGCAGGCTCACGGCATGCAGGCGCTCGGTGTTCTTCACCTGGTACCAGCGCTGGCGGATCTTGCCTTCCTCGTGCTGGGCCTGCACCGTGATCTGCTGCGGGCTCTTCATGAACTGGGCCGCGAGCTTCTGGATGCCCTCAGGGTAGGTGGCCGAGAAGAGCAGCGTCTGGCGCTCCTTCGGGCACTGCCGGGCGACCTTCACGATGTCCTCGAAGAAGCCCATGTCGAGCATCCGGTCGGCTTCGTCGAGCACCAGCGTATTGAGCGCTTCGAGGTTCAGGCTGCCGCGATCGAGATGGTCCATGATGCGGCCCGGCGTGCCGACGACCACGTGGGCGCCGTGCTCCAGGCTGGCCAGCTGGCCGCGCAGCGCGACGCCGCCGCAGAGCGTGACCACCTTGATGTTTTCCTCGGCCCGGGCCAGGCGGCGGATTTCCGTCGTCACCTGGTCGGCCAGCTCGCGCGTCGGGCACAGCACCATGGCCTGCACCGCGAAGCGCCGCGGATTGAGGTTGGCCAGCAGCGCCAGCGCGAAGGCGGCGGTCTTGCCGCTGCCGGTCTTGGCTTGCGCGATCAGGTCCTTGCCGAGCAGCGCGACCGGCAGGCTGGCAGCCTGGATCGGCGTCATCTGCAGGTAGCCGAGCTGCGTCAGGTTCGCGAGCGCCTGCGGCGACAGCGGCAGCGTGGCGAAGTCGGTGGCGGGACCGGTCACGGAGCGGGTCAGCGGCGCTGCGAGTTGTTGCCGCCGACCGGCGGGGGACCGCGGCGTTCCAGGTGGCGGAACGTGATGCGGCCCTTGGTCAGGTCGTAGGGCGACAGCTCGAGCGACACCTTGTCGCCGGCCAGGATGCGGATGTGGTGCTTGCGCATCTTGCCGCCGCTGTAGGCGATCAGCTGGTGGCCGTTGTCGAGGGTGACGCGGTAGCGGGAGTCAGGCAGCACTTCGGTCACTGCGCCGTTCATTTCGATCAGTTCTTCCTTGGGCATGAATTACCTTTTGAATGGGTTGTCGTAATTGGATAGGAAATGGGTGTGCCGAATCAAGCGGCGCGAAGCGTGTGCGCTGCGCTGCGTTCGCGAATCCAGCCCAGGCCCTGGTCGATCGCGTAGCGGACGGCCGCGGCGTGGCTGGCGAATCGGGGCGTGAAACGCATCACGCGGTCGTGCGTGCCGCTGCCGCGGCCGGATCGGATCGAGACCGATGCCGCAAAGCGGCCGTCGTCCAGGTCCTTGATGAGCGGCGAGACAAGGTACTTGCCCACTGCGATGCTGTGTTGAATGATGTCCATCGAAAGCCTTGGCACTCCGCGACGCCGCGAAACGCTGAAATTGAATTTGAATAAAACGAGCGCAGGCCAGGCCGGATAGGGCGCCCACCGGAGCGGACAGCGCGCTGTTCGCTTCAACAAAGTACGAAGGCAGTGGTGGCAAATCTTGGGCGCCCGGTCTGGCGCTCCAACACACTGTGGGTGCCGGCTTGAAATGAGGGCCTGGAGATTCCAGGCCAGTCGGCAAATGACGAAAATGCTTCGTCGTTAAATCGAAACGAACCCCGGATTATATGCGATCTGGCATGACAGTTGCTATTTCGGTTTCGTGACAGCCGTGCAGGCGCGTGCCGGCGGCCCGGGCGGGCGTTCGGTCGGTCGGCCGCGCTTGCGGGCCTCGCGCTTGCGGCGCACCATGACGGAACCACCGTTCCAAGGAGCGCTGCCATGCACACCCACCCCTTCGCCCTGCGGTCGATGCGGTTGTTCCGGCGTCTGCGTGCCGCGTGGGCGGGCGTCCTGCTCGCCGCGCTGGCGCTGTCCCCTGCGGCGCAGGCGGCGCGCTTCGCCACCTCCGTCGCGCCGGCCGACGTGGCCCGGGCCGATGCGCAGGTGCAGGCGCTCCAGCGGGCCGGCGACGCGGTCGTCGCGCTGCAGGTCATGGCCACCGAGGGCGCCACCTCCGTCGAGAACCTGGGGCGGCAGCGCACCGGGTCGGGGGTGGTGATCGGGCCCGATGGGCTGATCCTCACGATCGGCTACCTGCTGCTGGAGGCCGAGACCATCGAGGTGCTCACCCAGGACGACCGCCGGCTGCCGGCGCGGCAGGTGGCTTACGACCTGGCGACCGGATTCGCACTGGTGCGCCCGCTCGTTCCGCTGCCCGGCATCGAGCCGGTGCCGCTGGCCGGCGTGGCGGCATTGCAGCCGGGCGAGCCCCTGTTGGCGGCCGTCGGCGGCAGCGGCGGCACCGAGGTGGCGTTTACGCGCCTGGTGGCGACGCGGCCGTTCTCGGGCAACTGGGAGTACCACATCGACGTCGCCCTCTTCACCAGTCCGCCGATCGCCAACCACAGCGGCGCCTCGCTGTTCAACCGCAACGGCGAACTGATCGGCATCGGCAGCCTGCTGGTGCGCGAAGCGGGCGGTCCGAACCGCAGCCTGCCGGGCAACATGTTCGTGCCGGTCGAGCTGCTGCGCCCGGTGCTGGCCGAGATGCAGTCCACCGGGCGCACCCGGGCGAGCGTGCGGCCCTGGCTGGGCCTGTCGTCCTTCGAGCGCGACGGCCACGTGCAGGTCGTGCGGGTCGACCGCTCGGGACCGGCGCTCGAGGCCGGGCTGCAGCCCGGCGACGTGGTGCTGGCCATCGACGGCGTCGAGGTCCATACGCTGGAGGCCTTCTACAAGAAGCTCTGGCAGCGCCCGGCGGCCGATGCCGAGATCGAACTCACGGTGCGGCAGGGCCTCGAGGTGCGCAGGATCAAGGTCCATGCGATCGACCGCATGCAGACGCTGCGCAAGCCCGAGGGCATCTAGCGAGCGGGGTGCCGCTGCCCAGCGCCGGGCCGCGCTGTTCAGCCGATCCCGAGCATCCTTCGGTTGGCGGCGCTGTCGACGCCGCCGCCTGCGAAGTCATCGAATGCGCGGTCGGCCACGCGGATGATGTGGCGGGCGATGAACTCGGCGCCTTCGCGGGCGCCGTCCTCCGGGTGCTTCAGGCAGCACTCCCATTCGAGCACCGCCCAGCCCGGGAAGTCGCAGGCCGCCATCTTCGAGAAGATGGCGCCGAAGTCGACCTGGCCATCGCCGAGCGAGCGGAAGCGTCCGGCGCGGTCGATCCACGACTGGAAGCCGCCGTAGACGCCCTGCTTGCCGGTCGGATTGAACTCGGCATCCTTCACGTGGAAGATCTTGATCCGCGCGTGGTAGTGGTCGATGTAGGCCAGGTAGTCGAGCTGCTGCAGCACGAAATGGCTCGGGTCGTACAGCAGGCAGGCGCGGGGATGGTTGCCGACGCGCTCGAGGAACATCTCGTAGCTCACGCCGTCGTGCAGGTCTTCGCCCGGATGGATCTCGTAGCAGACGTCGACGCCGGCCTCGTCGAAGCGGTCGAGGATCGGCTTCCAGCGCCGCGCCAGTTCGTCGAAGGCCTCCTCGATCAGGCCGGCCGGGCGCGGCGGCCAGGAATAGAGGTAGGGCCAGGCCAGCGCGCCCGAGAAGGTCGCGTGGGCCGTCAGGCCGAGGTGGGCCGACGCCTGTGCGGCGAAGTGCAGTTGCTGCACCGCCCATTGCTGCCGCCTGGCCGGGTCGCCGCGCACCTCGGGTGCGGCGAAGCCGTCGAAGCCGGCGTCATAGGCCGGATGCACCGCCACCAGCTGGCCCTGGAGGTGGGTCGACAGCTCGGTGATCTCGAGGCCGTGACTGGCCAGCGTGCCCTTCACCTCGTCGCAGTAGGTCTTGCTCTCGGCCGCTTTCCGGAGGTCGAAGAGGCGCGCGTCCCAGCTCGGTATCTGCACGCCCTTGTAGCCCAGGCCCGCGGCCCAGCCGGCGATCGCGTCGAGGGAGTTGAAAGGCGCCGCGTCGCCCGCGAACTGGGCCAGGAAGATGGCGGGCCCCTGGATGGTCTTCATCGGCTGTCTCCTGCGTTGGCTCGCGATGATGATGCCACCGCACGAGCCCTCCGATGTCGCGCCGCGGCCACGGTTGCCGTGCACGAAAGCTCGGATCGTTTCAGAATGAACGCCATGTCAACAGTGCGGTGCGCCCGCGCGTTGCCCCTATGAGATGAATCAAACCGTTTCCGGTCGCCTGAAGATCGGCCTGTCGGCCTGCTTTTCCCACGCCGACCCCGGGCGCTCGCTGTTTGCCAACAAGACCCTGCAGTACGTGGAGCAATCGATCGCGCACTGGCTGATGTCGGCCGGCGCGATGGTGGTGATGGTGCCCTGCCCGACCGGCGAGACCGCGCGCGGCGACACCAAGCTGTCGCACTATGCCGAGTGGCTCGACGGCGTCGTGATGCACGGCGGCGCCGACGTCTGGCCCGGCAGCTATGGCGAAGTGCCGCTCAAGGACGCCTGGATCGGCGACCGCATCCGCGACCTCTACGACCTGGCGCTGGTCGAGGCCTTCGAGCAGGCCGGCAAGCCGATCTTCGGGGTCTGCCGCGGCCTCCAGCTGATCAACGTGGCCTTCGGCGGTACCCTCTACCAGGACATCGAGGCGCAGCACCCGAGCGGCCTGCGGCACCGCGACGCCGAGGCCTACGACCAGAATTTCCACGAGGTCAGCATCACGCCCGGGTCGAGGCTCTCGAAGCTCTACCCCGGGATGGAGCGCGCGCGCGTCAACAGCATCCACCACCAGGGCGTGAAGGACCTCGCGCCCGGCTTCGAGGTCGATGCCTGGAGCATCCCCGACCGCATCCCCGAGGCCATCCGCCGCAAGGCCGACCGCGGCCGCAGCTACATCGCCGCCACCCAGTGGCATCCGGAGTTCCACACCTACGGCGCCACCGACACGGTCGACGACACGGCGATCCTGCAGGACTTTCTCTGGGCCTGCGCGACCGCCAAGGTCAGCCCGAGGGGGCCGTTGCGCAGCGCGCCGGGCCGCATCCGCAACCGTGCGGCACGGTTGCTGCGGCAGGCGCTGCTCATGCGTTGAAGCGGACTCCGGCGCGCCGATCCGGTCAGCAGCAGCCGAAGCGCCCTTCGCGACAGAAGGGCGCCAGGTCCTCGGCCAGTGCCCGTGCCGTGGCCAGCCAGGCGGCCGGCGCGCCGTCCGAGGCCAGCGCGGCGCGCGTGCGGGCCAGCAACTCGGCGTTCAGGGCTGCCTCGTCGATGCCCTGCGCACGGCCGCCGTCGACCACCCGCCGGCCGCCGACGAACACCTGAGCGACGTGCGCGCCCTTTGCACGGGCGAGCAGCAAGTCCAGCGGGTCGATGTCCGGGAACAGGCTGTCGTTGTCCAGCGCGTCCCAGTCCAGCACGATCAGGTCGGCGGGCTCGCCGGTCGCGATGCGGCCGCCACGGGCGTCGCCACCGCGCACCGCGCGCGGCCCGTGGCGTGCCGCGAAGTCCCACAACTGGCCGCGCGTCATCGTCGTGTCGAAGCCCCAGCCGCGGTGCAGCGCATGGGCCAGCCGCATCTCGCGCAGTGCATCGTCGTCGTCGTCGAGGGCGCCGCCGTCGAGGCCCATCGCGATGCGGCAGCCCTGCTTCAGCATCTCGGGCACCGGCGCGATGCCGGACTTCAGGCCGAGGTTGGAGCTGGTGTTGACCGCGAGGGTCACGCCTCTTTCGGCGAGCAAGGCCAGCTCGCCGGGACGCGCCCAGGCGCAATGCGCGAGCGCGAGCCTGGGACTCAGCAGGCCGATGTCGTCGAGAAAGCGAACGATGCCGTCGGGATGCTCCGCGTCAGCCCATTGGCGCTGGTAGCGCGTCTCCAGGCAATGCATGTGAACCGGCCGCCCCGTGTCGGCCGACGCCCGGGCGATCGCCTCGAGCAGCGGCGTGCTGCACCACTGGACCGCGGTCGGGCCGTACTGCACCGTGACGTGGGCTTCCAGGCCGGCCTCGCGCACCCTGTCAGCGACCTCGTCGACCTGCGCCAGCTGCTGTGCCGGCGATACCGGCCTGGCCGAAAGCCGGCCGGCGACCGCATCGCGAATCCCCGGCCGCAGCGCCTTCAGCACCTGTGCGTCCTCGCAGTAGCCGATGCCCTGGCGGTCGCGCATCGCGATCGCGAAGCCGATGCGCACGCCGACGTCGCGCGCCGCGCGGGCCACGGCGAGCGCCTCATCGGCATAGCCCATGCCGCCCTGAACGCGCGTGTAGTGGACCATCAGGTTGGCGACGCCGTGCCGAACCGATCGCGCGAAAGAGGTCGCCGCGCACAGGTACGGGTCCATGCCCGGCAGCACGCCCTGGAACGGCAGCCAGCTTTCGAGCGGGTGGCCGTAGGCGCCGAGGGTCGCGGTGCGGAAGGTGCGCGCGTGGTCGTGCGCGTTCGACAGTGCGGGCAGCACGAGCCGGCGCGGGCCCGGCGGCGGGCGATCGAGCGGGCTGATGGCAGCGATGCGATCGCCCTCGATCATGATGCGCTGGGCGGAGCGCGCCGCTTCGGCGCCCGGGTCCGTCAATAGCCAGGCGCAGTCCAGCGAACTGGCGGCGCCCGGCATCACTTGCTCTGGTTGCGGACGTTGCTGACGCCGGCGTCTATCGTGCCGAACACGGTGATGCCGCTGCCGCCCGTGGCGCCGGCGCCGCTGCTGCCGGAAGCGCCGCCCGAGGCGCAGCCTGCCAGGCAGAGCGTGGCGACGAACGCCGCCGCAAGAAGTGTCTTCATGCGTATCTCCTCATGCACTCAGGTGCTTGCCGACGATGCCGGCCAGCTCGAACATCGTCACCTGGTCCTTGCCGAACACCGGCTTGAGCTTGGCGTCGGCATTGATGGCGCGCTTGTTCGCCGCGTCCTGCAGGCCGTTGGCCTTGATGTAGTCCCACAGCTTCTTGATGACCTCGGTGCGCGCCACCGGTTCGGCGCCGATCACCGCGGCCAGCGCGACGCTGGGCTTGAGCCCGGCGCCCACCTTGCGCGGCGCTTTCGGCGCGGCGGCCTTCTTGGCGGCCGGCTTCTTCGCCGCCGCCTTCTTCGCGGCGGCCGGTGCTGCTTTGGCAAAGGTCTTGCGCGGCGGGAACTTGCTGGTCCGCGGCTCGAACTCGAAAGTCACCTTGCCCTCGTCCTTGTTCCAGGCCAGGAAGGCCTTGAAGGCACGGCGCGTGCGCATCGAGACGAACTTGTCGAGCAGGTCGGTCTTGCCGGTGGCCAGCAGCTTTTCGATCTGGGCCCGTTCGATCGGCTGCTGCAGGATGATCTTGCCGGTCTTGAAGGTGCAGCTCGGCGTCGGCTGCGTGGTGGTCGGCACCGACTTCTCGCACACATAGTTGCTGCCGTGCTCGAACACCGGCGCGCCGCAGACCGGGCACGGGCCCACGGTGTCCTGCTGGCTGAAGTCGACGATCTCGCCGGTGTCGGCGTTCTTGTCGTCGCCGAAGTCGAACTCCAGTTTCCAGTTCTTCGCTTCCTCGTCGAACTTCAGGATGATCTCGGAGGTAAAGGGCCAGCCGGCCTTCGAGCGGAAGCCCTCCAGCGGGCCGATGTGCTTGTCGTGCAGCAGCGCCTCGGCCTCGGCCACCTCGAAGGTGCGGCCGGCCGGCGACTTGCCGAACGAGAAGCCGCAGGGCTCGCTGCCGGCTTGGCCGGCGGCGTCCTGTGCACGCCGAACGGCGTCGGCGCCTGCGCCAGCGCCCGCCTTGCCGGTGCAGCTGTAGCGGCGGTAGTTCTCCTTCACCACGCCGCCGCAGTTCGGGCACGGCGTCGCCAATGTCGCGTAGTCGCCCGGCACCGTGTCGCGGTCGTACTCCTTCGCCTTGCGCACGATGTGCTCGGTCATTTCGGCGATCTCGGCCATGAAGGCCGCGCGGCTGAGCTTGCCGTGCTCCATCTGCGCCAGCTTGTATTCCCACTCGCCGGTCAGCTCGGCCTTGGACAGTTCCTCGACGCCGAGCCCGCGCAGCAGCGTCATCAGCTGGAAGGCCTTGGCCGTCGGGATCAGCTCGCGGCCTTCGCGCAGCATGTACTTCTCGGCCAGGAGCCCTTCGATGATCGCCGCCCGCGTGGCGGGCGTGCCCAGGCCCTTCTCCTGCATGGCCTCGCGCAGTTCGTCGTCGTCGATGGTCTTGCCCGCGCCTTCCATGGCGCCCAGCAGCGTGGCTTCGGAATAGCGCGCAGGCGGCCGGGTCTTCAGGCCCTTGAGGTCGACCGATTCGGCCTTCACCACTTCGCCGGGCTTGACCGGCACCAGGCGCTTGCCGTCCTTGTCGTCTTCCTTCTCGTCGTCCTCGGCTTCCTTGCCCCAGATCGCGAGCCAGCCGGCCTTGACGAGCACCTTGCCGTCGGTGCGGAACGGGTACTTCTTGCCGCCCTGCTCGACCGTGCTGATGCGTGTCGTGACCTGGTATTCGGCGCTCGGGAAGAACACCGACATGAAGCGCCGGACGACGAAGTCGTAGAGCTTCTGCTCGGCGTCCGACAGGCCGCTGGGGGCCTGCAAGGTCGGGATGATCGCGAAGTGATCGCTGACCTTGGCGTTGTCGAAAATGCGCTTCGACGGCTTCACGTAGTTGTTGTCGACCGCCTGCTGGGCGAAGGGCGCGAGGTGCTTCATGCCGCTGTTGGCCAGCATCTTCATGGTGTCCTTGACCACCGGCAGGTAGTCCTCGGGCAGCGCGCGCGAGTCGGTCCGCGGGTAGGTCAGCGCCTTGTGGCGCTCGTAGAGGCTCTGCGCCAGCGCCAGCGTGGTCTTGGCGCTGAAGCCGAAGCGGCCGTTGGCCTCGCGCTGCAGCGAGGTCAGGTCGAACAGCAGCGGCGAGGCGCTGGTGGTGGGCTTGCTCTCTTCGGTGACGGTGGCCGGCTTGCCGCGGGCGGCATCGGCGATCTCGCGCGCCTCGCGCTCGTTCCAGACCCGGTCGGCGCGCTGCTCGGGGTCGGGCACGCCGTCGGGGCCGGGCGGGGGCTTCTTCCAGTTCGGGTCGAACCACTTGCCCGGGTAGCTGCCGGCCTCGGCCAGGAAGCTGCCGTGCACTTCCCAGTAGTCGCGGCTGACGAACTTGCGGATCTTTTCCTCGCGCTCGACCACCACCGACAGCGTCGGTGTCTGGACCCGGCCGACGGTGGTCAGGAAGAAGCCGCCGTCGCGCGAGTTGAAGGCGGTCATGGCGCGCGTGCCGTTGATGCCGACCAGCCAGTCGGCCTCGGAGCGCGAGCGTGCGGCGTCGGCCAGGCCCTGCATCTGCTGCTCGCTGCGCAGCTGGCCGAAGCCGTCGCGGATCGCCTGCGGCGTCATCGACTGCAACCAGAGGCGCTTGACCGGCTTGCCCAGCGGCGCCTTGCCGCCGGCGTACTGCTCGATCAGGCGGAAGATCAGCTCGCCCTCGCGGCCCGCGTCGCAGGCGTTGACCAGCTGGGTCACATCCTTGCGCTTGGCTTGCTTGACCACGGCGTTGAGACGGGTCTTGGTCTTGTCGACCGGCTTCAGGTCGAAGCGCGGCGGAATCACCGGCAGATTGGCAAAGCTCCACTTGCCGCGCTTGACGTCGAACTCCTCGGGCGCCTGGATCTCCACCAGGTGGCCGACGGCGCTGGTCACGACGTACGTGTCGTTCTCGAAATGCTCGTCGTGCTTGTCGAACTTGCCGGCCACCGGCGTGAGCGCACGCACGATGTCCTGGGCCACCGACGGCTTCTCTGCAATCACCAATGTTTTCATCAACCAATCCTATTCATTCTGTTCACCCGCACGCACCAGACCCGCCCTGCCCCCGCTCCCCTTCGCGCTTCACGGCGAGGCGGGCACGGGGGGCCCAGGCCGCCGCCGGGCCGCCCCAAGGCGGCCTGCGCCCCCTCGGGGGGCAGCGACCACACGAAGTGGGGAGCGTGGGGGCGACATCCTTACAATCTGGCGCTTCTCGCGTGCGTACGCGCACGCGCATGCGTACATATTCAAACTAACAGACTTCGGCGATGCCTTCCAAATCTCCCATTTCCGGCGGCCGCCGAATCCAGACGCGGCGCTCCAGCGTCCATGGCAACGGCGTCTTCGCCGTGCAGGATATTGCAGAAGGCGAGACGCTCATCGAGTACAAGGGCGAGGTCATCTCGTGGAAGGAAGCGCTGCGCCGGCACCCGCACGACCCGGCCCAGCCCAACCACACCTTCTACTTCCACATCGACGACGACCGCGTGATCGACGGCAACGTCGACGGCAATGCCGCGCGGTGGATCAATCACTCGTGCGATCCGAGCTGCGAGGCCGACGAGCAGGATGGCCGGATCTTCATCAAGGCCTTGCGCAACATCGCCGCCGGCGAGGAGTTGAGCTACGACTACGGCTTGATCATCGACGAGCCCTACACCGAGAAACTGTTGTCCGAGTTCCCCTGCTGGTGCGGCACCGCGGACTGCCGGGGCACGCTGCTGGCGCCGAAGGACGACGACGGCGGCGAAGTGAAAAAGAAGAAAAAGAAGAAGAGCAGCAAGAAGAACAAGAAGAAGGGCGAGAAGAAATCCGGCAAGAAGGCCGAGAAGAAAAGCGCCAGGGCCGAAAAGTCCGATAAGCGCTGAGCAGCATGGCCGCCCCCTGGTTCGAGGACGAGATCGCGCAGAGCCTGGCGCCGCTGCTGCCCGGCCTGCGGGTCGAGGTGGCGGCCGAGATCGACTCCACCAACAGCGAACTGATGCGCCGTGCGCGCGATGGCCACTGCACGCCGGTGCTGCTGGTGGCCGAGCGCCAGACGGCCGGCCGCGGCCGGATGGGCCGACACTGGGAGAGCGCGCAGGATGCCGGGGAGCCTGCTTCGCTGACCTTCTCGCTCGGCCTGTCGCTGGCGCCGCGGGACTGGTCCGGCCTGTCGCTGGCGGTCGGCGTCAGCGTGGCCGAGAGCCTGGACCCGTCCCAGGCCGCCGGCCTGATGCTGAAGTGGCCCAATGACCTGTGGAAGCAGGAGCGCAAGCTCGTCGGCATCCTGATCGAGACCGCCCTGCTCCAGCCGGACACCGCCGAGCGCTACCTGGTGATCGGGATCGGCATCAACATCGGGCCGCGCGAGGCCCAGGGCATGAACACGCCGCCGGCCTGGCTGAAGGAATGGCGTCCGGACGCGACGCCGGGCGAGGTGCTGCGCGAGATCGCGGCGCCGCTGCTGCGCGACGTGCTGCTCTTCAACGAGAGCGGCTTCGTGCCCTTCGCGGCCCGCTTTGCTGCGCGCGACATTCTGCGCGGCCGCGACGTGCTGCTCAGCGACGGCACCGAAGGGCACTGCGAGGGCGTGGGCTGGGGCGGCGAACTGCTGGTGCGCACCGCCTCCGGCGTCCAGCTGATCAGCAGTTCCGAAGTCAGTGTTCGCCCTCAGGGCGTTTCGCGATGATGCTGCGCTGGGTCGTCGTCGCACTCCTGATCGCCAACCTGGGCTATTTCGTCTGGGCCCGCGGCGGCCTCGCCCTCTTCGGCGCCGAGCCTGCCCGGTTCAGCGAGACCGAGCCGCAGCGCCTGCAGCAGCAGGTCCGGCCGGAGATGCTGCAGATCCGGACCAACCCGCCGGCGAAGCCTTAGGCCTGCGCTGAGACCCCCCAAGGATTGCGATAGATCCAACTTTGTCGTAACATACAAACAAATGCCGGTTCGACACTGGCGATGGGAGCGACAATGACCGTGCATACCTTTTCGAGCCGTGATTTCACGCGCGATGTCAGCGCGGCCAAGCGCGCGGCGGCCGAAGGGCCGGTGTTCATCACCGATCGCGGGCGGCCTGCCTACGCGCTGCTCAAGATCGAGGACTACTACCAGATGGCCAGCGAGAAGCCGCGCAGCCTGCTCGACCTCATGGACGCCGTTCCAGGCGGAGATTTCGATTTCGAGCCTCCCCGGCTGGCTGGCAGCGTGCAAGCCGCCAACCTCGAATGACATGTTTCTGCTCGACACGAATGTGATCTCGGAGTTGCGCCGTGGCAAACCCAAGCCTTCTGTGGCGGTGCGTCAATGGGCGGCACGGCAGCCGGCCAATCGGCTCTACCTCTCGGCCATCACAGCGTTGGAACTCGAAATCGGCGTGCGCCGGATGGAACGCAAGGACCCGGCGCAGGGCGTTGCGCTTCGGACCTGGTGCGAGGCGGTGCTGCGCAACTTCGACGGCCGCGTGCTGCCCTTCAACGGCTTGACGGCCCTTCATTGCGCCGGCCTGCACGTGCCCGATCCGAGGTCGTTCCGCGATTCGATGATTGCCGCCACGGCGCTGGAGCATGGCTTCACCGTGGTCACGCGCAATGTCGACGACTTCACGGCGACCGGGGTCGGTCTCATCAATCCGTGGACGGAGGCCTGACGCCTGCCGGCAGCCGAAGGTGTCGTGGTCGTCAGCCCTTCGAGCCAGCCTCGCGCGCGCGCCGTTCGCTCTCGCTGGCATCGATCCTCAGGCTCACCAGCGTCCCCGGCGGCTGTTGGCCGGGGTGCGCGTCCTCCAGCCGGACCGTCGCGAAGTGCTGGCGCGCGATCTCGCGCACGATCGGCAGGCCCAGTCCGGAGCCGTCGGCCTCGTTGCCGAGCACCCGGTAGAAGGGTTGGAACACCAGCTCGCGGTCTTGCTCGGCGATGCCCGGGCCGTTGTCCTCGACCTGCAGCACCAGGACATGGCCGAAGGGATCGGCCAGCACCCGTGCCGTGATCACGCCGGGCCGATCGGGCACCGAGGGCGTGTAGTTGATCGCGTTGTCGACCAGGTTGCGCACCAGCTCCTTCAGCAGCGTCGGATTGCCTTCGAACACCACCCCGGGCGAGCCCGCCTCCGCGCCCTCGTAGCCCAGGTCGATGCGCTTGTCGATCGCCCGCGGCACGGCCTCACGCACCACCTCGATCGTGAGCCGGGCCAGGTCGCAGGGCTGGCGTCCGATGTTGGCGCCGCTGCCCTCGGCGCGGGCCAGCGACAGCAGCTGGTTGACGGTGTGCGTGGCCCGCACGCTGGCGCGGCCGATCTGCTTGAGCGACTTCTTGAGTTCCTCGGCGTTGGCGCCTTCGCGCTGCGCCAGGTCGGCCTGCATGCGCAGGCCCGCCAGCGGCGTCTTGAGCTGATGCGCGGCATCGGCCAGAAAGCGCTTCTGGGTCCCGATCGAGTCGTTGAGCTTGCTCAGCAGGTCGTTGACCGACAGCACCAGCGGCACCACCTCGAGCGGCACGGAGGATTCGTCCAGCGGGCTCAGGTCGCCGGGCTTGCGTTCGCGGATCCGCGCCTCGACCACCGACAGCGGCTTGATGCCGCGCACCAGCGCCAGCCAGATCAGCAGCACCGCCAGCGGCAGGATCGCGAACTGCGGCAGCAGCACGCCCTTGATGATCTCGGTCGCCAGCACCGACTGCTTCTCGCGGGTCTCGGCCACCTGCAGCAGCGCCGGCGGCGCATCGGGCGTGCTGCCGGCGACCCAGAGCGAGGCGATGCGGACCTGCCGGCCGTGCATCTGGCCGTTGTGCAGGTAGACCACGCCCGGCACCGGCGGGTCGTCCGTGCTGGGGAAAGGCACGTCGCGCTCGCCGCTCAGCAGCGTGCCGTGGCCGTCGAGCAGCTGGTAGTAGACCTGGTCGACTTCGTCGCTGCCGAGGATCGCGCGCGCCGGCTGCGGCAGCACGAACTGGATCTGGCCATTGTCCGTGTCGACCAGCCGGGCCAGCGTCTGGATATTGGATTCGAGGGCCCGGTCGAAGGGTGCATTGGCGATGCCCTGCGCTACCAGCCAGGTCACGCCGATGCTGACCGGCACCAGCAGCAGCAGCGGCGTGAGCATCCAGTCGAGGATTTCGCCGAAGAGAGAGCGCTGCGCGCGCTGAAAAAGTTTCACCCGGCTCGTCCGCAGGCTGTCTCAGTTTTCCACAACGCTATCGCATGATCTGCGACGCTTGAAACAAGCCGGCCCGCACAGCGAGGCCCGTTCGTGGAACACCGCGGAACCGGCTTTGCCGGGCCGCTGGTGTTGCCCCCTTGAGGGGGGAGGCGGCTACACGAAGTGAGCAAGCAACGGGGGTGGGCTTCATCCAGGGATCTTCTCGAGGCAGTAGCCGAGTCCGCGCACCGTCGCGATGCGCACCGGCCCCTTCTCGATCTTCTTGCGCAGCCGATGGATGTAGACCTCGATCGCGTTGAGGCTCACCTCCTCGCCCCATTCGCACAGGCGCTCGACCAGCTGGTCCTTGCTGACCAGGCGGCCGGCGCGCTGCAGCAGGACCTCGAGCAGGCCCAGCTCGCGGGCTGACAGCTCGATCATCTTGCCGTCGATGGTCGCCACCCGGCCCGCCTGGTCGTAGACCAGCGGGCCATGCTTGATCGCGTTGCTGGTGCCGCCCATGCCGCGCCGCGTGAGGGCCCGCACGCGGGCTTCGAGCTCCTGCAGCGAGAAGGGCTTGGCCATGTAGTCGTCTGCGCCGTAGTCCAGGCCCTTGACGCGCTCCTCGACACTGTCGGCCGCGGTCAGCACCAGCACCGGCAGCTGCGAGCCCCGGGCCCGCAGGCGCTTGAGGATCTCGAGGCCGTGCAGCTTGGGCAGGCCGAGGTCGAGGATCAGCAGGTCGAATTCGCTGTTGGTCATCAGCGCGGCATCGGCCTGCGAGCCGGTCGCCACGTGGTCGACCGCCGCGCCCGAGGTGCGCAGGCTGCGCAGCAGCGCGTCGGCCAGCACCTGGTCGTCTTCTGCAATGAGTATTCGCATGATGCCTTGCCTCCAGACAACTTTGAATTCTAGGCCGCCGCCGGGCCGCCCCCAAGGCGGCCTGCGCCCCCTCGGGGGGCAGCGACCCACACGAAGTGGGGGAGCGTGGGGGCCATCTGGACTAGGCCGCTGTGTAGGCTTCGAGCCCGATGGTTACCACGGTGGCGATCTCGCTGCCGACGCTGGCGCGGAACTCGTCCTCGGCCTGCGTCACGGCGTTGCGGAAAGCCTCGAGCCAGGCCAGGCCGTCGGTGGTGAACAGCACCCGCCGGGCCCGCGCATCGAGCGGGTCGGGCCCGCGCGTGACCAGGCCCCAGGCTTCGCACTGGTCGACCAACGGGCCCATCGCCTGCTTGCTCATGCCGGCGCGCTCGGCCAGCTCGGTCAGCCGCGAGCCTTCGCGCGCCAGGTGCCGCGTGATGTGGATGTGGGCGGCGCTCACCTGCGCGCGGGCGGCCAGGTTCGACAGCGCCAGGGGCACCTCGGGGTCGTGCGCCATCAGTGCCAGCACGCGCTCGTCGAAGCGGCGCATGGCATGGCCGAGCAGGCGGCCCAGGTGGGTCTGGCGCCAGGCGTCGGAGGAGATTTCCATGACGCCAAATGGTAAGGCAAACTGACCAAAAATTGAAGAACTTGAGCCGTATCCGCCGCTACACTACTGTTCAAGCATCCAGCCTGTGGTTAAAAGCAGCAGGATGAATTTCCTGCAACCCGTTGATATTCAAGGAGTTTCCCAAATGGACGCACTCGTCAAAGGCACCAGCATCTCGGTCCCCAACAGCGAAAAGGCCAAGGCCCTGCAGGCCGCCCTGGCCCAGATCGAAAAGCAGTTCGGCAAGGGCACGATCATGCGGCTGGGCGAAGGCGAGGCGCTGGAAGACATCCAGGTGGTCTCCACCGGCTCGCTGGGCCTGGACATTGCGCTCGGCGTCGGCGGCCTGCCGCGCGGCCGGGTCATCGAGATCTACGGTCCTG
Organism: Variovorax sp. P4_B11; assembly: GCF_056402355.1. Taxonomy (NCBI): domain Bacteria; kingdom Pseudomonadati; phylum Pseudomonadota; class Betaproteobacteria; order Burkholderiales; family Comamonadaceae; genus Variovorax; species Variovorax sp. P4_B11. The sequence continues at coordinate 306,624 of NZ_JBFUHO010000002.1, forward strand.
AATCCTCCGGCAAGACCACGCTCACGCTGCAGGTCATCGCCGAGATGCAGCGCCAGGCCGGCACCTGCGCCTTCGTCGATGCCGAGCATGCGCTCGACGTCCAGTACGCCCAGAAGCTCGGCGTCAACCTGTCCGACCTGCTCATCAGCCAGCCCGACACCGGCGAGCAGGCGCTCGAGATCGTCGATTCGCTGGTGCGTTCCGGCGCGGTCGACCTGATCGTGGTCGACTCGGTCGCCGCACTCACGCCCAAGGCCGAAATCGAAGGCGAAATGGGCGATTCCCTGCCCGGCCTGCAGGCCCGCCTGATGAGCCAGGCCCTGCGCAAGCTCACCGCCACCATCAAGAAGACCAACTGCATGGTCATCTTCATCAACCAGATCCGCATGAAGATCGGCGTCATGTTCGGCTCGCCCGAAACCACCACCGGCGGCAACGCGCTGAAGTTCTACGCCTCGGTGCGCCTGGACATCCGCCGCATCGGCACCATCAAGAAGGGCGACGAGGCGATCGGCAACGAGACCAAGGTCAAGGTGGTCAAGAACAAGGTCAGCCCGCCCTTCAAGACGGCCGAATTCGACATCCTGTTCGGCGAGGGCATCAGCCGCGAGGGCGAGATCATCGACATGGGGGTCAATGCCAAGATCGTCGACAAGTCGGGCGCCTGGTATGCCTACAACGGCGAGAAGATCGGCCAGGGCCGCGACAACGCGCGCGAGTTCCTGCGCGAGAACCCCGATCTGTCGCGCGAGATCGAGAACAAGGTGCGCGAGTCGCTGGGCATTCCGCTGCTGGCCGAAGCGGTAGTGAACGCCGACGCTGCAGCGGTCGAGAAGGCCGACAAGAAGTAATCCGCGCGCCATGGCCTTCAGTGCGCCGTCGCTCAAGGGGCGCGCCCTGCGCCTCTTGAGCCAGCGCGAGCATTCGCGCGCCGAACTCGAGCGCAAGCTCAAGAAGTACGAGGAAGAGCCCGGCACCCTGGCCGTCGCCCTCGACGAGCTGGCGGCCAAGGATTTCATCAGCGAGGCGAGGGTGGTGCAGTCGGTGCTGCACCAGCGCGCCTCCCGCATGGGCGCCGCCCGGGTCCGGCAAGAGCTGCTGCACAAGGGCATCGCCCCCGAGGCGGTGGCCGAAGCGGTGGCGGGGCTGCAGGGCAGTGAATACGACCGCGCCCTCGAAGTCTGGAAGCGCCGCTTCGGCGAAGTGCCGCAGAATGCGGCGGAGCGCGCACGTCAGGTGAGATTTCTGATGGCGAGGGGATTCGCCGGCGGAGTCGTTGCCAGGGTCCTTCGCCACGATCCGACCGAATAGGCTGATCTGAGGGCAGTCGAATGCTCGGGTTGACGCTGACCCATTGCATCAGCCGAACACCGCCTCCAGGCTTCGTGCGCGTGGTAGCCCGACCAGCGCTCGGATGCAGTGCGGCCTGTTGCTATTCCTGTGGAGTGGTCGCGCTACGGAAAATGCTGCTTGAAAAATCAGATGTTTCCCGCCCCAGCGTCAATGGACCGCGGGCTATTCTTGCCGACGCCACGCGTACGCTTTCGGGCGACGCAGTTGCAAGAACTTTGGAGGAGCTCAGGAATATGTCGTTCAGAACCGGCAAGGTGGTTCTGGGGGCACTCTGTCCGCGAACTTCGACATCCAGGCCAATCACGACGCTTGAGGAGACCACAATGCTTTACATCACCCGGCAGGGCCACGTCGATGCCGAAAAGATCACGGTAAGGCTATTTCCCGGTATAGAGAAGGGAAGGTTGGAGGTAGTCAATGGAATAGTGGTGCACCAAACCGGTGGGCCAACCGCCGACGGTGCCTTTGCCAGTTATTCGAAGCCGAAAGCGAATGGCGCACATTTCTTGATCGATAAGGATGGCAGAATCTATCAAACGGCCTCGCTTTTCAAAGCTACCAATCATGTTGGCACGTTGAAGTCGCGTTGCATAGAAACCCATAAGTGCACGAACTCGGAATTCAAGGCGGCCAGTCAAATTCGTGGATACAAGAACCTGTCCAGGTTCGAGGGGCGCAAAGCCTTTCCAAGCAGATTTCCATCCAATGCGGACTCGGTAGGCATAGAAATCGTCGGTCACCCTGTTTCGGGAGTCGGAGAAAATGCGATCTACGACACGGTCAACGAGCGGCAAAATTCTTCTTTGCGTTGGTTGGTCAAGGAGCTTTCCGAAACCTTGAATGTGTCCATGAACGAGGTGTACCGACACCCCCAAGTTTCCTACAAAGTAAAGACAGAAGCGGCGACCGCAAAGTGGTAAAAAAGCTGATAACGATGCCGCTGATGGTGTGCTGGTTCCTCCTGGTGCTGCAAGCAGACGCGGTTGCTGCGGGCAAGCGGATCAAGCCGCGCACCATCGTCAATGTTCACATCAGCGAAACAGGCAGGAGCGACGACGACACCGAGCGGGAAATCAAGAGCTGCAAGGCATTCCAGCCAACAGAGAAAGACATCAGAAGTTTCTTTCTAAAGTCATATCCTGTCCCGGCCAAAATGGGTTTGCACGACAGATATTCCCCTTGCTTCGCCAAGGGGTCCATCGAATTCAGCGATAACACCCGTGGGACCTGGAAAATCTCCTCGAGCGGGAGCGGCACCCTGTTTTGGGACACAGGAGACATAGATCACCTGTTCTACAGGGATTACCGATGGAATGATCCGTTCGCCTGCACCTATGGGCTTACCAGCGAAGGAGAATGTTGAAGCTGGGCTTTGAGCAACTCAGCTTAGCTCAAAGCGACATGGGTGGTCCGAAACGTGCCCCCGAGGCAGAAGGCTATTGCCCCAGCCCCAACATGAGCTTCAGATTCTGGACCGCCGCCCCGCTCGCGCCCTTGCCCAGGTTGTCCAGCCGCGCAATCACCACCGCATGCCGATGGTCCTCGTTCGGGAACACGCGGATCTCCAGCAGGTTGGTGTCGTTGAGCGCCAGCGCGTCGATCTTGCCGTCCGCCGTCGGCGGCAGCACCTTCACGAACTGCTCGGGCGTGTTGCTCTTGGCGTAGTGCGCGGCCAGCGCGTCGTGCAGGTGCGCGGCCGTCGGGCGGTCGGGCAGGTCGTCCAGGTGCAGCGGCAGCTGAACCAGCATGCCCTGCTTGAAGTTGCCCACCGAAGGAATGAAGACCGGGCGGCGGGTGAGGCCGGTGTACTTCATGATCTCGGGGATGTGCTTGTGCTTGAGCCCCAGCGCGTAGGTCTCGAACAGCGGCGCCTCGCCCTTCTCGTAGGCCTCGATCATGGTCCGGCCGCCGCCCGAATAGCCGCTGACCGAGGGCAGGGCGATCGGGAAGTCCGGCGGCAGCAGGCCGGCGTCGACCAGCGGGCGGACGATCGCGATGGCGCCGGTCGCATAGCAGCCGGGGTTGGCGACGCGCTCGGCCCCGGCGACCGCGTCCGCGTGTCCCGCGGCCAGTTCGGGGAAGCCGAACACCCAGCCGGCCGCGGTGCGGTGCGCGGTCGAGGCGTCGATGATCTTCGGGCGGCGGCCTTCGAGCTGGTCGATCAGCGCCACGGATTCGCGTGCGGCGTCGTCATGCAGGCACAGCACGACCAGGTCGACGCCGGCCATCAGCGCGCGCTTGGCGGCAACGTCCTTTCGGAGTTCGGGCGCGATGCTCACGAGTTCGATCTGCGGCATCGTCTGAAGCCGCTCGCGGATCTGGAGACCGGTGGTTCCGGCCTCGCCATCGATGAAGACCTTGGGCATGTGCAAGCCTCGTGTGCCTTGGGAGTAAATACGTATTGACCACAAAATGGGTCAATTGTTGGTGCGGCGCACCATGATACAGTCCTCTGCTGTCCGCCGCCCCCGCCCCCCAGGCGCCGTGGCCCGTGGGCAACAGCCACATTCTCCTGTTCTCCAAACCCCGTTCCGAGAGACTCCCTCATGAAGATTCACGAGTACCAAGGCAAGGAAATTCTTGCCAAGTTCGGCGTGCCCGTACCCCGCGGCATCCCGGCGTACACAGTTCAGGAGGCGGTCGAGGCCGCCCAGAAGCTTGGCGGCCCGGTCTGGGTGGTCAAGGCCCAGATCCACGCGGGCGGCCGCGGCAAGGGCGGCGGCGTCAAGGTCGCCAAGTCGATCGAAGACGTCAAGAAGCTGGCCGGCGAGATCCTCGGCATGCAGCTCAAGACGCACCAGACCGGCCCCGAAGGCCAGAAGGTCCGCCGCCTCTACATCGAGGACGGCGCCGACATCCAGAAGGAATACTACGTCTCGGTCGTGACCGACCGCGCGACCCAGAAGGTGGCCTTCATCGCCTCCAGCGAAGGCGGCATGGACATCGAGGAAGTGGCCCACTCCACGCCCGAGAAGATCGTCACCGAGTTCGTCGACCCGCTGACCGGCCTCGGCGATGCACAGGCCAGGAAGATCTCGGATGCCATCGGCATCCCGGCCGACTCCACGGCCCAGGCCGTGGACGTCTTCAAGAAGCTCTACACCTGCTACATGGAAACGGATGCCTCGCTGGTCGAGATCAATCCGCTCAACCGCGACGGCAAGGGCAACATCGTCGCCCTCGACGCCAAGTTCAACTTCGACAGCAACGCGCTGTTCCGCCACCCCGAGATCGTGGCGCTGCGCGACCTCGACGAAGAAGACGCGGCCGAAGTCGAAGCCAGCAAGTTCGACCTCGCCTACATCAGCCTCGACGGCAACATCGGCTGCCTGGTGAACGGCGCCGGCCTGGCGATGGCCACCATGGACACCATCAAGCTGTTCGGCGGCGAGCCGGCCAACTTCCTCGACGTCGGCGGCGGCGCCACCCCTGAGAAGGTGACCGAAGCCTTCAAGATCATGCTGAAGAACAAGAATGTCGAGGCCATCCTGGTCAACATCTTCGGCGGCATCATGAAGTGCGACACCATCGCCACCGGCGTGATCGCAGCCTGCAAGGCCGTGAACCTGCAAGTGCCGCTGGTGGTGCGCATGAAGGGCACCAACGAAGTCGAGGGCAAGAAGCTCCTCGCCGATTCGGGCCTCCCGATCATCAGCGCCGACACGATGGCCGAAGCGGCTCAACAAGTGGTTGCGGCCGTCGCCAAGTAAGGAACAAGTCATGTCGATCTACATCAACAAAGACACCAAGGTCATCACCCAGGGCATCACCGGCAAGACCGGTCAGTTCCACACCGAGAAGTGCCAGGAATACGCGAACGGCAAGAACTGCTTCGTGGCCGGCGTGAACCCGAAGAAGGCTGGCGAGTCGATCTTCAACATCCCGATCTACGCCTCGGTCAAGGAAGCGGCCTCGGAAACCGGCGCCACGGTGTCGGTGATCTACGTGCCGCCGGCCGGCGCCGCCGCCGCCATCTGGGAAGCGGTCGAGGCCGACCTCGACATGGCGATCTGCATCACCGAGGGCATCCCGGTTCGCGACATGCTCGAAGTGCGCAACAAGATGCGCGCCAAGGAAGCCGCAGGCGGCAAGAAGACGCTGCTGCTCGGCCCGAACTGCCCCGGCCTGATCACGCCCGACGAGATCAAGATCGGCATCATGCCCGGCCACATCCACCGCAAGGGCCGCATCGGCGTGGTCAGCCGCTCCGGCACCCTGACCTATGAAGCCGTGGCCCAGCTCACCGAGATCGGCCTCGGCCAATCGAGCGCGGTCGGCATCGGCGGCGACCCGATCAACGGCTTGAAGCACATCGACGTGATGAAGGCCTTCAACGAGGATCCCGACACCGACGCGGTCATCATGATCGGCGAGATCGGCGGTCCCGACGAGGCCGACGCCGCCCGCTGGTGCAAGCAGAACATGAAGAAGCCGATCGTCGGTTTCATCGCCGGCGTCACGGCGCCTCCCGGCAAGCGCATGGGCCACGCCGGCGCGCTGATCTCGGGCGGTGCCGACACGGCCGATGCCAAGCTGGCCATCATGGAAGAGAGCGGCTTCACGGTGACGCGCAACTTCTCGGAGCTCGCGAAGCGCCTCAAGGCACTGCTGTAAGCAGCTTCGACTTCTCGCTCGACCACACAAGAGAAGGCGCCCGCAACCAGGTTGCGGGCGCCTTTTCAATCAATAACAGTGGAATAAAGAGACATGGACATCCTCCAAACCACGGACTTCTGGATCGGTCTGCTCAAGATCGTCTGGATCAACATCATTCTTTCGGGCGACAACGCGGTCGTGATCGCGATGGCCGCCCGCTCGCTGCCGCCCCAGCAGCAGCGCACGGCCGTGCTGTTCGGCTCCGGTGCGGCGGTGGTGCTGCGGATCCTCCTGACGGTGGTCGCGGCCAAGCTGCTGGCGCTGCCCTACCTGCAGATCATCGGCGGCCTGCTGCTGCTCTGGATCGGCACCCAGCTGCTCAGCGGCGAGGAGGACGGCCAGGGCGAGGACAAGGAGTACGGCAGCATGCTGGCCGCGGTCCGCACCATCCTGCTGGCCGACCTGGTCATGAGCCTGGACAACGTGATCGCGGTGGCCGCGGCGGCGCAGGGCAGCATGGTGCTGCTGATCCTCGGCCTGGCGATCAGCATCCCGCTGGTGATCTTCGGCAGCACCCTGATGATCAAGCTGATGGAGCGCTTCCCGATCATCGTGATGCTCGGCGCGGCGCTGATCGGCTGGGTGGCCGGCGAGACCATCGTGAGCGATACCATCCTGCGCGATATGCTCACGGCCAACCCCTGGCTGCACTATGCGGCTGCAGCGGCCGGGGCGGCGTTCGTGGTGGCCGTGGGAAGATGGCTCCAGAAGCGCTCCCACGCTCCCGATTGAGCGGCAGCCCACTCACCTTCTGATCCATGGCGAATCCCGGCACTTCCGTTTCCAGCGATCCCGGCGTGCTGACCTGGGATTTCGCCGCGCTCACCGATCCGGGTCGGGTCCGCGCCAACAACGAGGACACCATCGCCTTCGAGCCCTCGCTCGGGCTGGTGCTGCTGGCCGACGGCATGGGCGGCTACAACGGCGGCGAGGTGGCCAGCGGCATGGCGATCGCGCTGCTGCAGGCCAGTTTCGGCCGCTGGCTCGCCCATGCGGGGCTGCAGGCGCACGCGAGAGCGGTCAAGCGCGCCCTGCAGGCGGGCATCGACGAGGCCAACGCGGCCATTCTCGAAGCCGGTATCGCCAACGTGCAGCTTCAGGGCATGGGGACCACCCTGGTGCTGGCCGCCTTCGGGCCGCAGCGCGCGATCATCGGCCACATCGGCGACTCGCGCTGCTACCGCCTGCGCGGCGACAAGCTCGAATTGCTCACGCGCGACCATTCGCTGCTGCAGGAGCAGCTCGACGCCGGCGTCATCACGCCGGAGCAGGCTCTGCAGTCGCCGCACCGCAACCTGGTCACCCGGGCGCTCGGCATCGAGCGCCATGTCGACCTCGAGATGCACGAGCACGGCGTGCGGCCCGGCGACCTGTTCCTGCTGTGCTCCGACGGACTCTCCGAAATGGTGCCGGACGCCCAGCTTTTCACGATTTTGTTACAAAACGACGACTTAGCAGAGAAAGCAACACTTTTGGTTGCAACTGCGAACGACAATGGCGGCCGGGATAACATTTCGGTTGTCCTGGCCCGGGCGGGTGGGACCAAGGCCCCCGGGGCGACCGGCTAAAAAAGGCATTGAAGCCTGTGCTGCAAGGGCCCCGCTGTGAACAAGAAAACGAGATCCAGGAGTCGGCCATGCCGAAATTGATCGTCTCGATCGACGGCGTCGTGATCAAGGACGTCACGCTCGCCAAGGACCGGACCACGCTGGGCCGCCGGCCCTACAACGACATCGTGGTCGACAATCTCGCGATCAGCGGCGAGCACGCCGTGCTGCACATGATCGGCGGCGATGTCTACCTGGAAGATCTCAACAGCACCAATGGCACCTACGTCAATGGCCGCGCCATCAAGAAGCAGGCGCTCGAGCAGAACGACGTCATCGAGGTCGGCAAGTACAAGATCCGCTTCCTGGCCGGCAACACCGCGGCGACCGAGAGCCTGCTGCCCGTCCGGACCGCGGCCGCGCCTTCGGGGCCGATCCCCCTGTCGTCCGAACCCACGGTCCAGTCGCCGCTCGGCGGCGGCACGGCCGGTGCGGCGGTCATGCGGGTGCTCAGCGGTTCCGCGACCGGGCGCGAGCTGTCGCTGCAGAAGGTCGTCACCACCATCGGCAAGCCCGGCCTGGCGGTCGCCGCGGTCACGCGCCGGCTGCACGGCTACGTGGTGGCGCCGATCGACGGCGAGACGCAGCTCAACGGCGAGCCGCTCGGCGGCGAGGCCGTGGCGCTGCAGGACGGCGACGTGCTCGAACTCGGCGGCACGCGGATGCAGTTCGTCATCAGCTGACCGCGCCCTGAGCCTGCTGCTGGCCCGAAGGCCGGGGCGATGAATGCATTGCGACGCCATGGCGCCCGCATCGCGATCACGCTGCTGCCCGTGCTGCTGGCCCTGGTGCATGTGCTGGGCGGCTGGCAGCTGCCCTTTCTCGACCGGCTCGACCGCTTCATCTACGACGTGCGGCTGCGCGCGACGCTGCCGGGCACGCTCGACCCGCGCATCGTCATCGTCGACATCGACGACCCGAGCCTGCAGCGACTCGGGCAATGGCCCTGGGGCCGCGACCAGCTGGCCCGACTCACCACCGAGATCATGGAGCGCCAGCAGGCCCGGGTGCTCGGGTTCGACGTGCTGTTCGTCGAGCCCGATGCCGGTTCGGGGCTCGACACGCTGCGCCAGCTCGCGACCGGGCCCTTGCGGGACCGGGCCGGTTTCGCCGAGGAGATCGAGCGGCTCGCGCCCCTGCTCGACCGCGATGCGGCCTTCGCAAAGACGCTCGCCGGCCGGCGGGTGGCGCTCGGCTTCTATTTCACCCAGACCGCGGAGCCCCACGCCAAGGGCCGGTTGCCGGCCCCGGTGCTGCCGGCCGGCGCCTTCCGCGAGGGCCGGTCATACACGACCCGCTGGAACGGTTTCGTCGGCAGCCTTCCGCTGCTGGCCGAGGCGGCACCCGCCGGCGGCTTCCTGAACGTGGTGCTCGACGGGAGCGTGGATGGCGTGGTGCGCGCCGTGCCGCTGATCGCGCGCTACGAAGGGAACAACGCGCGGCCCGGCTACTACGAATCGCTGGCGCTGGTCGTCCACCGCCTGGCGCTCGGCGACACGGCGCTGGCGCCGGTGCTCGCCCCGGCCGCGCCGGGAGCCGGTCCGCCGCCCCTGGAGGCGCTGGCCTTGTCGGCCGGGGAAATGCGCCTGCGGGTTCCGGTCGATGGCACGGCCAGCGTGCTGGTGCCGTTCCGCGGCCCTGGCGGTCCGCGGGGCGGCTCCTTCCGCCACGTTTCCGCATCGGAAGTGATCGGGGGCGCATTGGCGCCCGGCGAGCTGAAGGACAAGATCGTGCTCGTCGGCTCGACCGCACCGGGCCTGCAGGACCTGCGATCGACCCCGGTCGGGGCTGGCTTCCCAGGTGTCGAAGTGCATGCCAACATCGTCTCCGGGCTCCTGGATTCGAGGATCCTGGCCGTTCCCGACTATGCGCTGGGCTACGAACTGGTCATGCTGGTGGCGGCCGGCCTGGCGCTGGCCTTCGGCCTCTCGCTGAGCGCTGCGCCGCGCGCGGTCGGGGTGGCGTTGCTGATCTGCGCGGTGCTGGTCGGGCTCAACAGCTGGCTCTACCTCGGCGCCGGCCTGGTGCTGCCGCTGGCCGCTTCCTTGGTGATGGTCGCGCTGTCCTTCGTGCTCAACATGAGCTGGGGCTACTTCATCGAGGGCCGTTCAAGCCGCGGGATGGCCAAGCTCTTCGGCACCTACGTGCCGCCGCAGCTGGTGGACGAGATGCGGGCCGACCCGGGGCGCTACAGCATGCGTGCCGAAAGCAAGGAACTCACCGTGATGTTCTGCGACATGCGCGGCTTCACGCGGCTGGCCGAGCAGATGGCGCCGGCTGATTTGCAGGCCTTCCTGAACATCTTCTTCAGCCGGCTGAGCGAGATCATCAGCGCCCACCGCGGCACGGTCGACAAATACATGGGCGACTGCGTGATGGCCTTCTGGGGCGCCCCGGTCGAGGCCGCCGACCACGCCGAACTGGCCGTCCGGGCGGCCGTCGAGATGGTCGCCGCGGTGCAGGAACTGAACGACAGGCCGCCGGCGGGCGGCCTGCCGCGGATCCAGGTCGGCATCGGCATCAACACCGGCGTGATGAGCGTCGGCGACATGGGCTCGGCCGTGCGCCGCAGCTACACCGTGGTCGGCGATGCGGTCAACCTGGCGTCGCGGCTCGAGGGCCTGGGCGTGCACTATGGGGTCGAGATCGTCGCCAGTGCCGCGACCCGGCGCGCGGCGCCCGGCTTCGTCTGGCAGGAGCTCGACACGGTGCGGGTCCAGGGAAAGGCCCGGACGGTGCGGATCTTTACGCCCGTTGCGAGAATCCAAAGTGCCAGCGCGGCGATCCGGGCGGAACTTGAGCGCTGGGATGGAGTGCTTTCGGCGTACCGCAGACAGGATTGGTTACAAGGACAGGCCATGCTGGCGCCTCTTGTCGCAGCGGATGCCAAAAAAGTCCTTTACCAGCTGTACGCGCAGCGTTTAGCCTCGATGTCATTGCAGTCCGAGGACCCTGAGTGGGACGGCGCAACCCGGTTCGATTCGAAGTAGCGGCCTGCGGGCTGGAAAGTCAAAAGGTCTCGCGAAATGCAGGTGCGTGTGTTGGGGTGCTCCGGCGCCATCTCCAAGGGCTGCCGCACGACCTCCTTCCTGGTCGATTGCGACCTGCTGGTCGATGCCGGCACGGGTGTCGGCGACCTCACCCTGGACGAGATGGCCGCGATCGACGACGTGGTGCTGACGCATTCGCACCTCGACCACGTCGCCGCCCTGCCGCTGATGATCGATGCCATCGCCAGCCGCCGCACCCGGCCGCTGCGCGTGCATGCGCTGCGCGCGACCATCGAGGCGCTGCGGGCCCATGTGTTCAACAACGTCATCTGGCCCGATTTCGCGAGCATCCCGAGCCGAGAGGCGCCGTTCGTGAGTTTCCACGACTTGGTCGTCGGCCAGGAACTGCAGCTGGGAACCCGGGCGCTGAAGCATGTCGAGGTGTTGCCGGCCGTGCACACGGTGCCGGCCTGCGGCTTCGCCGTGCGCAGCGCGCAGGGCGGGGCGCACTGGGTGTTCAGCGGCGATACCGAACGCAACGCGCCCTTCTGGACCCGCCTGAACCAGCTGGATGTCGCGATGCTGGTGATCGAGACGGCCTTCAGCAACCGGGAGCAGGCGCTGGCGCAGCGCAGCCTGCACCTGTCGCCGGCCACGCTGGCGGACGAACTGGCGCAGATCGCGCCGGGGCGCAACTACCCGATCTACATCACCCATACCAAGCCGGCCGAGACGGGCGAGATCATGAGCCAGATCGACGGCATCGCGGACGGGTCGCCCATGGGCAGCGGGGCCCCGGCCGGGTGGGACATTCGCTGGCTGCAGGCGGACGAGGTGCTGCAGATCTAGTTTGCTACCTATGCGTTGCATTTTCTCTCCCATCAGGAATAATGCAACGCATGGATAGCAAAGCCGCCGCGTCAATCTCTTCGCTGTCCGAGGTCGGCGCGACCATTCGCAGCGCGCGCCGCCGCAAGAAGCTTTCCCAGGCCGCCTTGGGCGAGCGTGCCGGCCTTTCGCGCATGCCGGTCTACCGGCTCGAGGCCGGAAAGGATGTCTCCCTGGCCTCGTTGCTCGCCATGCTTGCGCCGCTCGGCCTGGCGCTGAGCCTGGATCCGCGCGAGCCCGGCCCGCTGCGTGCGGCCGACCTGGCGCGGGCCTTCGCTCACCTGCAAGAGCCCGACGAAACATGACGGCGCTGCCCGAAAAGCTGCGGGACCTGCAGCTCGCCGTTCATGGCCAGCCGCAGGCCCTGCTCACCAAGCAATCGATCTATTCGCTGGTCTATGAAGCGCAGGCGCGCCACCAGGTCGGCCTGGGCCTTCCGATCGCCGACCGCGTGTTCCAGGACGGCGACCTCTTTGCCGCCCTCGACATGAACCTTCCCGAGGGCTATCTGTTCGAGCGCATCCTGGCGCGTTTCGGCAAGTTCCAGGTCACCAAGATGCACCTGCTGGCCCTGATGGGCGCCGGGGCCATCGGCCGCGTCGCGTACCAGATGCCCGGCGAAGCGCCGCTGGGCGCGGGGGCCGCCGGCCTGGTCTCGCGCGACGACCTGCTCGCCGGCGGGCGCAGCGAAGCCTTGTTCGAGGAGCTGGTCGACGCCTTCATGGGCCCGGGCACCGGCCTGGCCGGCGTCCAGCCGAAGATCATGGTGCCGGTGGCCGACAAGGCCGTGGTGCCCGGCCCCAACGTCATCGTCAAGGCCGAGGGGCCGCGCTACCCCGGCCTCAGCGCCAACGAGTGGCTGTGCCTGGAAGCCGCGCGCCATGCCGGGCTGCCCGTGCCGCGCGCCGACCTCTCGGCCGACGGCAAGCTGCTGGTGCTCGACCGCTTCGACATCCAGCCCGACGGCAGCCGCCTCGGCTTCGAGGACATCGCGGCGGTCATGCAACTGCGCGTGCGGGAGCGCCTGTCCAGCCGCAAGTACATCGGCAGCTATGAAGACGTGGCCACGGCCCTGCGCCTGGTGTGCAGCGAACCCGCGCCGGCCTTGCACCAGTTCTTCAAGCTGCTGGTGCTGACCGTGCTGGTGCGCAATGGCGACGCCCACCTCAAGAATTTCGCCGTGCTGTACGACGACGACCGGGTGTGGCCCAGCCCGGTGTACGACCAGGTGAGCACCGTGCTCTATGCCTACGAGCGGCCGGGCGGCATCGAGACCGTCGACCACACCCTGGCGCTCAAGTGGCGGCGAGGCGGCCGCAGCGGCGACAAATCCCCGGCCCGCAGCTACCCGAACCGGGCCGAGCTCGAGGCCTTCGGCCGCGATGTCTGCGGCGTCCATCATCCGGGCGCGGTGATCGAGCACAGCTGCGAGGCGATGAGCGCCGCCCTGGCCGCTCCGCATCCTGCGGTGCCGGCCGAGTTGCTGCAGCGCATGGCGCAGGTGTGGGATGGGGCGCGGGCGTGGATGCGGGTGGAGCGGGCGTGAAGCGGGGCGGGAGCCGCGGGCATGACACGGGCGGGCAGGGAGATGACAAAAATGTCACCCTGCGTCGGTGGGCGGCAACAGTTTTCGTCACATGTTGTAACTAGAACGTGAACAACTGCAGGGGAAATGGGGCCTGGGAGGGGGTGAAACCGGGGTGGCATGGATGCTGCGGTGACATGAGCGCACCGGGGGCTGCCTCGGGCCCTCAACCAACCTGGAGTAAGTAAATGAACCGTCGGAACATCGCACGCAACGTGCAAAAGGGTTTCACCCTGATTGAATTGATGATCGTCGTGGCGATCATTGGTATTTTGGCGGCTGTGGCGCTGCCCGCGTATCGTGACTACACGGTTCGCGCAAAGGTCAGCGAACTCATTCTTGCTGGGTCTGCGGCGAAGACGGACATCGCCGAATACGTGAACACTTACGGCGCAATGCCCAGTACGGCGTCAATGACGCTCGCCACCCAAACCTCGAAATATGTTACGAGCGTGGCCTACACCAATGTCGATGCCTCGAACGGCTATGTGCTCGTGACAGCGACTGCTGCAGAACCTGATATCAGCGGAGGTCAACTCGCGCTCAATGGTGTGGCGAGCAACGGTCAGGTCGTCTGGACTTGCAATACGACCAATGCAACTACGCCCATCCTTGCAAAATATCTGCCATCCAGTTGCAAGTGATACCTCACAGGGCTCTCTGAACACCAAAAGGCCCCTGCCCAGGGGTCTTTTTATATTGCGCGTGTTCAATGTTGCATTTCGGTGCGATGCGGCGGGCGCCGGCCAGGCGATGAATTCAAGCTCGAGTTTCTAGGCCGGGCCGGTTCGAGGCGAGATTCTGAGCGGACTCGGTCACCTTTTTCGTCGCGACATATCCATGATTGAGCTAACGCTAACAAATTTGACCCGGAAACCGGGGCCGCGTCGCCTCTCGCTTACACAGCCCGTGGTGCTGCCGTTCAATCCCTGGTGGGTGCTCTGGGTTACTGCAATCGCCGGGGCTTGGCTCTTGCCCACGCATCTCATTCCGTGGGCCGCCTTTCATGCTGATTTGTTGATGGTGCTGGCCCTGTTGCCGGCTGCCTTCTGGATCGTGTCGCGCACGGCACGGCCATTGCCGCTGAACGTCAGTGTGATGGTCGCGCTGCTGACCGCGTGCGTTCCGCTCCTTCAGTTTGCGGGAGGGATGATCTATTTCGGTGGCGATGCCTGGATCGCTAGCGCGTACCTATACGGCTTTGCTCTGGCGCTGCTGGTTGGTGCACGTTTTGATCAGTTGGCTTCGGGCCAACTGATCAACGCCCTGTTTAGCGCGATCGGTGCTGCGGCGCTGCTGTCCACGGGCCTTGTCGTTTATCAATGGTTGCGGCTTTCGGGGCTGGGGCTACTGACACTCTCATTCCCGAGGGGTTACCAGCCCTTTGCCAATCTGGGGCAACCCAATCATGTTGCCACACTGCTCGTATGGGGCTTGGTATCGCTCTGGTGGGGCTATCTGGCCAAGCGCGTGCGCGGCTGGATTGCGGCGTCTGCCGCCGTATTTTTGATGCTCGGAATTGTCGCGACGCAATCGCGCACCGGATGGGTCGAAGTTGCTCTCCTGGCCATTTTCGCAGTCTTGTACCGCCGGTCTCTCGTCACTCGGCGCTACGCATCTGGGCTGGTTGCGCTCGCCGTGATTTTCATTCTCCTAGTGTTTAGTTGGGGAGACATCAATCAAGCGCTGCACTTCACCGCCGCGCGCACGGCCTCGGATGAGATGTCGCCAGGGCTGCGACCCGCCGCGTGGAAGCTCTTTCTCGACGCACTGACACAGCGCCCCTGGGCAGGATGGGGTTGGAACCAACTATCCGTCGCTCAGTCGGCCGTGGCGCTCGACCATGCCAGCATGCGGTATACCTTTCAAAGTGCCCATAACCTGATCATCGACCTGTTGGTGCAGAACGGGGTACCTCTTGGAGTATTGTTGACCTTGGTGCTGGCTATTTGGCTGGGCGTCAAGGCGCTGCAGGTGAACACGGCCCAGAGTTGCCTTCTGCTCTTGGCAGTGTGCGTCCTACTCGTCCACGCGCTACTCGAGTTTCCGCAGAATTACGCCTACTTCCTGCTGCCTGTGGGGCTAATGATGGGGACGTTGGACGCGCAGCATCCCGTGGGTCGGGTGGTCCAGATGCGGCGCTGGGTCGCCGTGGCATTGCTGTGTTTTGGAGCCGGCCTCACCGCCTGGATCGCTGTTGAATACAACATGGCGGAGCGCAGCTTGGAGCGCGTGCGCTTCGAACGGGCCCGCGTTGGCCCGTCGCGCAACAGTAAGGCCCCAGATCTGGTGGTACTGACCCAATTGCGCGAGTTACTGCGTTTTTTGCGCCTGCACCCCGAGGATGGAGTGACCTCACTTCAGCTCGATACGATGCGCAAGGTGGTGGAGCGGCATCCGTCGGATGTAAACCAGCTGGCCTATGCGGTCGCGGCCGCGCACAGCGGACATCCCGAAGTGGCTCGCGACGCGCTGGCCCGCATGTGTCTCATGGTCCAGAAGGAGCGCTGCTTGACTGCGCTCGCAGCTTGGCGGTCAATGGCTCAGTCCTCGGCCGCCCTATCAGCAATCGAGGTACCACGGCCGCAATGATTGGTGGCGAGCTGGAGCACTGACAGGAACTAAGACGACACTGAGAAACGTTGACGCGGCGCAACCTCGATGCCCCCTGCTAGCCCGCGCCCTGAAGCACGCCTCCGACAACACTGGTAAGCACTGGCACCCTATGCAAGAAACCGTCCTCGGCTGGTCTCGCTCCCGCAAGCGTCTGGTGGTTGTCTGCCTGGACCTTTGCTTGGCGCTTCTTTCGACATGGCTGGCGTTCACTCTTCGTTTGGACACTTGGCACCGGCCCGAGGGGGTTGAATGGTTGGTCTATACGATCGCTCCCCTGCTCGCGATTCCCGTTTTTGTGAAGTTCGGCCTTTACCGCGCCGTCTTTCGGTACACGGGGGTCGCCGCAATCCTGACCACTGGCAAGGGTGTGACCGTGTATGGATTGTTGCTCGCGCCCTTTGTGTGGTGGCTGTATCACATTGGAGGTATTCCGCGTAGCCTCATCGTCCTTCAGCCGCTCATCTTCTTGCTGCTTGTCAGTTCAAGCCGGACGCTGGCATGGCATTGGCTGGCGGCAAGAACTGGCAGCACGACCAGCCGGCTGCTCATCTACGGCGCGGGGACCGCCGGCGCTCAAACGGCAGCGGCCCTTGCCAACACACGGCAATACGCGTTGTTGGGATTCCTGGATGACGACCCCGCCAAATCCGGAAGGAGCATCAACGGCGTGCCGGTCTTTTCCGCGTCGCGGGCGTCCGATGTCGTCGGCCGGCTCGCGGTCAGCGACATCCTGCTGGCCTTGCCAAGCGTGAGTCGCGACCGACGCAATCAGATCATCGGGCAGCTGCAGTCCCTGCCGGTTCGGATCCGCTCGCTCCCGGGTCTGGCGGATCTCGCGAGCGGTCGCGTCACGGTCGACGACTTTCGCGACCTCGATGTCGAAGATTTGCTCGGCCGTGAGCCCGTCGCACCGCAGCCGGAGCTGCTGGCACGGACCCTGGCGCGAAAGGTGGTTTTGGTGACCGGCGCTGGCGGCAGCATCGGCAGCGAGCTCTGCCGCCAGATCGCGAGCGTCGGGCCGAGCCAGCTGATTCTGGTCGAACACAGCGAATTCGCGCTCTACCGCATTCACCAGGAACTGGCATCGCTGATCAAGCGCGACGCGGCGGATGTCCATCTGCTGCCTCTTCTGGCCGATGTCTGCAATTTCGAACGCATCTCTGCCATCTGCCGTAGGCACCGGCCCGAAGTCGTCTATCACGCGGCGGCCTACAAGCATGTGCCTCTGGTCGAGGCCAATCCCGGTGCCGGCGTTGTTAACAACGTGCTCGGTACCTTGAACACGGCGCGCGCGGCCATCGAGGCGGCCGCCGAGCGCTTTGTGCTGATCTCCACGGACAAGGCCGTCCGACCTACCAATGTCATGGGCGCCAGCAAGCGGGTGGCTGAGCTCGTGCTGCAATGTCTCGCCACCGGTGACGGTGACCCGTTCGACGAAGGTGCCAGCCGCAAGCTGGAGGGAGCGCGCGCGACCTGCTTCTCGATGGTGCGCTTCGGCAACGTGCTGGGCTCCAGCGGCAGCGTCGTGCCGTTGTTTCGCTCACAAATCGCTGAAGGCGGGCCGCTCACCATCACGCATCCGGAGGTCACCCGCTACTTCATGACGATTCCAGAGGCGGCGCAACTCGTCTTGCAAGCGGGGGCGATGGCCGAAGGCGGCGACCTCTTCGTGCTCGACATGGGCATGCCGGTGCGAATCCTGGATCTGGCAAAGCGGATGATCGCGCTCTCGGGACACACGATCCGCGATGCGACGCGCCCCACTGGTGACATCGCCATCACCTTCACCGGTCTGCGTCCCGGCGAGAAGCTCTTCGAAGAGCTTCTCATCGGAGAGAATCCACTGCCCACCGAACATTCCCGCATCATTCGCGCGAAAGAAGATTTCATGGCTTGGCCCGTGCTCAAGGATCACCTTCAACGACTTCTGAGCGCCGCCCGCAGCGACGACGTCGCAACGATGACAATGCTGCTTCGCACGCTGGTGCCCGGCTACACGCCCGATGCGGCGCAGGCGTCATAGCATGCGAGACGCGGAGATCAGACTCGCCATCATCGGCCTCGGCTACGTCGGCCTGCCGCTGGCGGTGGCCTTCGGGCGACAGATGCCAGTCGTCGGGTTCGATACCAATGAGCGCCGGATCGAAGATCTTGAGGCCGGGCGCGACCGAACCCTGGAGGTCCCTTCCGAGGACCTGCACGGCGCGACACAACTGAGCTACAGCGCGAGTGTCGCCGATCTGCGCGATTGCAATGTCTTCATCGTGACCGTCCCGACGCCCGTCGACAGTGCGAATCGGCCGGACCTTTCGCATCTCCTGATTGCCAGCGAGACGGTGGGCCAAGCGATGCCCCCCGGCGCCATCGTGATCTACGAGTCGACGGTGTATCCGGGTGCGACCGAAGAAGTTTGCGTGCCCGCGCTCGAACGCGCCAGCGGCCAACGCTTCAACGAAGGTTTCTTTTGCGGCTACAGCCCTGAGCGGGTCAATCCCGGCGACAAGGTCAACACGCTGGCGAAAATCCGCAAGATCACGAGCGGCAGCACCCCGGAGGTGGCGGAGACCGTCGATCGCCTGTACAACCGAGTCGTAACGGCCGGCACCTACAAGGCGCAAAGCATCAAGGTCGCCGAGGCCGCGAAGGTCATCGAAAACACGCAGCGCGACCTCAACATCGCACTCATGAACGAGCTTTCGGTCTTGTTCGACAGGCTGGACATCGACACGCTCGAAGTGCTCGAAGCTGCAGGCAGCAAGTGGAACTTTCTGCCGTTTCGTCCCGGTTTGGTTGGAGGGCATTGCATCGGGGTCGATCCGTACTACCTCACCCACAAGGCGGAGCAAGTTGGCTACATCCCTCAGATCATTCTGGCGGGCCGCCGAATCAATGACAACATGGCCCGCTATGCGGCGCGAAACACGATCAAGCTGATGCTGCAGGCAGGCATGGACGTGCCGCGTTGCAGGGTCGGCGTGCTGGGGATCACCTTCAAGGAGAATTGTCCGGACATTCGGAACAGCAAGGTGGTGGACCTGGTGCGCGAACTGGAGGCTTGGGGCGCGCAAGTCGTCGTAACCGATCCATGGGCCAGCGACGACGAGGTGCAGAACGAGTACGGGCTGCAACTGGGCACGATCGATGAAGATCACCCGGTGGATACGCTGGTCGTCGCGGTAGGGCATATCGAATACCGGGCACTCACGCCCTCGGCGTTGCGGCGCTATTGCCGTCATGCGGCGCCGGTACTGACCGATGTCAAGTCGCTCTATGACCGGCACGAGGCGGCAAGCGTCGGCTTCACCGTGTTCAGGCTTTGAGGATATGAAAAACTTCGCGCTCGTCGGTGCCGCAGGCTTCGTTGCGCCACGTCACATGCGTGCGATCAGAGACACTGGGCATGCGCTCGCCGTCGCCTATGACGTCAACGATTCGGTCGGCATCATCGACAGCTTCGCGCCCGAGGCCGCCTTCTTCACCGACTTCGAGTCCTTCTATGAGCATGGCCAGCGCTTGCGTCGATCGCCTTCGACCGCGCTGGATTATTTCTCGGTCTGTTCGCCGAACCATCTGCACCATCCGCACACCGCAGCGGGGCTGCGCCTGGGATGCGATGTGATCTGCGAAAAGCCACTCGTGGCGACATCGGATTTGCTCGATGAACTCGTGCGGGTGGAAAGCGAAACCGGTCGACGCGTGTACAGCATCCTTCAGTTGCGTCACCACGAAGCGATCCTGCGCCTGCGCGAGAAGGTGCGGCACGCGCCGCTGGATCGCAAGTTCGATGTGGCGTTGACCTATATCACGTCGCGTGGCAACTGGTACGCGGCGAGCTGGAAAGGCGACCCGCGCAAATCATTCGGCGTGGCGACCAACATCGGGGTGCATTTTTTCGACATGCTGCACTTCATCTTCGGTGCGACACAGCGCAACGTGGTGCATCTCAGCGAGTCCAACAAGGCCGCCGGCTTCCTCGAACTTGAGCACGCCCGCGTTCGCTGGTTTCTGTCGATCGATGTCGGCGACTTGCCCGAGAGCGTGCGGGGCCAGAAGACGACCTATCGAGCCATCGACGTCAGTGGCGAAGCGCTCGAATTTTCGGAGGGATTCACCGATCTTCATACGGTGAGCTACCGCGAGATCCTGGCGGGCCGTGGTTACGGACTGGAAGAATCCCGCCGTGCCATCGAGACGGTGAATTTCATCCGGACAGCGAAGCCGGTTGGCGCCGCCGCAGACGTCCATCCCTTCGTGCGACGACTGGCATCGTGACCGCGACTGTCCATCCCACTGCCGTCATCGACGCGGGTGCCCAGATCGGGGACGGCACGCACATTTGGCATTGGGTGCATGTTTGCGCCGGTGCGACGATTGGGCAGAACTGTTCGCTGGGTCAGAACGTCTTTGTGGGCAACGACGTGCGCATCGGCAGCAACGTCAAGATCCAGAACAACGTCAGCGTCTACGACGCCGTCACGCTCGAAGATGATGTGTTCTGCGGCCCCAGCATGGTCTTCACCAACGTGTACAACCCGCGTTCGGCCGTCAGCCGCAAGAATGAATACCGACGCACGCTTGTGCGTCAGGGCGCCACGTTGGGCGCCAACAGCACGATCGTGTGCGGAACGACCGTGGGCCGCTACGCGTTCATCGGCGCGGGAGCTGTGGTCAATCGTGATGTGCCCGATTTCGCGTTGATGCTTGGCGTGCCAGCCCGGCAAGTCGGTTGGATGAGCAAGCATGGTGAGCGACTGGTGTTTGCGGAAGGGCGCGCGACATGTGCCGCCACCGGCGAAACCTACGTCTTGCAAGGCGACGTCTGCACGCCCGAAAGCGAAGTGGCGGCGTGAACGAAAGGATGGAGTTCGTCGACCTCAAAGCGCAATACAGGGCGCTCAAGTCGCAGATTGACGAACGCATTCACCGGGTGCTCGACCATGGTCAGTACATCATGGGCCCCGAGGTCCAGGAGCTGGAAGAAAAACTGGCGGCCTACACGGGTGCCAAGCACTGCATCACCGTGGCCAGCGGGACCGAGGCGTTGTTGATTGCATTGATGGCGCTCGGCCTCAGGCCTGGAGACGAGGTCATCACTACACCATTCACCTTCGCGGCTACGGCGGAGGTGATCGTGTTGATGGGCGGCGTGCCGGTGTTTGTGGACATCGAACCGGACACCTGCAATATTGATGTGAGCCTGATCGAGGCGATGGTGACGTCGCGCACGCGAGCCATCATGCCGGTGAGCTTGTACGGTCAATGTGCGGACATGGACGAAATCAATGCCATCGCCGGGCGGCAAGGATTGGCAGTGATCGAGGATGCTGCGCAGAGCTTTGGCGCGAGCTACAAGGGGCGGAAGAGCTGCAACCTGAGCACGGTTGGCTGCACGAGCTTCTTTCCGAGCAAACCATTGGGCTGCTATGGGGATGGTGGGGCGATGTTCACCAATGATGATGCGCTGGCGCAGGCGTGCCGGGAGATCCGAGTGCACGGGCAAAGCGCGCGGTACACGCATATGCGCGTCGGTGTGGGAGGGCGCATGGATACATTGCAATGCGCGGTGGTACTGGCGAAGCTGGAGCGATTTGGATGGGAGCTTGAAAGGCGCTCGGTACTTGCATCCCGCTACTCCGCATTACTTGATGACCGACGCATTGCCTTACCAGCAGTGCGCAGTGATCGTTCATCAGCATGGGCACAGTACACCGTACGCATCCACAGCGGAGCCACTGTTAACCGAAGCACTGTGCAGGCCCGCATGGCCTCTGAAGGCATTCCCACCGCCATTCACTATCCGATTCCGCTGCATCAACAGCCGGCATTTGCCGACGTATCCATTGTTCAAGCATGTTCAGCCAGTGAGCTTGCCGGCCAGGAGGTCATCAGTTTGCCGATGGGGGCTGATTTGACCGCTTCCGAACAGGACCGAGTCGTCGCTGCACTGACCTCTGCCCTACGAGCAGAGATCGAGTGAAGGCCGACGAACTGTGTCGGTCTGCCGACGATCGCAGTCAAAGTGAATCGACCGGCCGCAGTTCTACAACCGCCCGATAGGCGTCGATCATGCACTCCAGTGAGTGCTCCCAGGTGTAGTGCTGCAAGACGTGCTCCCTGCCCGCACGCCCCATTCCTGCACGCAGTGCCGGATCGGCGGCAAGTCGCAGGATGGCCTGCGCCGCCGCCGTCGGATTCTCGCGTGGGACAACGATTCCAGTCACGCCGTCTCGCGTGACTTCGGCCAGTCCCTCGACATCCGAGACGACAACCGGCTTGCCACACGCGGCTGCCTCGACCGCCGCCACGCCGAAGCTTTCCGAGTCGTCGCGGCTGAGCGCGGCGAAGATGTCGAGGCGATGGAGCATCCTGGGCACATCGTGATGCGCAACGGCGCCATGAAAGACGACCCGGTCGGAGAGACCGAGGCGGTCGACCCGGCGCTGGAGCGACGCTTCGTCGGGTCCGCCGCCAGTGATCTCGAGCCGCAGGCGCGCCGCCGCGTCGCCGCCACTCGCCGCCAGTGCAAAGGCGTCGATGAGCACATCAATGCCGTACTTCGGGCTCATCGTCTTGACTGTGCCAACCACGATGGATTCCGAATCCCGCTCGCCCGGCTCCTGGGTGAAGATCTGCTCGTCGACCCCGAACGGCGTGATGTAGACGCGCAGTCCTGGATCCAGCGATGTCACCCGACTGGCCATGCAGTGGCTGGTAGACGCAATGGCGGTCGCCGCACGCAGGTTCGCCTGTACCAGCATGCGGTGCAGCGGCGTGCGGGCCGGAAAGTCATACACGTCGCTGCCCCAAACCGACAGCAGCAGCGGCTTGAAACGGCTGGCGCGTGCGATCGTTCCGTAGCCGGTGGCGTAGTGTGCGTTCAGGACATCGGGGGCGATCTCACGCAGCAGTCGGCGCAAGGCCGAGCCGGCCAGCAGGTAACCCGCCGGCGCGGGCCAGTCAAGCCGATGTGTGCGCACGCGCTGGTCGATGTCCCGCAGCGGCTCGTGAATGCTGATCAGGTGCACATCGAGGCCTCGACCGGCCAGGCCATTGACCCAACGCATCGTATGCACTGCCGAAGCTGCTGCCAGGATCGCCACTCTCATCGCGACGCTCCGATCAGGTCCAAGGCGACCTGCTGCGCACGCGCCTGCCAAGTGTGCAGGGGTCGAATCCGTAGCAGCGCGTCTCGCTTGGGCGCGAGGACGCTGCGGTTCTCGCTCAGTTGTCGCAGCAGCGCCGCGATCGCTTCGTCCGTGTAGGGCAGCGTCCAGCCGATGTCGTGTTGCGTGACGAAGTCACCGGCGAGCGTGCCTGCGCTCGCGATCACGGGACGTTCCGCCCCGATGTACTCGTACAGTTTCACCGGCGCGGCGAACTCCCGGTACGCCTGCGGCTCGACGAACAACAGGCATGCCTCGGCTTCTTCGAACAGGGCGTGAAGCGCCGGCCCTGCAAGGTGGACCACCTTGATGTTGCCAGCCGGTGGGAGCGGGTACTCTCGACGCACCGCCTGCCACTCGGCTTCGCGCGTGCACAGTGTTAGGTGAACGTCCGGCAGGAAGTGCAGCGCGCGGAACAGGGCCTGCATCCTGTAGTGCGAGCCGATTCCGCCGATGTAGAGCAACCTCAGTGCCCCGCCCGCGCGCCGCACTGGTGGTCGATCGATGTAGCCTGGTGGCAGCGCCGCCATGCACTCCGGCCGGATCCATGGCACGTGCCTGGCCATTTCCAAGGACGGCAGGTACAAGCGGTCGAGGAGCCGGCGGTATTGGAACAGGTCGTACCGGTACATCAGGCGTGCGCCACCGCGCTTCCACGGGGCCAGCGCCGTGCCGTACCCCGGAAAGCGCCAGTAGATGTCACGGTAGAACAGCCCGAGCGGAACGCTGCGCGCCTTGAGCCGGGAGAAAAAGCCGAAGTCGAGAAAGGGCCGGGTCGGAAGGTGGTGCGGATCGGTCAGCAGCGTCGGTTCCGTCGAACTCTCGCTGTACATGAAGGCGTAGCGCTCCCCCCGCCGGATCCTGGCGTCCACCGCTTCGATCGCGCGCGCCCGGTCGGCGGCGTATCCGCACACCGTGTCGACTTCGTACCCGAGCGAACGGAACGCCTCGATCATCTGAAAAGGGCGGATCCCACTGGCGGAACTGGCATCCGCGCGGATCGGCAAAGGGTGGTGGAAGACTATCCGCATCGGCTATGTCCGCGACCGTGCCCAACGGGATGCGCGCGACTCTGTACTCGGACGCCGGCGCTCAACTTGCCACCCGATCGTAGAGAGCCATGAACTGCCGGATGTTGTTGGCCAGCAGGGCACGCTGCGCGACCATGAGTTCGTTCGTCAGGCGACTCTCTTTGTCCCATCGTCCCGAGGCCCACCACTGCATGCCCCGTGACAACGCCGTGCCGAGTCTGGCCAGATCGCTCACGAGCAACCCTGTGCGCCCGTCCTGGACCCACTCCCGGTTCGCCGCCAAGTCGCTTAGTACCGGCAGGCAGCCCGCCGCCATCGACTCCAGCAGACTGACGGCCGTACCGTCGGATTCGGGCACGCTCACGAACAGTGCGCTGCGGCGGTAGGCGCGCGCCAACTCGGCCGCCGACAGCATGCCGGTGAATTCCACACGTCCGCCCAGACCCAGGTGTCGGGCGAGTTGCTGCAGCTCGCCCGACTGATTCCCTGCGCCAGCCACTTCCAGGATCCAGTCGTCACGTGCCTCTGGAAGGCCGGCGAATGCGCGCAGGATCGCATCGATGCGGTACAGCGGCTTGTGCAATCGGCAAGACAGCACGCGCCGCTCGCGCTGCACCACGCCGATCGCCGGCGGCGGATCGATGCCGATCGGGATCCACTCGCGCAGGGGTGCCGCCTTCGGGTGGCAGATCCGTTCTGCAGTGGAGAGCAAAATCGGAGCATCGGCAGTCCACGCTGACGCCGCGCGGAGCGTGCTGCGCATGAGGTGCCGATACAGCCAGTTCCATTCGTGCAGCCTGAGGACGTCCGAGCCCCAAAGTGTCAGCACCAGCGGCAGCCCGTAATGGCGAGCCGCGCGCCCCGCATGCCAAGCCACGTTGCTGGCCTGATGGGCGTGCACCAGTTTCGGCCGCCACTGCTCAATGCATCGTTGCACGACGCCGGTGGCAGCTTTCCGCCGCATCGTAAAGTCCGCTGCCTGCTGGTCGAGCAGTAAGGCGTGATCGACTAGGCGCTCCGCCGACTCGGTTACGAGCACGACGGACTGACCCGCCTCGCAGAGCCCGGCGACAAATCGCCGGACGTGAATCGACGACGTACCGACCACGAGTACTGGCGACTCGCTGCTCACGGGCTTACTCCCGCGTCTGACCACGTTCGAAGCGCACGATCGACCCATGAACATCTCAGGGTGCGCCTCGCTTGGTTGCGACGATGCATAGTTCGTAGTACGTCAAAAGCTGTAGGCGCTCGGGCGTCAAGTTTTCGGCGATGGACGCCTCACGCCGCGCCAACAGCCCTTCGATGGAGCTGCGCAAGGGCAGGCGTTCGCCGTGCTGGATGAAGAGCGAACTCAGCCGCGACAGGTTGCCGCAACGGATGCGGCGAACTTCGGCAACGTCAAAGTGGCTGGCCAGCGCGTCCCGATAGTCTTGCTCGGTGGCTGCTTCCGATACAGATCCGGAGCATCCTTCTGAAGCGCTCGCCTGCTCGATCAGCAGCAACTCACCGCCGGTCGTCAGTACCCTGGCCAGTTCCGCGACCGTTCTGTGCAACTGGGCTCCGTCGGAAGTCTTCAGGTATTGAAGCACATAAACGGTTAGGCAGCCGTCGAAACTGCCCGCGTCGAACGGCAGCGTTGGCCCGTCCACTCGTTCGAAGACCGCGGGTCCGTCGCCGTGCAGTCGCCGCGCCACCTCGATCATCTCCTGCGATGCATCGGTGCCGCGATAGAGCGCGCCCGTCCGCGCGATCCGCTCCGCAAAACGACCGACGCCGCAGCCGAAGTCGAGCACGCTCTGGCGGCGACCGACCCACTCATGGATCTGGTTCCATTGGATGCGATCGATCAAGGCGTTCTTCAGTCCAGACTTGTCTCCCGGATCGATCACGGCCTGATGCGCGACGCCTTCCTTGGCCCGCGAATCCCAGTCAACTTCTGCCATCGGACTTACTCCCTGCCACCGGCACGGCCCGTCGCACGCGATCCGCAATACGCCAGATTGGTGATCGAAGCGTCAGCGACGCATACGTCTTTGGCAGCGCGCCAAATCCCTCCTTGAACCGCTGCACGTTGGGCAATCCGCCGCTGGCCCCGAGGTTGAGGACCGGGACACCCCGGTGCACGAGATCCTGCATGACCGCGTCCACGAGCTTAACCATCGGATAGGCCGGCTTTTGGTCACCGTCGATCCTGGAGACCCCTTGCCAATACAGGGCATAGGAGCGACTGTACAGAACGACCATGGCACACGCTAGGCGGTCCTCGACATAGTGCATCCAGAAGCGGACTGCGGGTGACGCCAGCAGATCCCGGAACAGGTCGGGCGGATAGACGAATCCATTGCGGCCCCAGCGCTCCAGCGACGCAGCGTAGACCGAAAAGTAGTCGTCCAGATCCTTCACGTTGTCGGCGACGCGTATCGATGATCGAACCTTGACTTCGCGTAGCGCTTCGTAGCGCTTGGTGCTGTGGTACTTCGCGCGCATGGCGTCGATCGAAGGGCCAATCGGAAGCAAGTGGGCCTGGTTCATGACCACGCCGTATCCGCGTGAGACAGCGTACGAAATCAAGTCCCCCGAGTGCGTCTCCAGCGGATTCAGATTGATCCTCACGTTGTTTCGCAGGGAAACCCGCTCGCGATCGATCAAGCGGCGCAACGCCGCCAGCCGGGCGTCGTCAGCGCACAACGATGCATAGAAGCCGATCGGAGCGACCTCCACACGCCGCATCCCAAAACGGCTGCGCTCGAAAAACCAGCCCGTGTCCGACTGGGACCCATGCCCGGTCGCGTTTAGGGGTCTGGCGCGCACTTGGAGGGAGCGCTCAAACGCGGACCGGATCGACACCTCGTCGAAGATGTCGTCATGCATGCTCTTTCTCCCGACCGATGACGACGACGAATTCGAGCAAGGTCGACGCAATGAAATACAACGCCATGCCCAGCGACAAAGCCCACATCGTTGCGAGCACCGTGGTTGAGGTGACCCAAGCGACGCCGAAGATCCCGAACGCAAGTACAGAGCCTCCCAGCGCAAGGACAAGAACGAGCGCCACGCGACCCTTGAGCAGATATAGCACACCCATTGGACCAACCACGAACGACGTCAGGATCCACGGGGACAGGGCGCGCAGATAGCTGCCGATGCCGCTCCAGGAGTCTCCGAAGGCAAGCCGATAGGCAGAGTCGGGGATTAGCAGCAGCACCGGTTGAAAGAAGCACGCAGCAGCGCCCAGCACCTTGAGTATGCCAAGGGCGTCGTGCCTGAGCCTGGAGTGGTCGTTGCGATGCGCAGCCGCCCTCGGGTAATAGACCTGTGAAATGGCGCTGCCGATCAGGTTCAACGGCGCCTTCAACAAACGCATCGAGAACGAGTAGTAGGCCGCCGCCTGGGATCCGAACAAGACCGCGATGGCAAGCGGGATACCCGACGCCTGGGCGGCATCGGAAACAACCTGGGGCACATTGAATACGGCGATGCGGCGGAAGTACTTGAGCATGCGAAGTACCTGACGGGCTTTCACATCAAACGCGAACCCGGAGGCATGGAGTCCCGTCAGCAGAACTACCAGCCCGACTGCCTGCCCTGCCAGCGTCGCAACGACGAGCATGCCGGCATCTGCGTCGTATGTTCGCGCCAGGCCAATCGACAGTAGCGCGGCGACGATCGACTGCACGATGCGCGCCGCAGATAGGCGTGCGTAGTCCCGTGTCCGTGCGCACCAGTTGGTGAAGACTTGTTGCGCCCCTGCCAGCAGCACGTAGAGCGCAAGGCCTAACGCGACGCCTCTGTCGGAGCCGATCGTCCCGGCGCCGAAGACGAGTATCGACGCGGCGGTCAGCACTGCCGCAAAGACAGCCGTCGCGAGACTGCCAAGCGCAACCGCCGACGCACCGCGGCTGCTCTTGGGGAGTGCGATCGCGGCGTCAAACCGGCCACACGCGATGGGCCCGACGAACCCGCCATACGCGAGGAAGACAACAAAGAGTCCATAGACGTCCGGAGAGTACAGCCTCGTGATGAACGGGAACGAGACGAGAGCGATCGCCTGCGCAATCGCCGAGCCTCCAGCCACCGTGAGCACGCTCGCAACAAATGACTTCCCCATCGGTTTCGGCCAGGCCTACGCAAGCCACCCGGCCCAGGTGTCGAGGCCACTTGGGAGTGGCCACTCACAGCCGGCGCGTGCGAACTCGATCGCCTGCGCTGGGTGCAGGCTGCTCGGCATGGTCAGGGTGGTCAGGAGGGTGCACTCCGCCTGGGTGGCGGCCAGCGTTTTCGGCAGATTCGCATGCTCACTGGCGCCAGTGCGGGCTACCGCCGCGGCCAGCGGGGCCGGGGCGCGCACGCCGATCAGCTCGCGGCCAGCGGCGCGCGCGTTGCTGGCCTCGAAGTGGTTGCCCGCGAAGTGGCCGCAGCCGACCAAGGCGAGGCCGGGCTTGCGATCGAGAGCGGGCCGTCGGACGTGCATGGGGAGAATGTGTCTAGGTTGCAAAACCCCCGGGAACCCGGGGGGGCGCAAGCGTGACGGATTTTACGAGATGGCAGACCCTCCAAAAGCTGCGGTTCTCGAAAGCAGCCGACACTTGCCTCCGGCCCTTACCCGCCTCGCTTGCGCTCAACGGTTCAGGAAAGGTCTGAAAACACCCGACAATCCGACCGTCCTGCCTGGAGGTGCTTGCCCGACCACAGGTGGTGAGGTGGACATCCGGGCGCTGTACAAGGAGCTATTCGCGTGAAGAAGGTCGTGACAGTAATCGGAGCGCGCCCTCAGTTCGTCAAAGCCAGCGTTGTATCCCGCGCATTGCGGGCTGTGAGTTTGGACGAAGTGGTTGTCCATACGGGACAGCATTTCGACTCAAATATGTCCGGCGTGTTCTTCGAAGAGTTGGACATGGTCGAGCCGACCTACCAACTCGGTATTCATGGCACAACACACGGTGAAATGACCGGACGGATGCTCGCCGAAGTCGAGACGGTTCTCCTGCGCGAGCAACCAGAGATCGTGCTGGTCTATGGCGATACCAATTCAACACTCGCGGGGGCGCTCGCTGCCGCCAAGCTCAATATTCCCATTGCTCACGTAGAAGCGGGCTTGCGGTCATTCAATCGACGCATGCCGGAAGAGGTCAATAGGGTCCTGACAGATCACATGTCACATTGGCTGTTTGCCCCGACCGACGCGGCAGTACTCAATCTCCGGAATGAAGGCATCGCTAGTTCGCAAGTGTCGCTTATTGGCGATGTGATGTACGACGCCGTGCTGCATTTCGCGAAGCGGACTTGTTCACGGTCTCAGAGGCCGCGAGTTCTGAGCCGTATCGAAGGCCGCCCCTTCGTCTTGGCAACTGTGCATCGCGCAGAAAACACGAATGATCCAGCCCGACTGCAGTCCATTGTCCAGGCCTTGATGAGGTTCGCGGGCGACATTGATGTCGTGTTGCCCTTGCATCCGCGAACGCGCAGCGCCCTTGCGCAAATGAGCTTGAGCCCGGACGACAATCCCCGGGTTCACTGCACCGAGCCTGTTGGCTACCTCGACATGATCGAACTAGAGCAAACGGCTCAGATGGTCATCACGGATTCCGGTGGTGTCCAAAAGGAGGCCTTCTTCTTCGGCAAGCCGTGTGTGACTCTGCGGGATGAAACCGAATGGGTGGAACTGGTCGAATCTGGCTGGAACCGGCTCGCACCGCCGAAGTCGCCGGACAATTTGCTTGCAGCCTTTCGGTTGGCACTTGGAACAACGGGCGCCCCCATTCAGCCTTACGGAGCAGGAGATGCCGCGGATCGAATTGCTCGCATCCTGTCGCGGGCGAGCGAGTGAGTCCGACCGTCCTGCTTGGAGGAGCTTGCCCGGCCACAGGTGATCGGAGGCAGCGCTTTGTATGATTGCACGGGGCACCCGAAATGACATTTTCCAGTTTGTGACCTGCATGCAATTGAAATGACCGCTACAACAGAGACCAGTTCAAGCGTGGCGCGCATCGTCAGCATCATCGTGCCTTGTCGCAACGAGTCTGCATACATCGAGCGCTTCTGCCAAAGCGCCTTGGGGCAGACAATGTCGGCCGATTGGGCACTCGAGTTGGTCATTGCCGACGGAATGAGTGACGACGACACGCGGGACCGCTTGGGGCGCTTGGCGAACGCTGACTCTCGTGTTGTATGGATCGACAATCCACACAGAATAACTTCGTCCGGCCTGAACAGGGCCCTGGCCCGCGCAGCAGGGTCCGTCATTGTCCGAATGGACGTGCACAGCGAGTACGCGCCTGACTACGTAGAGCAATGCCTCGCGGTGCTGGCGGAAACCGGTGCATCGAACGTCGGTGGCGCGTGGAAGGCCGAGCCAGAAGAAGGCGCAGCTTCAATGCAGCACGCGGTTGCGATGGCGTTCCAGTCTCGATGGGTGGCCGGCGGCGCCCTATCTCGCCGTCTCGACTACGACGGTTGGGCCGATACCGTTTACCTCGGATGCTGGCCGCGCTCGACCTTTGAGCGTTTCGGTGACTTTGACGAGGCGCTCGTACGAAATCAGGATGACGAGCACAACATGCGTATAGTTCGAGGCGGAGGACGTGTCTGGCAGTCGTCGCGAATCCGGAGCGTCTACAGGCCCAGGCGAAGCCTCAGTCAAGTCTTCCGACAGTATGTCCAGTACGGGTACTGGAAACCCTTTGTCATGAGGAAATTTGGTCAACCTGCCGCGTGGCGGCAACTTGTTCCAGGAGCGCTGGTACTCGGATTGACCGTCTCTGTGGGACTGGCAGCGTTCGGCGCGCCCATCTGGTCTTGGCTGGGACTACCGATCGCCTATGGCGCAGCGCTGATTGCGGTCGTGATAGCACTCGCAATCGAACATAAGCCGAAGGTCGGCGTGTTGCTGCGCCTTCCCGTTGTCGTTGCGGCTTACCAGCTCGGCTATGGATTGGGTTTCATCGCCGGCTGTTGCGATGCTCTGAGGAAGAGTGCCGCGCGAGATCGCTTTGCAGCGTTGACGAGGTAGCTGGGTGGATCAACGGGAGCTTCAGCATCAGGCCGAACTGGACGCCTTGCACAAGCGATATGCTGCACGTGAGGTCAAGGATTCTCGCTATCAGGTGACGGATGCGGCGGCTCTTCTGTCGCTTCAAGAGCGTCATCGCGTCGCAATTTCGCTGCTGCAATCCGCCGGCCTTTCGCAGATGGCAAGGCACAGTCTTGTCGAAGTCGGGTGCGGCGATGGATCGAATCTCCTTGATTTTCTGCGTTGGGGCTTCGCTCCGCAGCACCTCACCGGCATCGAGCTCCTGCCCGGTAGGGTCGATCTGGCGAGGGAGAGGTTGCCGAGCGCGCTCACGGTGCTCGCGGGCGACGCAGCCGCGGCTCCAATCGCCGAACGTAGCGCCGACATCGTTTTCTCATCGACGGTGTTTTCGTCGGTGCTCGACGACGCCGTTCAGCAGCGCTTGGCCGATGCAATGTGGTCATGGGTCAAACCCGGCGGCGGCGTGCTTTGGTACGACTTCGTCTACGACAATCCCTCCAACAACGACGTCCGGGCCGTACCACTACGTCGGGTGAAGGCCCTCTTCCCTCAAGGGCGCATGATGGTCCGAAGGGTTACCCTGGCACCGCCGATCAGCCGTCGTGTGTGTCGCGTTCATCCTGCGATCTATCACTTGCTCAACCTGTTTCCATTCCTGCGAACGCACGTGTTGTGCTGGATCGCAAAAGACTGACCGAATGTCGCCTCTACAGCCGTTCCTCCCCTTTGCCCTGCCCGACATCGACGACGAAGAAATCGCAGAGGTGGTCGACACCTTGCGCTCCGGCTGGGTCACCACGGGCCCTAAGGCCAAGCGCTTCGAGGCGGCGTTCGCCACTTTCCTCGGCGATGAGGATCTGCAATGCATGGCGGTCAACTCCGCGACGGCGGGCCTTCACCTCGCTTTGGAGGCCCTGGGCATCGGGCCAGGTGACGAAGTCATCACCACCACGCACACTTTCACGGCGACGGCCGAGGTGATTCGCTATCTTGGTGCCGACGTGGTTCTGGTCGACGTCGACCCTGAGACCCTTTGCATCGACCCCGGGCTGGTCCAGGCGGCGATCACGCCTCGCACCAAGGCCATCGTGCCTGTTCACTATGGCGGCCTGGCTGCGGACATGCAGGCCCTGCTGGCCCTCGCACGTGAGCACGATCTGCGCGTGGTCGAAGACGCGGCGCATGCACTGCCCGCGACTTGCGGTGGCCAATTGATCGGCACACTCGCGTCCGACGCCACGGTGTTCAGCTTCTACGCCAACAAGACCATGACGACCGGCGAGGGCGGCATGGTGGTGACGCGCGACGCCGAGCTGGCGAAGCGCATCAAGATGATGCGCCTTCACGGCATCAGCCGCGATGCGTTCGACCGGTTTCAGTCGAAGACGCCCGCCTGGTATTACGAGGTGGTTGCCCCTGGCTTCAAGTACAACCTGACGGACATCGCCGCGGCGATGGGCCTTCATCAGTTGGCGAAGCTGCCGCGTTTTCTGGAGCGGCGCCAGTACCTCGCTGCGCGCTATCGCGAGCAGCTGTCGGATTTGCCGCTTATTCTTCCCGCGGACGCCCCGGCTGGCGAAGTGCATGCGTGGCATCTGTACGTCATCCGCCTGAGCGAGTCCGCCAAGGTGACGCGCGACCAGGTCATCCAGGGCTTGTCCGATCGTGGAATCGGCACCAGCGTCCACTATGTGCCGCTGCATCGGCAGCCCTATTGGCGGGACCGCTACAACCTGACGCCCGACATGTTCCCGCATTCGGAGGCGGCCTATCAGGCCATGCTCAGCATTCCGCTGTTCACCGCGATGAGCGACGCCGATCAGGATCGGGTGATCGCGGCGCTGCGCGAGATCCTGGCCTGATGCTCAAGCGGGCGTTCGACCTGTCAGTCGCATCCTGCGCATTGCTGGTGCTGGCGCCGCTGCTGCCGCTCATTGCTCTTTGGATCAAGCTGGATTCGCACGGCCCTGTCCTGTTCTGCCAGGACCGCGTCGGCCTGCGCGGCCGGGTGTTCTCCATATACAAGTTCAGAACCATGTCCGCAGGTTCCGCGGCAGCCGGCGGCGCGCAGATCACCGTCGGCGCCGATCCGCGTGTCACTCGGGCCGGTCAATTCCTTCGTCGCCACAAGCTCGATGAGCTGCCGCAGTTCATCAATGTGCTGAACGGCGAGATGAGCATGGTCGGGCCTCGGCCCGAGGTGCCGCGCTATGTGGCGCTTTATCCGTCGGAGGCGCGAGAGCTGGTGCTGAGCGTGCGTCCCGGCATCACCGACCTCGCCTCTATTGCGTACAGGGATGAAAACCGCCTGCTCGCGGCGGCCGACGATCCCGAGGCGTTCTATGTGGAGGTTGTGCTTCCTGCAAAGCTCGATTACGCCATTCAGTATGTTCGGGCACGCAGCTTGTGGTTGGACCTGGTTATCGTGGGAAGAACCATCGCGGCTCTGATCGGTCCGTCTGATCGTTAGCGGGCCAGTGGGGGATCAACTGCACGCGCGTTGAAGCTGGCGCTGGCGTGGCTCCGCTGTTCGCATCGCCCAAACCTTGTCGCTATACTGCGGCGGTCACGTCAAAAAAAAAGGCGTGATCGGGATTGGCGTCCCAAAGCACCGCTGCGACGCAAGCCGCAGCCTTCACCGCAGAGGGTCTGCGGCTTTGTCGTTCGTGCCTCCATTTTTTGGCGGCTCGGACGGGGAGCCGCAAGGCTCGCCGGTTCGCGCAAGCGGTGCCCGGTACGCCAACCTGTTCGAGTCGCCGCCACCAATTGGCGTTGGGGGCGGCGGTTGTGGCAAACCGCACCGCTTGGAGGCCATCATGGCTAAATCCTCTCGCGCATCCGCGCACTCCCTCGTAACGCCCGCCCAAAGCCGCGCCATCGACGTCGCCGACCGATTGGGCGACCTGAAGGACGTGTACCGCGCCTGCGTCTGCATTGAACGTTTCATCCGCCCCTTTCACCTGCACGAGCACGACGAGTTCAGCGCCACGCCGGCCGAACTGGGCGCCCTCGTGGCGGCGGTCAATGCGGAGTTCGAACGCTGCCTGCAAGCCATCGATGCCGCCGGCGATGCGCTGCTAAAGGCGCTGCGCAAAGCGGCGCGCAAGGCCCTGAAAGCAAAGGCGAAAGCGCGATAGACGCGCTGCTGAACTGCGCCGGCCCCCGGCCTCTGATCCCCGGTACCGTGAAGATTGGCTGCTCGGCGCAGCCAAGTCGCCCGGCTCGGCGCCGCCCAAGCCCGTGCGCAGCGAGCTTGTTCGCAGCTTGGCGCCCAGGTGCGCGCACTGCGCATCGCGAGCGGCGCTTCTGGCGGCGAGCTGGCGCGGCGCTCGGAGGTTTCGCGCTCCTTGCACTCGCGCATTGAGCACGGGCTGGTCTCGCCCTCGGTCGAGACGCAGGCGCGAATCGCGAACGGCCTCGACGTGCCTGTGTCGCGCTTCTTCTCCGATCAGCCCACGCGCTCCGACCGATGCAACGGCGCTGCACGGAGTTGAAGACATCGGAACGGAGCCGGTGTCCTACCTGTCGGTGGTATTCACGTTTCGCAGGTAGCAGGGTCGGTCCATCCGATCCCTGCCCTCAGTCCAGGCGCCCACTTCTCACGATGGACAGTTGGCGATCGTCCAGCGGCGTGCTGTCGAACACCACTTCCACCCGCACCCTCGACTTGACGGCACGGCTGTCGACTTCGCCCGGAGAAAAGCGCGCAGCCATGAAGGCCTCGCGGGCCGCCCGCTCCAACGGCGCGGGCAAGAGCGGTTCGTTGGCCTCGATCCACTGCACCTGGCCCGTTTCGTCGATGAAGAGCGCAAGGATGCCGACATGTCGCTCGCCATCGTCCTCGCCGTCTGGCGCGGCAATGACCACGGGCGTCTGCGCCACTGGCGCAATCGTCAGCAGGGGGCGCGGCACATAGTCGTCCTGGATCGCCGCTCCCTTTGGCTCCGCAAGCATCGGCGCCTCCGCGTCGAGTGCGGGCTGTGGCGCTTCGTCGGACGCCTTCGTCGTCGGCGCCGACCTCGAGGGTTCGGGCGGCGGAGCCGGGCGATCGGGGGCGGCCAGGTTGGTGGGAACGGATGACGCTGCCGCTGGCTTCGACCCGGCATGCGCCATCGGACCCACTCTCGTCGTGATGTCCGATCGCATGTTCGGCGCACTCGGAACCAGCAGTCGCGCCTGAATCTTGCCGGCCAAGCCGTAGGGCGCCCGCGCCGCCTGCCGGGGCGGCGCCGGAGGCGCACGCATCGTCAGCAGCAGGAGGTGCGCCGCCAGCGACACGGCAATGCACAGCGGCAGCGCACCGCGCGCGCCTGGCAGCCAGGATGACGCGCGAGGAGGCCCGCCTGCCACCGCGTCCATCGCCGTCATGCTCGTCGCAGCATCAGTCCGTCAATTCTCGCCACGACGTCCGATGCGCACTGCCGGTGCCAGTGTTCGACTTGATCGGCGGAATCTCGCTCTTGATGCTGCCATCGCTGTTCTGGTAGATGATGCGCACGTTGCCGTTGCTGTCCTTGATCCAGCTCATGCCGACGATCAAGGCATTGCTGTTCCACAGCTCGCCCGCGGGATTGGTATTGATCACGCCGCCATTGGCGACGTTGAGGTAATAGCGCCATGACGCACCGCCCGAGTCGCAGGCGTTGCCGCTTGGAATGGTCGTGCCGATCGACAGCGTGCTGAACTGCAGGCCCAGGTTGCTCGACACGCGCTCGCCCGTCTGCGGCAGGTCCACCCGCCAGCCACCCTTCGTGCCCCAGTCGACCTTGTTGTCGGTGACCGCCGCGGACACCGGCTTGCCGTTCGCATCGTTGGTCAGGGTGAAGGTCTGGATGACGAAGTCGGTGGTGTTTGCGCGCACATCCCCCCAGCCCGAATTGGTGAGCGTGTCTCTCACGCCGTAGATGCTCTGCTGCGTGGTGTTCTCGATGTCACTGACACCCAGGTAGCGTCCGGTCGCCACGACGACCACCGGGTGGCCGGAGACGTCCACCGTCTCGGGCTTGATCGTGATGGGCTGTGGCGTATTGGCGTCGATCTGGAACTTGGCGAGCAGCAGGGCGCCCTTGTTCGGTTGCACCAGGTCGTCGATGTCGAAGCGCCAGAGATTGCCCAGCAGGTCGCCGCCGTAGAAGCGGGCGGCCGTGTTGTCGCTCGGGCTGTCGATCCATGCATTGACCTTCGCCAGGCCGCTCGGACTGCTCGTGCTGCCGGCGGTCGTGGGGACGTCCATCAGCTTGGTGCCGGTGTTCGCATCGAGCACGAAGAGCCGGCCCTTGCCGTCGGAGGTGTTGTTGTAGCCGGAGGCAAAGACCACCACCCAGGTGCCGTCCTTGCGCTTGGTCACGACGGGGTTGCCGAAGCTCAGGCCCAGGTTGCCGTCGGTGAACTCCCACAGCGCCTTCGGAGTGCTGGGG
This sequence comes from Variovorax sp. P4_B11, assembly GCF_056402355.1. NCBI lineage: Bacteria > Pseudomonadati > Pseudomonadota > Betaproteobacteria > Burkholderiales > Comamonadaceae > Variovorax > Variovorax sp. P4_B11. The sequence goes on from NZ_JBFUHO010000002.1 coordinate 342,963, forward strand.
TCGGTGATGTCGAGGGCGTAGTAGCTGTTGCCGCCGCTGTTGAGGCCTCCCACGAGGATGGTCTTCCAGACACCGCCGGCCTTGATGTCGGCCATCACCGGTGCACCGTCCACGAAGTACTGGTGCTTCGCCGCGTAGCCGCTGTCGGCCAGCTTGTACATGTTGGCCATCACGCTGCCCGGCACGTAAGCCCAGAGCTCGGTGCCGCCGTTGGTGCTGTCGGCCGAGAACGCATGCAGCATGCCGTCGTTGGCGCCGACATACACCACGGGCGCCCGCGTCGCGTGGCTTGTCACGAAGTCCGCGTAGCCTGCATCGGCATAGCTGAATGGCGGCTTGCTCACGTGCACCGGGGCGCCATTGACAATGTCGCCCAGCACATGGTCCCGTTTGCGGTAAAGCGCTGCCACCGTGTTGCTGGACGCGTCGATGCTGCTGCTCTCGTAGGTGCGTGTCCCGCGCAGGTAGTTGACCAGGTTGGCGCCGGTCTCCGCCAGTGCCTTGTCGCTCACCGGGCGGCTCGTCGACGTGGCGGTCGAGAGAGAAGCGCATTGCGACGGCACCACGGTCCGGGTCAGGGCGCAGAAGTTGTCGAAATACGCCTTTTGCGCGGTGCTGAGGTTCGCGTACTCGAAACTTTGCAGCGTGCTGCCATTGCTGAAGTAGATCTTGCGGCCGGAGGCCGAGGTCGTGTCCAGCTTTTCTTGCGCAGACCAGATCGGCGTCACGCTGAGCGAAGCATCCTGGCCCGTGAGCTTGTAGGCTTGCAGGTCACCGGTCCACAGGCTGGTCGTGTAGCTGGCCTTGTACAGCTGGTTGTTGTCGCCTGCCACCAGTTCGAGCGAACTGGTCGAGGCCGCGGAAGCCGAACCGGCGACCTGCTGGACCGAGGTGACCACGCCGTTGATGGCCTCGCTGAGCGCACTCGCGCTCAGCGCCGAGTAGTACTGGCCGCGGCCATTGACCGCTGCATGCCAGAGATCGTCGACTCGTGTGGCGCCCTCCTTGAGGGTCGGATCGGGCCAGTTCAGTGCGCCGCTCTTCAGGTCTGCGTAGGAGCCCGCCGTCTGGACCAGATAGTCCCGGTCGTAGGTCAGCGTGCCGCTCACGCCCAAGCCGATGGTGAAGGTGTTCATGTGCTGCCACTTGGCCTTGTCGCTGCCCACCTCGGGGACCAGGTTGCCGCACACGTCCTCGGTGGAGCCCGAACTGCTCGACGAGCAATTGCCCAGGTCGCTGGTGCGCAGGTCGGTGGCGTAGTAGTACTCGGCCACGTCGGCCAGGGTGTTGGAGTCGCCTCCCACGGTGCCGATCGTGCGGGTGGTGGGGCCGGCCACGAAATCGCTCGACGACGGCGGCGTCGGCGTGGCATCCACGACGACTGGCGCCGAATAGCTGCTCCAGGCGCCCTGTGTGGCCGTGGAATACGTCGTGCCGTCGTTGCCCGCGGTGGATCGGTTGACCGAGGTCGACGTGGCAGTGCCGCTGTCGGTGAAAGTGCTTGTCGCCGTCGGAGCGCCGGTGTCGGTGTCCGTCACCGTGACCTGGGAGGTGTTGACCCAACCGGAATAGCTGATGGCGCTGGTCGTCGTGGTCGCCGTGCCTCCATCAGGCGTGACGACAGTCGTGGTCCGGGTCGCCGTGCCGACCTGTACCGTGACCGACTTGTGGGTCTGGGTCTGCGTGAATACCTGATTCTGCGTTTCCGTCGTGACGGTGTAACCGTTATTTCCCCGCCTCCTGGACGATATCGTGGTCGCGATCCGGGTCCAAGCGGCAGTGCGCGTTTGCGTGCTGGTCTCGTTGCGATAAGCCTTTGCCGTCGAGGTCGTGACGTCGATGGTCGCCTTCGTGGCACCGTCGCGCATCGGGCGGTCTTCGGCGCCGTCTTGTTCATCGACGGTGGAGGTGCCGTCGAGCTTGAACGGCCCGTAGGTCGATGATTCGGTGTTCGTGTTCCAGTAGCCGTCGGTCGACAGGAGCGTGTAGTTGCGCTGGCACGAGTACTGCACGGGGTCGTAGGTCTGGCCGGATGCCTTGTTGGCGTAGTACTGGCCGGCCTTGGACAGTGCGCCGCGCAGTGGCGTCCAGCTGCTGGGGGTGGCGCCATAGAGGCTGCTGTAAAAGTTCGTCTTTTGGGTCTTGTCGAAGTCCTTCACGTCCCGAAAGTAGTTCTTGCCATCCTGGACGCCGGTGTCGCTGATGGTGCTGAACCCCACGCGGTAGCTCGAATCGAGCTTTGAAATCGCCTGGCCCATGGCCGTGCGCATGAGCAGATAGCGCTTGCGATAGTACGAATACCAGTTGGCGTACTTTTGCGCATCGGCCAACGCGCTGGTCATCGTCACCTTGGTGAAGAGCGTGCTGGCGGTCCCGGTGCTCAGCATGCACTCGTTGTAGAAGGTGTTCTTGACGACGCCGTTGGTGTCGTAGACCCAGCCCATCTTGGGCTGGGTTCCGCTGTACGTGTAGTAGTAGCTGCTGGTGAGGTCGGTGGTGGAGCTGTTGCTGACGTAGCCATCGTCCAGCGCCTTGGTGAAACTGGCGTTGGGATAGGAGGTGCCGTCGGCGTACAGCGGCGGCGCGTAGGTCTGCGAAGGATCGAAGGCCACCCCATTGCACTGGGAGGTCCAGTAGCCGTAGCGGCCATTCGAGCTCATGTCGTCCGGCATATAGGCCGAATCCATGCTGCCCGAGTCGTCCAGAATGAACATCAGGTTCGGCTTGGCCTGCACGGTCGGCAGCGTCGCCAGCGGCTGGTTCGACAGGTCGGTGGCGGCCTGGAGGCCCGGCGCGAATGCTGCCGCCACGGCGGTGGCCGCCGTCAGAAGGAGGATGCGGCAGACGCTGAGGCTGCGCTCGGTCCGGGATGCGACGGCTGTTTGTTGTTTCATGGCCTGGGGTTCCTCTGCGGGCGCCGGGACGGCGCTCCCTCTTCAGAAATGCACGATGGTTTCGGTGAAGCTGGCGGTGTTGCGCGCGCCGAGCACGCGCACGACGATGCGGTAGTAAGGGCCGGAAGTGCCGGCGAAGCGGGCAGGGTCGGTGTAGTTCAACTCGCCCCTCTTTGCCGCTGTGCTGCCGGTGTTGGCGATGGGCTTGGCGCAACTGATGGTGTTGTCGGTGGTGAAGTCGCCGGGCTTGGAGCAAAGTCGAAAGATCACGTAGCTCGCGTTGTTGCCGTTGATGGTTCCCGCGCTCGCAGTGAGCACGCTGCAGCTTCCGCCCGTCATGTACTTGCAGCCGTCGCCGTCCCAGTCGACCAGTTGCCGACTGGTGGTGCCTGCCAGTTGCCGGCCCGTGACGTCCACCGGCGACTGGACCGTCGTTCCGTCATCCGCCAGTTCCAGGGTGCTCGCGTAGTACCCGCTCTTGCTCACGCTCAGGTTCAGGCTGGCACTGTTCAGGGTCAACCAGTCGATGGCCTTTCGGGTGGCCTGGTCGGCGCTGGAGGTGGCGTCCTGCTTGAAGCCGAGGTTGCCCATCAGCAGCGTGCTGGTGTCGACCGACCGAATCAGCGCCAGGGTGGCGAGCAACAGCGCCACCAGCGTGATCAGTGCGAATATCAACGACACGCCGCGCTGAACACCGCGACGAGGGGCCGCGTGCCTGCGGGAATGTGGATGGCTGGTGGTGCTCATTCAGGAGTTCCAGAGCATGTTGCGCAGGGGGATCACCGTGTCGTAGACCTTGTAGCGGTAGTGCTGCCAGTCGGTGAGTTGATCCACCTTGAGCGCGATGCATTTGCTGGTGCCCTGGCACGTGGTCGTGGTGGCTCCGTTGATGGTGCCGGTGGCGCCCACGTCCCATTGCGGCGCGGTCAAGGTGATGGCGTCCTTCTCGTACTGGTTGCTGCGCGCCACCACCGCCACCCGGATGGAAAGCACCTGCAGCCAGCCGGCGTTGGTGGTCGGTGTCGTGGTGTCGTAGGTGTCGACCACGCCGTCGTTGTTGGTGTCCTTGCCGTACATCGCCTGCAGGTTGACGATCTGCGGATAGAGTTCCTGCGTGCTCGTCCCGCCCGTGGTCGGCGACAGTTCAGTGACCGAGAGGTTGTGCGCACTGTCGACCGCGTAGGTGCGGTAGACCATCGATCCCATGTTCAGCACGTAGCTGCCCGACAGATACCCTGATGCCGGGAAGATGCCACTCTGGTTCCATTTTCCGGTTGTCCCGGCGGCATGCGGCAAGCGCGTGGTGCTGAGCGTCGTCTCGGCGGCCCCGAGGTCGTTGGTCACATTGAACAGCGTGCACCAGTTGCTCGGGCCCTGCACCTTGGGAACGGCGATCATCATGTTGCTTGCGACTGCGCCCAGGGTCGAGGCGACCACGAAATAGGGCGTGGTCTGGGGGTGGTCCTCCGTCAAGATCATCGGCGCCGAGAACCCGGCCGTACGGCCCTGCAGCACGGTGATGGTGTCGGGCGCGCCGCTCGCGCCATCGCCGATGACAACGGGCGCCAGCGTGAATGTGAAAGGGGTACCCGCGGCGTCGAACTGGCGTTTGACGAGGCAGCCCAGCGCATCGGGGCTGGCGGTCGCCCCATAGCCGGCCATCTGGATGTCGCTCTGGAGCGTGTACAGCGAGAGTGCGCCATTGACCTGCGCATCGCTGCCCATGGTGACTGAGCGCTTCTTGCCTTCGGCCAGTGCGAGCACCTGGCTGATCACCAGCACGGTGAGCAGGCCCAGCAACAGGCCGACCATGAGTTCGACCAGCGTGAAGCCGCGTTGCCTGTTCGTCGAGAAGCTTGGCGGAGTGATGCGCGGCATTTCAGCTCCCTGCCTTGGCGACCGTGGTGGAGGTCACGTATTTGTGCGTTTCACCACTCGGCAGGGTCCAGTCGATTTCGACGGTCACATCGCCGGTGGGGACGTCCACCGTGATCGCCCCCGTGCCGCCCGGCAGGCCGCTGGCCACCTTGCCTTGCCACTCCTTGCAGCGATCGAGCGACGCGCAGCTGCTGCCGCTGTAGCCGGCGAGATTGGTCAAGTCCGACCACATGCGCCCGACCGCCTCGCTGGCGAGGTAGGCCGCGTCTGCGCGGATCTTGGACTCCGTCTGGGCGCGCGTCATCGAAGTCTGCAGCCCCACCAGCCCGAGCACGCCGAGCATGAAGATCAGCAGTGCCACGAGCACTTCGACCAGCACGATGCCACTTTCGCTTCGGCGTCCGGCACCGCGAAGGTGCGGACGCGCAGCGAGTCGGGGAAGTTTGGAAGCAGGCATCGCGGTTACTCGGCGGGGCACTTGCGCGGGTCGTTGGCGTCGCTCACGCCGGGGTCGCACATCCGAACCTGGCCTGCCGACGTGATCGCGATGCGCAGATTGCGGTAGTTGACGTCGGAGCCGGTACCGGTCACGTCGATCTTCTGGATCGGGTCGGTATTCGCGATGCGCCCGAAGCCGTTGAAGGTGACGCTGGTGGCCGCGGTGCCGTCCGATTGGACGGCGCTCACCGAGACCCTGCCTCCGCTGTCTCCGACGGCCCGGCCGGTGACGATCATCGGCGACGAGATGATGGAGGGGGGATCCGCGCAATGGGAGAGCGGCGAGTTCACGCTCACGACCCAGGAGCCGCTGCTGCCCGAGAGTGTGCAGTCGTTGCTCAGTGTGCTCGGATTGTCGACCGCAACCAGCCAGAACGAGATGCTCTGATTGCGGCGGACCGCTTCGCCACGCGCGATCTGAAGCCCGTTCTGCAGCGAGTCGGCGACGCCGCGAATGCGCGTGTTGTCGATCCAGGTGCCGATGCTCGGCATGGTCGCGAAAAAGAGCATCGCCAGCACCGCGATGGTGACGACGATTTCGACCAGAGAGAAGCCGCGTTGTCTCATGGTGTGCCCGGCGCGTTCAGCAGTCGGCACTCTTGGTGAGCCAGCAGCTTGCGGCCACGGTGCCACCCTTGAACTTGGTGGTGGTGCGGTCGCCGTTCTGATTGATGGTGTAGTCGTAGCCGACCGCGCGTCCCGCAACACCCGTCGCAGTGATGATGTAGCTTTGCTGCTTCGAGTCGCCCGCGACGGTGTTGGCGCGGCAATCGAAACTGAAATACTTGATGGTCTTGGGAAAGGTGTTCCAGGTATTGGCCGCTGCGTTGTCGGCGCAAGCAGTGGCCGAAGACCCGTAATTGCGGTTGTCCTGGTAGTACTGCTCCATCTTCGTCCGGTAGTCGGAAAGCGCGTTGAATGCTTCCGGAAGCTGTCCGCGCCGCACATAGTCGACGTAAGAAGGAAGCGCCACGGCCGCCAGAATCCCGATGATCGCGACGGTGATCATGACTTCGATGAGCGTGAAGCCTCCCGAGCGAGAACGAGGCGGGGAAACGTTGTGCACAGTAGCGACCTTTGACCACTTGATTTAAGTCACAAATTGTCACTGGATGGTTTTTTTCGCCGGCGCCGCTTGTCCGCGCATTGATTCCTTTCGTCGCCAGCCCGTCGAAAATCTGTGAACTTGTCGCATTAATGAATCCTTCTTTGGTTCTCGCTTCCATCTCGCGGGGTGAAGGTGCCGCCGTCCCTCCTTTGGCGCGAAGAGCCGTGCTGAGCGTGGCGTTGGCCCTGCCTTTTCTCTTTCCCTTCGCGGTCGGACCTTCGGTCAGCGTTCTGCAGCAGCTGGCGGCGTGGGGTTGTCTCGCCGTGGCCGTGGCGCTCGGACCGATCGCGCGGCCTTCTTTGGCCCTCCTGGGTTGGCTGGGCGTGGTGGCCTTGGCCGTGTTGTTCGGCCGCGGGAGCCAGTTGGCGTTCGATCTGTCGACCCTGCTCGCGGTGGCGGCGGTCGGCCTGGCCGCGGCCGTGGGGGCACGGATGGCGGATTCGCGCTCGCCCGCCCCGCTGGCTTGGGCCCTCCTCGCCGCCGGTCTGGCCAGTGCCCTGTTGGGTCTGCTGCAGTACTTCGGCCTCGCCGGCCCCGTGGTCCCCTGGACCACCGCCCCCGAGCTCGGCCAGGCCTACGGCAACCTGCGCCAGCGCAACCAGTTCGCCACCCTGATCAGCATGGCGCTGATCGCGGCGCTGTGGCTGCACGCGGTCTCCGGCCGCCGGGTGCGCCTGGCGCTGCTGCCGGCCGGCGTGCTGCTGGTCGTTGCCGCAGCCGCGGCGACCTCCCGGACCGGCTTGCTCCAACTGCTGTCGATCGTCGGCATCTCGGCCTTCCTGGCCTGGCGGGAGCGCGCCCGCGCGCCCGTCCAGTCGTTGCGCCTCCCCGATCCATGGCTGATCTTGGCCGCAGTGCCTGCTTACTTCGCCGTCTCCTGGCTGCTGCCGCATCTCACCGGTTCCGAGGTCGAAGGCATGATGAGCCGCTTGCGCGACGGCGCCCCCGACGCCCACAGCCGGCTGCTGCTCTGGCGCAACGTCATCGACCTGATCGCCCAGCACCCCTGGGCCGGCTGGGGCTGGGGCGAGCTGAAGTTCGCGCACTTCAGCACGCTCTACGCCGGCCCGCGCTTCGTCGAGATCCTCGACAACGCCCACAACCTGCCGCTGCATCTGGCGGTCGAGCTCGGCGTCCCCGCGGCGCTGCTGGTCTGCGCCGGCTTCGGCGGCCTGGTGCTCGCCGCCCGTCCCTGGCGCGAGACCGACCCGGCGCGGCTGACGGCCTGGGGCCTGCTCGGCGTGATCGTGCTGCACAGCCTGCTCGAGTACCCGCTCTGGTACGGCCCGTTCCAGCTGGTCTTCGGCCTGTGCCTGGGCTACCTGTGGCCTGCTGCGCCGACGGCGGTTCGCTCGCCCCGGCCCCCACGGCTGGCGGCCCGCGCATGGCCGGCCGTCGCGGCAGCCGTCCTGTTGGCGGCGGTCGGCTACGCCGCCTGGGACTACACCCGCATCAGCCAGGTCTACCTGGCGCGCGACAAGCGCCTTGCGGCCTACCGGGACCGCCCGCTCGAGCAGGCGCAGCGCTCCTGGCTGTTCGAGGCGCCGGTCGCCTTCGCCAGGTTGACGCTGACGCCGGTCACGCGCGCCAATGCCGCCGAGGTGCATGCGCTGGCGCAGCAGGTGCTGCACTTCTCCCCGGAGCCGGCCGTGGTCGTCAAGCTGATCGACAGCGCGAAGCTGCTGGGCTACGAGGACGAGGCCCACGCCCAGGCGGTGCGCTTCAGCGCCGCCTTTCCGGCCGACCACGCGCGCTGGGCCGATGGCAAGGCGGTGGACGAGGATCCCGCCGAGTAGGCTCGACTCTTGCCTGCTTCGCCCGGAGCCTGTACCTGTATGTAGTTGTTTCGAGTTACATTTCGTCCAGTCCGCCCCTGTGGCGGCAGCCGCAGCCTAGCGGGCCAGATCCAACGGACCCACCATGACCCACTACAGTTTCGTGCACCTCGAGTTCGGCCATGCCCGCCGGGCGCTTTCCATCGAGCTGCTGGCCCGGTTTCGGGATGCCTTCATGAGGCCCGGCGACCGCGTCACGCTGGTCATCGTCGACAACGCCGGGACGGCCGGCGAAGCGCCCTACACCGGTTTCGGCTTCGAGGCGGCACAGGTCATCCCGGGGGACAACTCGAATCGCGAGTTCTCCGGCTGGGATTCAGGCGTGGCGGCCATCCTGTCCCACAGCGACGAGCCCGACGTCTGGATCTTCACGAACGATACCGTGGCGCGGCACCACGGCTGGAGCCCCCAGCGAGCGGCGCGATTCGGCCAGGAGATCGAGAGGCTCAGCACCCATTCGGGCCCCTGGATCCTGGGCGAGGTCAACGACTATGTGCGCTCGGTCAACACCCCTCTGGGGCCACAGCTCGAGTACATCGTGACCTACGGTTTCGCGATGAACAAGACGCTGCGCAGGGGGCTGGCGACGCTCTCTCCCGGCAACGAGTTCCTGGATTCGCTGGTGCACGACAGCTACGAGCCGGCCCGCAAGCTGTTTCGCGACCACGTCGATCCCGCGTACGCCGAAACGCGCCTGATCTTCATGGTGGCCGATCCGAACCAGATGGTGGAGACCAAGCGCAAGTACAAATGGAACAGCGGCTGGTACAAGGCCAGCCCGCTGAGCGCCGAAAACTTCGAGGACATGCGCATGAAGCTGCGCTGCGTGCTCTCCGAGACCCTGCTCAGCGTGCGTGCGAGACAACTGGGCGCAGACATCCGGTCGCCCTACGACGCCCGCAACGGTCGCGAACGCGTTCGTCGGACCCTGCAGTTCTTCGCGGACAAGCTCTGGGAGCGACGCTTCATGCGCCGATTGGAAAAGACCTCGCCGCTGCGCTAGGGCGAACAGGCGCTAGCCGGCCACCCAGCTCCCCGACTTCCCGCCATGCTTTTCCAGCACGTGGACGTCGGTGATGCGCATCCCCCGGTCGACCGCCTTGCACATGTCGTAGACCGTGAGCAATGCCACCTGGACGGCGGTCAGGGCTTCCATCTCGACCCCGGTCGGCCCGACGGTCTCGACCGTTGCGGTGCAGGCCACCTGCGGCATGCCACCATCGGCCAGCGCGAAAGCCACCGCCACGCGGGTCAGCGCCAGCGGGTGGCACAGCGGGATCAGGTCGCTGGTCTTCTTGGCCGCCTGGATGCCGGCGATGCGGGCGACGCCCAGCACGTCGCCCTTCTTGGCGTTGCCGGACTCGATCAGGGCCAGGGTCGAGGCCTGCATCTCGATCCGGCCGGTCGCCACCGCCACCCGGTGGGTCGCCGGCTTGGCGCCCACGTCGACCATGTGCGCCTGGCCCTGGGCATCGAAATGGGTAAGTGGACTCATCTGTGAACGTTCCGTGGAGTAAAGCATCATACGGGGCCGAGCCCTGGACAGGAATTCCACGCTTGACTGCCATCGACCGACCCCCTTCCCCCGCGCCGCGGCGCGGCGCACGCCTGCTGCGCGGCCTGTGCGCCGGGCTGCTGATGGCCGCGCAGATCGCGCTGCCGTTCCGCGCGCAGGCCCAATTGCTGCCCGGCATGGGCGACGGCGGCGAGATGACCGCCAGCGCCGAGCGGCACCTGGGCGATCAGATCGCCCGCGAGCTCTACCGCGACCCGGACTACATCGACGACCCGGTGCTGGCCGAGTACGTGCAGGACATCTGGCAGCGCCTGCTGGCGGCTGCGCGGCTGCGCGGCGAACTCACGCCCGAACTCGACGAGCGCTTCGCCTGGACCGTCCTGCTGGGCCGCGACCGCAACATCAACGCCTTCGCGCTGCCCGGCGGCTACCTCGGGCTCAACCTGGGGCTGGTGGCGGTGGTCGGCAGCCGGGACGAACTGGCCACCGTGCTCGGCCACGAGTTGTCCCACGTCACGCAGCGCCACATCGCGCGCATCATGACCAAGCAGAGCCAGCAGATGCCGCTGATGCTGGCCGCGATGGTGCTCGGCGTGATCGCCGCCAGCAAGAGCCGCAGCGGCGATGCCGGCCAGGCGATGATCATGGGCGGCCAGGCGATGTTCATGCAGAACCAGCTGAGCTTCTCGCGCGACATGGAGCGCGAGGCCGACCGCGTCGGCTTCGGCGTGATGACCCAGGCCGGCTTCGCGCCGCAGGGCGCGGCGGCGATGTTCGAGAAGCTGCAGTACGCCTCGCGGCTCAACGACAACGGCTCCTACCCCTACCTGCGCAGCCACCCGCTCAACAGCGAGCGGATCGCCGACATGCAGGGCCGCTTCCAGTTCAAGCCCGGCACTGCGGCGACGCTGCCGCTGGTGACGGACCACGCGATGATCACCGCCCGCGCCCGGGTGCTCACCCGTCCCGGCGTCGACGTGCTGCGCCAATGGGCCGATGCGCCCGGTGGCAGCGAGTTCGCGCGCAGTTCGCCGGCGCAGCAGGCGGGCATGCTCTATGCGGCGGCGCTGTCGGCCATCGAGCTGCGTGATTTCAAGGCGGCCCGCGCGCTGGTCCAGCAACTGATCGCGCGCACCGCGGGCGATCCACCTTCGGCGCGGCTGGCCCGGCTGCTGTCGGCCGAGATCGAACTGGCGGCCGGTGCGGCACCGGCTGCGGCGGCCCTGCTCAACCCGAAGGCCAAGGATCGTCCCGAGATGCTGCTGTCGGCGCAGGCCGCGGTCGCCGGCCGCAGCCCGGCGCCGATGATTCCGACGCTGCGCGACTGGGTCGCCACCCATCCGCGCGATGCCACCGCCTGGCGCACGCTCGGCAACCTGTACGGCGCCAACAACGAGCCGGTCAGCGCCGTCCGCGCCGATGCCGAGGCCAACGTCGCCATCCTCGACTTCATGGCGGCCCGCGACCGCTTCAAGGCCGCGCAGGACCTGATCCGCAAGCCCGGCTCGGTGCCGATCGACCACTACGAGGCATCGATCGTCGATACCCGCGCCCGTGCCATCGACGCGCTCGTCAGGGAGCAGGCCGCCGAGGCCAGGCAGCAGCAGCGGTAGAAAGAGGCGCGGCGCTCAGACCTTCAGCGCTGCCTCGAGAACAGCCCGCCGAGCGCCGACTCGATCAGCACGCCGAGCAGCGAATAGATCAGCGAGCCGAGCAGCGCGGCGAGGAAGCTGTCGACGTGGAAGCCCGACAGCAGCCCGGAGGCGGCCCAGAAGAGCAGGGCGTTGATCACGAACAGGAACAGGCCCAGCGTGACGATGGTGACCGGCAGGGTCAGCACCACCAGCACCGGCCGCACGAACATGTTGAGCAGGCCGATCACGGCGGCTGCCAGCAGCGCCGAGGCGTAGGTGGTGACCTGGACGCCGCTGTAGAGATAGGCCACCGCCAGCAGCGCGAACGCGCTGAGCAGCCACTTGAATAGAAGTCGCATCCGGCGCCTGCCGCCAGCTTACTCGGACAGCTCGTTGGCGAGCACCAGCAGCGCGCCCATGCCGATCACCGCGCCGGGCAGCGCCCATCCCGAATGGCCGGCCGGCGGCACGTCGGGGGCCACGGGTTCGAGGTCGACGCCGACCTTCGGCCGGCGGGCATCGACCACCCGCGCGGCCCCATGCGCCAGCTTCAGGCGCTGCGTCAGTTCGGTCAACGGCCCCTTGGCCAGCACCGGCGTCACTTGCGCATCGCCGACCGCCAGCAGGGGCAGCAGCTGCGCCTGCACCTTGGCGAACCACTTGGCACGCCAGTTCTCGCGCGCGCTGTGGCTGACCCACTTGCTGATGTGGCGGGTCATGCGCGGCGCGCAAGCCACCAGCACCCACTGGCGCACGCCGGCGTCGGCCGGCGCCCGGGCGAGAAACTCGCGCGCGTAGGCCGCATCGTCCACGTACAGAATGACCTTTTCCATGATTGCTCCTTGGGTTGGTTGGAGTGGCAGAGACATCAACGGATCGAAGGGGTCAGGCGGTGACCGTGTCGGCGGACTTCGGACGGCGCGACGCCACCCATCTGCCGATCACCAGCACCAGGACCGCGCCAATGACGCCCGCTGCGTAGCGCACCACGTCGCTCTGCGGCAGCTTGGGTACCCAGGTCCAGGCGGCCGGGTTGGCCACCGACGGATCGGACACCGCCATGGTGCCGGCGATCCAGCCCAGCAGCATGCCGCCCAGCGTGATGATCAGCGGGAAGCGGTCCATCAGCTTGATGACCAGCTGGCTGCCCCAGACGATGATCGGGATGCTGACCAGCAGGCCGAAGATCACGAGCGGCATCTGGTGGCCTTCGCCGGCGCCCTGCGCGGCGCCCGCGATCGCGATCACGTTGTCGACGCTCATCACCAGGTCGGCCACGATGACGGTCTTGACCGCGGCCCAGAGCTTGTCGCTGGCTGCGATGTTGCCGTGCGCATCGTCATGCTCGGGGGCCAGCAGCTTGACGCCGATCCACAGCAGCAGGATGGCGCCGGCCAGTTTCAGGAACGGGATCGCCAGCAGCGTCAGCGCGAAGAAGATCAGGACCACGCGCAGCACGATGGCGCCGGCGGTGCCCCACAGGATGCCCTTGGTGCGCTGGGCCGGCGGCAGCTTGCGGCAGGCCAGCGCGATCACGACCGCGTTGTCGCCACCCAGCAGGATGTCGATCATGATGATCTGGCCGACGGCGACCCAGAATTCGGGGGTTAGGAATAGCTCCATGAAGTTCTCTCTGTTTTCGTTTCACTCCCGCTCGCGTGGATCGGATGAGGCGTTGATGAGAGAACGGAGTCTCGGGGGGATTGCAACGCTTCGATCAAACCCGCGAGGGCTTATATCGAAGGTCTTGCATGACAGCACGCGGCTGCCCGACAGGCCGGAAGTGTTTTGCTTCGTATTGACGACCTGGCGAACCCACTCTCTCGAGAGCGAGTGGGAGCTACTCCCCTTCGTGGACGGAATTAGAGCATCGCGGCCGTGGCCTGGCAACTCGGGCCGGCTGCCCTCTTGAGAAAAAAGCGCTGTAAGTCCTTGCTGCGAAAAGCCTTGATGCTACGAATTTCATAGCAATCAATTCCTTCAACGGGTGCGGGACATTGCTCGGACTATGATGCGCGCTCGCTTTTTTTCGTCCCCCATGGCCGCCATTCACATCACCGACATCGAGGCCGCCATCAACTTCTGGCGCGACCGGAAGCCTTCGCCCGATGGCATCACGCTGGCCCCCGAGCTGCGGGCGCTGGCCGAGGTCTACGCGTTGATGGTGTTCCACCACGAAGACGAGGTCGACGAGGTCGGCTTTCCCGCCGCGGCCTGGGCCGCCTGGCTGGCCTGGTACCAGAGCACGCCCGACACGCCCTGCATCGCCATCTGCTCCACCAGCCAGGGCGACGACGAGTGCAAGGGCTGCGGGCGCAGCTTCGACGAAGTGCAGCATTGGCCCGCGATGACGCCGGCCGAGAAGCGCTCGACCTGGCGCCGCATCACGATGCAGGACAGCGCCTGGCGCTTCAACAAGTATGCCGAGCGCGCGCGCGAGGCCGGCCAGGTCCGGCCGGAGGACGCACTGCCCGATCCGGCCGGCTGAATGCGATGCGGCGCCTGGCCCAAGCTCCGAACCTCGCGATCGCGACGCTGTGGGTGCAGATGCTGCGCGACGACGGCATCGGCGCCTCGGTGCAGCGCGAGTACCTCGGGGCCGCGGCCGGCCAGCTGCCGCCCGACCAGTGCCTGCCGGAGATCTGGATCGAGAACGAGGCCCAGTTCGCGCTCGCCGAGCGGCTGCTGCATGACCTGCGCCATCGCCCCCAGCGCCGCTGGGAATGCAGCTGCGGGGAGCTGGTGGAGGGCGGGTTCGAGCAGTGCTGGCGCTGCGGCGCGATGATGCCGTAGGGCTGGCCCCCACGCTCCCTCACTTCGTGTGGTCGCTGCCCCCCGGGGGGGCCGCAGGCCGCCTTGGGGCGGCCCGGCGCCGGCCTGGCTGGCCCCCACGCTCCCTCACTTCGTGTGGTCGCTGCCCCCCGAGGGGGCGCAGACCGCCTTGGGGCGGCCCGGCGCCGGCCTGGCCGGCCCCCACGCGCCGTCACTGCGTGTACTTGCTGCCCCCGAGGGGGCGCCGGCCTACCGCAGCCTGACCGGCTCGATGTCGATGCTGTGCTTGCCGTCGCCCAGCATCAGCGTGCCTTCCTGGATCGTGGCCTGAAGCTGCATCGAGCGCTGCGCCAGCGCCGCCAGCGACTGCGAGGCCGCCGTCGGAACCCTGAACACGCTGAGGTTCTGCGGCCGGGTCAGCTTGTTCTCGATGCCGCGCCACCAGATCTCGGCGGCGTGGTTGAAGCAGTAGACGATCACCTCGTCGGCCTTGCCGCAGGCCTTGATCACCGGCTTGTCCTCCGGCTGGCCGACTTCGATCCAGAGCTTCACCTGGCCGGTGAAATCACGCAGCCAGACATCGGGCTCGTCCGGATTCGACAGGCCGGCACCGAAGGCCAGCGTGCCGTCGCCGTTGCACACGTCCTGCAGCTTGTGGGCGTTGAGGGCCAGCGCGACCAGCCGGATCATCATCCGCTCGTCGGTCTCGCTGGGATGGCGCGCCAGGGTTAGCGCGTGGTCGGCGTAGTAGTTGTGGTCGATGTCGGCGACCGCGAGACTGGCCTTGAAGATGGTCGATTTGAGCGCCATCAGATCCGCCGCCGGGCCGCCCCAAGGCGGATCAGCCCCCTCGGGGGGCAGCGAGGACACGAAGTGCCGAGCGTGGGGGCATTGATTCGCCGCCGGGCCGCCCCAAGGCGGATCAGCCCCCTCGGGGGGCAGCGAGGACACGAAGTGCCGAGCGTGGGGGCCTTCATGCCCGCCGGGCCAGTTCGGCTGCCTTGCCGATGTAGCTGGCCGGCGTCATGGCCAGCAGGCGCTCTTTCTCGGCCTCGGGGATCTCCAGCGCGCGGATCAGCCCTTGCAGCGCCTCGGCGGTCACGGTCTTGCCGCGCGTGACTTCCTTCAGCTGCTCGTAGGCGCCCTGGACGCCGAAACGCCGCATCACGGTCTGGATCGGCTCGGCCAGTACTTCCCACGCGGCGTCGAGGTCGTCGGCCAGCGCTTCCTCGTTGAGTTCGAGCTTGCCCATCCCGGTCGCCAGGCTGGCGTAGGCCAGGGTGGCATAGCCGAAGGCGACACCGATATTGCGCAGCACGGTGCTGTCGGTCAGGTCGCGCTGCCAGCGACTGATCGGCAGCTTCTCGCTCAGGTGGCGCAGCACCGCGTTGGCCAGGCCCAGGTTGCCCTCGGCATTCTCGAAATCGATCGGATTGACCTTGTGCGGCATGGTCGAGGAGCCGATCTCGCCCGGCTTGAGCCGCTGCTTGAAATAGCCCAGGCTGACGTAGCCCCAGATGTCGCGCGAGAAGTCGAGCAGGATGGTGTTGGCGCGTGCCACGGCATCGAACAGTTCGGCCATGTAGTCGTGCGGCTCGATCTGGATGCTGTAGGGCTGGAAGCTCAGGCCCAGGCCGAGCGGCGCGGGCGTCTCGACCACCTTGCGGCTGAAGGCCTCCCAGTCGAACTCGGGCCACGCCGCCATGTGGGCGTTGTAGTTGCCGACGGCGCCGTTCATCTTGCCCAG
This sequence comes from Variovorax sp. P4_B11, assembly GCF_056402355.1. Taxonomy (NCBI): domain Bacteria; kingdom Pseudomonadati; phylum Pseudomonadota; class Betaproteobacteria; order Burkholderiales; family Comamonadaceae; genus Variovorax; species Variovorax sp. P4_B11. The sequence goes on from NZ_JBFUHO010000002.1 coordinate 358,845, forward strand.
CAGCTGCACGCTGGCGATCTGCTCGCGCGCCTTGGCCAGCCGCACCGCGACGTTCGCGAGTTCCTTGCCGACCGTGGTCGGGCTCGCGGTCTGGCCATGGGTGCGCGAGAGCATCGACACGCCGGCGAACTTGTGGGCCATGTCGCGCAGGGTGGCGATCAGGCCATCGATGGCCGGCAGCATGACCTTTTCGCGCGCGGCCTGGATCTGCAGCGCGTGGCTGGTGTTGTTGATGTCCTCGCTGGTGCAGGCGAAATGGACGAACTCGGAGGCGGCCAGCAGTTCCGGACGGGCCTCGAACTTCGACTTGATCCAGTACTCGACCGCTTTCACATCGTGGTTGGTGGTCTTCTCGATCTGTTTGATCGCGACGGCGTCGGCCTCCGAGAAATTGGAGACCAGGCCGAGCAGGTATTTGCGGGCCCCGCCCGTGAGCGGCTTGAATTCGGCGAAGCCGCAGTCCGAGAGGGCGATGAACCACGCCACCTCGACCTGCACGCGCCGGTGCATGTAGCCCTGTTCGCTCATCAGCGGACGCAGCGCCGAGAGCTTGGCCGCATAGCGGCCATCAAGGGGGGAAAGGGCGGAGACGGTGGAGAAACTCATGGGCCAATTTTAGGTTGCGCCACGGCCGAAGCAATTTCGCCGCCATCGGCGCAATATTCCGTGACTCGCATTCCCCTAGAATCAAAGCGCTACAACGATGACCCAGATGGGGGAGTGCCTGCATGAAACTGATCGGATCCGCTGCCAGCCCGTACGTGCGCAAGGTGCGCGTGGTCATGGCCGAGAAGCGGCTCGATTACCAGTTCGTGATCGAAGACGTCTGGTCTGCCGACACCACGATTTCCAGTTCCAACCCGCTTGGCAAGGTGCCTTGCCTGATCATGGACGGCAGCGAGGCGATGTTCGATTCGCGCGTGATCGTCGAATACCTCGACACCCTGTCGCCGGTCGGCAAGCTGATTCCGCAGCAGAGCCGCGAGCGCGCGGAGGTCAAGACCTGGGAGGCGCTGGCCGATGGCGTGATGGACGCCGGCCTGCTGCTGCGCATGGAGGCCACCTGGGTGCACCGCGCCGACAGCGAGCGCAGCCAGGCCTGGATGGACCGGCAGCGCGGCAAGATCAATGCCGGCATCGCGGCGATGGCCAAGGGCCTGGCCGACAAGCCCTTCTGCAGCGGCATTCACCTGAGCCTGTCCGACATCGCCGTCGGCTGCGTGCTGGGCTGGCTCGACTATCGCTTCCCCGAGATCGACTGGCGCGCCGACCGCTCCAACCTGGTCCGCCTCTACGACAAGCTGATGCTCCGCCCCAGCTTCGCTGAAACGAAACCTTGAACACCCCCAGGTTGGCTCACTGCGTGTAGCCGCCCACCCCCTTGCAGGGGGCGTCGCCAGCGGCCCGGCAAAGCCGGTTCCGCGGCAACTCCCGAACAGGCGCGTGCGACGCACCGCCCGGAAAAAAGCCCCCAGCGACGGGGGCTTTTTGCTTTGCGAGGCCGGCGTAGCCAGGCCCGTTGGTGAAACACCGCGGAACCGGCTTTGCCGGGCCGCCGGTGTTGCCCCCGGCAGGGGGTGGGCGGGCTACACGAAGTGAGCCCAACCTGGGGGCGAGCAATAAAGATGTTACGAGGCGCCCCGACGCGAAGGAGGGAGGGAGGGAGGAGGAGAAGAATCGCCTCGGGATTTCAACCTGGCGGCAGGCGCCAGGAAGACCTCGCAACATGAAAACCGACCGGACCCTTCGTGCCCGGAAACGGTATGAGCGCAGGTTGGCGAGCCGGTTCCTGGCGATAGGTAAGCGTTTGTGACTAGTTCGAGAGTGCTGCAGAAGTGGGTTTCGCCGCCGCCAGCGGTGCGGCGTCCAGCTGCTTCTCGATCTCCCGCACGAACGCGCGGTCGTCCGGTGCCGTCATGCTCGAATAGGCGTCAACCACCTTGCCGTCGCGGCCGATCAGGTACTTGTAGAAGTTCCATTTCGGGGTGGTCCCGGAGCGCTGGGCCAGTTGCTTGAAAAGCGCGCTGGCGTCGGGGCCGCGAACCGAGGATTTCGCGAACATCGGAAATTTGACGCCGAAGGTGTTTTCGCAGAATTCGGCGATCTCCTTGTTCGAGCCGGCCTCCTGGGCGAAATCGTTCGACGGAAAGCCGAGCACCACGAGCCCTCGGGCGCGGTATTTGCCGTCGAGCGCCTCGAGGCCCTTGTACTGGGGCGTGAAGCCGCAGAAGCTGGCGGTATTGACCACCAGCACGACCTTGCCCGCGTACTGGCACAAGGACTGGGGCTTTTCATCCTGGAGCCGCGGAAAGGTGTGCTGCAGGATGGCCGGGCAGCCGGATGAGGCAGCGGCTGCGGCCTGGGCGCCGGCCTCGGACGGGAGCAGGCAGAACGCCAGCGCCATGGCCGGAAACAATGGCATTAGGATTCCGAAGGGTATTCGCATGGCGGTCTTCCCGAGTGAAAAAGGATCTCGAATTCGCCGCGTCCGGGGCGCGCGGATTTGCATCGTCGCGCGCCTGTCACGTGCTTGCCGAGCCGGCCGACTAAAATCCGGCGGCTTAAGAAAGACATTGATGCTTTATCCGGAACTCTTCAGACAACTCGAATCTGTCCGCTGGGACATGGACAAGGATATTCCTTGGCAGTCTTTCGACGCAACCCTGCTCACCGAAGAGCAGGCCCAGACCATCAAGATGAACGCGATCACGGAATGGGCGGCACTGCCGGCCACCGAGATGTTCCTGCGCGACAACCGCCATGACAGCGACTTCTCGGCCTTCATGTCGATCTGGTTCTTCGAGGAGCAGAAGCATTCGCTGGTGCTGATGGAGTACCTGAAGCGCTTCAGCCCGCAGCATGCACCGACCGAGCAGGAACTGCACGACGTGCGCTTCGATTTCGACCCGGCCCCGCCGCTCGAGACCCTGATGCTGCATTTCTGCGGCGAGATCCGCCTGAACCACTGGTATCGCCGTGCGGCCGAATGGCATACCGAGCCGGTCATCAAGCACATCTACACCACGCTGAGCCAGGACGAGGCGCGCCACGGCGGCGCCTACCTGCGTTACATGAAGCGCGCCATGGAGAAGTTCGGCGACGAGGCGCGTTCGGCCTTCACCAAGGTCGGCGTGCTGATGGCCAGCGCGCGCCGCACCGCGCAGGCGCTGCATCCGACCAACCTGCACGTCAACAAGGCGCTGTTCCCGAACGACACGATCCAGAGCCGCGTGCCCGATCCCGACTGGCTCGAACATTGGCTCGACAAGCAGATCAAGTTCGATGCCGTCTGGGAAAGCAAGGTCGGCGAGCGGATCCTGCACAACCTGAGCCTGCTGATGAACCGCAGCTTCAAGACGGTGCAGGAGCTCAACCGCTACCGCAAGGAACTGGCGGCTTCCCTGGGCCCGAAGCCCGAATACCAGGGCGCCTGACCCCGTCGCGGCGCTTTCAGCGCCGCTCGACGATCACCGGGGCCAACTGCAATCCATTGCGGACCTGTTCGGCCGTTTCGCGCGCCAGGTCACGCGATGCGAAGGGCCCGGCTTGCAGGCGGTGGGTTCCGCTTTCGCTGAAGACGTTGAGGCTGCCCGCCAGCGGCGGCATTTCGCGCGCCACCCGCTGCAGGAAGCGCAGCGCGCCGTCGCGCTGGCTGAAGGCGCCGAGTTGCACCCAGTAACCAGGTCCAGGTCCGGCGGCGGACGCACGCGGAGCCGGCGGCGCATCCTGCATCTGGGCCGGTGCTGCGGCCGGCGGCGCGGCGAGCGGCGCCATCGGCGGCAGTGCCGTGATCTCCATGGCGTCGTAGCGCGACGTGGCCACCACCGGCGCGGTCAGCGCGGCAGGCACCGCGACGCTGTCCACGGGGGCAACGGGTGCAAGCGCCGCCGTGGACGCGACGGTGGCCGAGTCCGGCATCGCCCGCTGCGCCAGCACCGGCGTGTCGCCGCGCCGCCAGGCGCCGGTGCGGATGTCCTCGTTGGTGATGCGCTCGATCTCGACCGGTGCGACGCCGCGCAGCAGATCGAGCTTGAGCGCGGCGGTGTAGCTCAGATCGATCACCCGGTCGTCGTGGAACGGGCCGCGGTCGTTGACCCGCACGATCACCTCGCGCCCGTTGGCCGGATTGCGCACCCGCACGTAGCTCGGCAGCGGCAGCGTCTTGTGCGCCGCCGTCATCGCGTACATGTCGTAGGGCTCGCCGCTGGCGGTCGACTGGGCGTGGAACTTGGTGCCGTACCACGATGCGAGCCCGCTTTCGCGAAACGGCCGGTCGTCGACGATGGGCGTGTACGACCGACCGAGCACCACATACGGCTTGCTGGTGCCGCCGCTGCCGCGGATGGGCTCGACGCGGGGTTCGGCGTCGGGCACCTGGCTCAGGCCGGTGGGCGGACTGGCCGCGGCACCGTCGCGTCCGCCGCGCGGCCCGCTGGCGCAGCCCGCCAGAAGGATCAGCGTCGCCGTCGCTGTCCACGCGAGGACGCGCGGAGGCAGCTTGCGGCTAGCCAAATACGGCCTTCCACAGCGCAAGCATGGCCTCGCGCTCGGCCACCAGCGCGTCCATCGGCACCTGGGTCGGTTCCTCGTTGAGCCGGGCCCGGTGCTGCACGCGGCGCAACTCGCGGTAGGCCGACGCGGCGGCCTGGCCAACCCCCGCGGGCAGCAGGCCGGCGGCCTCGGCCCGCTGCAGCAGCGCGATGTTGCCGACGTTGGGCACCAGTTCGGGATGCGCCTTGGCTTCGGACAGCACCAGGAACTGCACTGCGAACTCGGCATCGACCATGCCGCCGGGGCTGTGCTTGACATCGAAGCGCTCGGGCTTGACCGGGCGCGCGGCGCGCACCTTCTCGCGCATCGCGACGATCTCGGCCTTGAGGGCCTCGCGGTCGCGCGGCGCCGTGATCACGGCCTCGCGGATGCGGTCGAAGCGCTCGCCGAGCGCCGGCGCGCCCAGGACGAAGCGCGCGCGCGTCATGGCCTGGTGCTCCCAGGTCCAGGCGGTGTTGCTGCCGCGGCCGAGCTGGTATTTCTCGTAGGCCTCGAAGCTGGTGGTGAGCAGGCCCGAGCTGCCGTTGGGACGCAGCGCTGTGTCGATCTCGAACAGGTCGCCTTCGCGGGTCTTGACCGTGAGCCAGTTGATCAGCTTGCGCACATAGGCCGCATAGACCTCGCCGGCGCGCTCGTCCTCGTCGTCGTAGACGAACACGATGTCGAGGTCGCTGCCGTAGCCCAGTTCCTTGCCGCCGAGCTTGCCGTAGCCGATGATCGCGAAGCGCGGCTGCTCGCGGTGCGGATTCCGAACCTGCGGCCAGCACCAGCGCGCGGTCGCGCGCAGCACAGCCTCGGCCAGGGCGCTCAGGTCGTCGGCCACCTGCTCGACCGTGATGCGTCCGTCGACGTCGCGCGCCAGGGTGCGGAACAGCTCCGCATGGTGGGCGTGGCGCAGCAGGTTCAGCAGGCGCTCCTCGTCGGCCTCGCCGGTCTGGGTCAGCGAGCGATGGCGGTCCTCGAGCTCGCGCTCGAACTCGGCCGCGACGAAGCGCCCCGACAGCATCGCGTTGCTGGCCAATTCGTCGATCACGCCGGGATGCTGCAGCAGGTAGCGCGCCGGCCACTTGGCCGAGCCGAGCAGGCGCAGCAGCCGCTCCTGCACGGCGGGCCGCTCGACCAGCAGCGCGATGTAGCTGTCGCGCCGCAAGAGCGGCTCGATCCAGTCGGCCCAGCGCAGCGCGGCGTCGACATGGTGGCTGATCTGGCCCTGGGCGTCGCTGTCGGGTTCGCGCAGCCATTGGCCGGTACGCTGCACCAGCTGGCGCAGCCGGGCCCGGGTGTCGTCGCGCAGCGCCAGTATCCGCGGGTTCTGGGCCCAGGCCTCGATGCGCTCGGCGAAGGGCGCGGGCAGCGTCTCGATCAGGTCGGTCAGGTCGACCGGCGCCACGGCCGGCGCGCCGCCCTTGCAGCCGGAGCACGGCTTCTTGCCGCCCAGCAGCGTGTCGAACTCCTGGGCGACGAATTCGCGGTGGGTGTCGAGCTGGGCCAGGAAGGCGCAGCAATCGGCGTAGCCGAGCGTGCGCGCGATCCAGCGCAGGTCGTCGTCGTTGACCGGCAGCACGTGGGTCTGCTGGTCGTCCAGGTACTGGATGCGGTGCTCGACCCGGCGCAGGAACTCGTAGGCGGCGGCGAGTGCATCGGCGGTCTCCTGCGGCATCAGGCCGGCGCGTGCCAGGCGCTGCAGCGCATCGAGCGTGGGCCGGGTCCGCAGTTCGGGGAACCGGCCGCCGCGCACCACCTGCAGCAACTGCACGGTGAACTCGATCTCGCGGATGCCGCCGCGCGACAGCTTGACGTCGTTGGCGCGCTCGGGCCGGCCGGCGCTGCGGCGCGCCGCCTGCTCGCGAATCTGCCGGTGCAGCGTGCGCAGCGAGTCGAACACGCTGTAGTCGAGGTAGCGGCGGAAGACGAAGGGCAGCACCACGCCGCGCAGCGCCTGCGCCGAGCCGTCGGCCACCACCGCCGTGGGCGCCACCACGCGGCTCTTGAGCCATGCGAATCGCTCCCATTCGCGGCCCTGGACCTGGAAATACTCTTCGAGGGCGTCGAGCGAGACCACGCTCGGCCCGGAATTCCCGTTGGGCCGCAACGCCAGGTCGACCCGGAACACGAAGCCGTGCTCGGTGGTGTCGCCGACCAGCGCGTAGATCCGCTTGACCGCGCGTCCGAAGTACTCGTGGTTGGACAGCTGCGCGCGGCCCTCGGCATTGCCGGCGGTCTCGCCGTCCTGGTCGTAGAGGTAGATCAGGTCGATGTCGCTCGAGACGTTGAGTTCGCGGGCGCCGAGCTTGCCCATGCCGACCACCCACAGCTGGGCCCGCTGGCCGTCGGCCGCGAGCGGCGCGCCGTGGGCCTCGTCGAGCTCGGCGCAGGCCTCGCGGCAGGCGACGTCGAGCGCGAATTCGGCCAGCTCGGTGACCGCGGTGGTGACCACCGCCAGCGGCGCCTGCCGGTCGCAGTCGAGCGTGACCAGCCGCTCCATCACCAGTTGGCGCACGATGCGCAGCGCGTCGGCGGCGTTGTCGCCGCGACCGCGCAGGGCCCGATAGGCCTCGGCCATGTGGGGGCGCAGGGGTTCGCCCGGCGGCAGCAGCGACAGCTCGCCGGCATAGCGGCGGCGCAATCGCTGAACGAAGCGGGAAGATGCCGACAAGGGCGGCGAATCGGATGATGGCGGCGACCGAAGCACGGCGGCATCGGCGGCGGTGGAACCCGGCTGGGAGCTGGCGGTCATAATTCCTGACACAGCGCGATCCTCAATGAACGACACGACGTCTTCCCCTTCACGTCTGCTCAAGATCACCGCTGCGACGGCGCGCTGGTTGTTGGGTTTGCTGATCGGTGCATGGCTCCTGCTTGCGCTGTCAGTCGTTGTCCTACATCTCTGGATTGTGCCGCGAATCGGTAACTACCGTGGCGCGCTGGAGGCGCAGGCCACGCGGGCCATCGGCGTTCCCGTTCGCATCGGTTCCATCAGCGCCCGCTCGGGCGGCTTCTTTCCCACGGTCGAGCTGCGCGATCTGGTGCTGATGGACAAGCGCAGCCAGGAGGCGTTGCGGCTCGAGCGGGTGGTGGCCAGCGTGTCGCCGCGCTCGCTCTGGAACCTGAGCTTCGAGCAGCTCTACATCGAGCGGCCGCAGGTCGAGGTCCGGCGCGATGCGCTCGGCAAGCTCCATATCGCCGGGCTCGACATGTCGAGCGACACCAGCGGCGGCGGCGACGGCGCCGACTGGTTCTTCGCCCAGCGCGAGGTGGTGGTGCAGGGCGGCACCGTGCGCTGGACCGACGAACAGCGCAAGACGGCGCCGCTGCTGCTGACCGAGGTGCAGTTCGTGGCCCGCAACGGGGCCCGCAGCCACGCCATGCGCCTGGACGCCACGCCGCCGGTCGGCTGGGGCGAGCGCATCACGCTGCGCGGCCAGTTCCGCCAGCCGCTGCTGTCGGTGCGCAGCGGCAACTGGCGCACCTGGGACGGGCAGGTCTACGCCGACCTGCCTTATATCGATGTCACGCGGCTCGGCCGCTACGTCGACCTCGATGGCCGGATCCGCGAAGCCGCCGGCGGCCTGCGCATCTGGGCCGACGTCAACGACGGCGAATTCACGGGCGGCGCGGCCGACCTGGCGCTGACCCGCATCGACGCTTCGCTGGGCAAGGCGCTCGAGCCGCTGGTGCTGCGCGACGTGACCGGACGCCTGACCGGCAGGCGCGACGACGGCACGCTGGAGTTCGCCACCAGCCGGCTGCAGTTCGATACCGCCGACAACATGCGCTGGCCCGGCGGCAATCTGTGGTTCCAGCATTCGGAGGCCAAGGGCCGGAGCGCCGAACGCAGCGCCTTGCGTGCCGACCGGCTCGACCTCGCGGCACTGGCGCTGATCGCCGACCGGCTGCCGCTGGGCGATGCGACCCGCGAGCAGATCGAGGCCTACCAGCCGCGCGGCCTGGTCGAACGCATCGAGGCCAGCTGGCAAGGCGCGGCGGACCAGCCTCAGAGCTACCAGGTGAAAGGGCGCATGAGCGCATTCAGCGTCGCGTCGCGGCCCGGCGAGGCGGTGGCCCCGGCGCCGGTGCCTGCGGGTGCGAC